>NZ_JBTOPV010000012.1:0-323061 GCF_055284355.1 Pseudomonas sp. HP_01 | reverse complement strand
CCGTGCTCAAAAAACCAACCGAAATGGCGTGAATGCCAATCCGGGGGGCACGGAGATATCAAGGCTTGTGCCAGTTATGAATTAGCCAAGCAAAATCAATAGCTTAAGAAGAAAAACGACGGGTTTTAGCGAACGCTAAACCCGATAACAAAGTAAAAGTGCGCAAGAAGTTGCGCACCCCTGCGCAACTTCTTGCGCACTCGTCTACAGGCCACGAGCGACGTGGCCTGTAGAGCATCAACGCCCTGTTTTGAACAAGTGAGTGCGCAACTTCTTGCGCAGTCCCCAAAAACACGGGGCGCATTCAGTTCTTCCTAAGAGCACCTCACCCCAACCCCATCCGGAGAAAAACGCAGGCCACAAAAAAGCCCCGCCTGTTTCGCAACAGGCGGGGCTTTTTATTGCCGCTACAACCGCATTACTTCATCGAAGAGCGCGGTGCTACTGGCTGGTTGTCGTTGGAAATGGTCACTTCCACACGACGATTCATGGCACGGCCCGAGGCGCTGGTGTTGTCAGCAACCGGGTATTCCTTGCCGTAACCCTGGGCCACGATACGCTCCGGGCCTACGCCCATCTTGATCAGAGCCATGCGCACGGAGTTCGCGCGGCGCTCGGACAGCGAGTCGTTGTAGGCAGCCGAACCGGTGCTGTCGGTGTAGCCTTCAACGATGACCTTGCGATCAGGGTTTTCCGACAGGAACTGGGCCAGCTTGTTGACGTTGACCAGACCGGACGACTTCAGCTCAGCCTTGTTCAGGTCAAACAGTACGTCGCCGAAGGTCACCAGCGTACCGCGTTCGGTCTGCTTGGCGTTCAGGCTGTTCTGCAGGGCCTTGATCTGAGCATCACGGGCATCCAGACGCGCTTGTGCACGTTGGGCCGCAGCGCCTTTCAGATCGTTTTCAGCGGTCTTCAGGTTGATGGTCTGCTTGGCCAACTCAACGCGCTGGTTGGTCAGGTAGGCAAGTTGATCGACCTTCTTCTGGTCATCATTGTTGCGGTACGCAGCGTCAGCCTTGTCCAGCCACTCGCTGGCGTCTTTGGTTTCCAGCGCAGCCAGTTCAGTGGCTTTAGGGTTGCTTTGCAGCGCGGAGTAGTTGGTGCGGGCTTGTTCGAGATTCACGTTCGGCTGCGACGAACACGCCGCCAAACCAACGCTCAGAGCCAGCAGGGCAGGAATAAGTACTTGTTTACGCATAATATTTTCGTCCTTTAACTCAATGGCCAATGCTTGAACTGCGAGGCGTTACTGTGTGACAGGCTGAACCTGACGCATGCCTTCTTCACGCAACTCATTGACGCCCTGACGAGCATCCTGCACCGCTTTCTGTGCCTTCGCGGCCTGAGCCTTACGCTCGGCTACACGTGCATCCCACTCGGCCTGCTCGGCGTATTTACGAGCTTCGTCGTATTTCTTTTCCTGCATCGCCAGTTCGGCTTGCTTGAACTTGTCCTGAGCGGACTTCATTTCAACGGCAGCGTACTCGGTCGCGCCAGCGGTGACAGCGGCGTTGACGGCCGACTGGGTCACGGCGTACTGCTCGCTCGGAGGATTGCCTGCGCAACCAGCCAGAAGAACGCTGGTACCCAGCGCCAGTGCAGCCATCTTCAGCCCGCGCAGGCGATTGAACGTTGGTTTGGCAGTGCTGGTGTTCATGGTGGTCAACTCCATTGCTTAACTCCTGAAAACTGGTTGTTCCATTTCAGCAGCAGCCCACGCGGATGGATGGTGTTGCGTCGCTTCCGCTGTCATCTGACGGCTTTACTGGAATGGCTAATTGCTCGGACCGCCGCGTTTTTTGAATAGTTCAGACATTTTTTTTAACTTCCGGTCAGCTTTTGTTACGTGTTGTAAAATTGGCGCTCGAAAAATGACAGCTTTTTGCCCACGCGATTATCGGACCGATACGGCCTACAGGGCATTTTTTCAGAGCTAAAAGCGACGTCGCGGATGCAACCGTTACAGGCCTTCCCGATCGGAGATTTTCTGGAGATGCTGCCTCGAAAGCTCGAGAAACCGGGGCGTCGGGCCAACATCTTCGTAGAGCGGGTTGCCTTCCTCATCCGTGGCGACAACCTGCTGACCGCGCACGTAAGGAAAGCTCGCCTCCAGTTCTTCCAGCGCGGCGCCGATCAGCTCGCCCAGCAACTCCTCAGGCGTGCGCTTGGGGTACATCTCGGCGATCGCCGCAAGCCGCGCGGCAGCCTCCACGTCCAAATGAATGGCGTAAGCGGTCTCGGTCAGACGGCCTTTGGCGTTCTGTTCCCACTGTTCGGCGAGTTCTCGGATCTTCATACATACCTCATCGGTTGCCGCGCGAGGGCGGGTATTGGACGTGGAGAGCCACGGTGAAGCGTGACTGAGACGGGCTTCCCCGGCGGTGAAAGTGCGTCGAGGGTTGCGTATGGACATCAATTTGTCGCTCTATACACACCAATAGAAACGAAACCCCGCAGGGCGTTCCGTTCGGCAGCAGCGAATGGACCCCCGCAAGGACTCGCCGGTAAAAACAAAAAAGCTGAAGGAGAGGGCTGGATGGCTGATATCGATGCACGATTGCGCGAGAACGTTCATCTGTTGGGTGAGCTGTTGGGCAACACCATTCGCGATCAGCACGGCGCTGATTTCCTCGAGAAGATCGAGCGCATCCGCAAAAGCGCGAAGGCTGATCGCCACGCATCGACCCAAGGCACCGAGCAGCTTAGCTCCAGTCTTGAAGACCTGGGCGAGGACGAATTGCTGCCGGTGGCACGTGCGTTCAATCAGTTCCTCAATCTGGCGAACATCGCCGAGCAATATCAGCTGATTCACCGTCGCGATGACGGCAAGCCGCAGCCTTTTGAATCCCGCGTGTTGCCCGAACTGCTGGAACGTCTCAAGCAGGCCGGGCAGACACCCGAAGCGTTGGCGCACCAGTTGACCACGCTGCAAATCGAACTGGTGCTGACCGCGCACCCGACCGAAGTCGCGCGGCGCACGCTGATCCAGAAGTACGACGCCATCGCTGCGCAGCTGGCTGCGCTCGATCATCGTGATTTGAACCGCCACGAGCGTGAGCAGATCACCGCGCGTCTGCAACGACTGATTGCCGAAGCGTGGCACACCGAAGAAATCCGCCGCGTCCGCCCCACGCCCGTCGACGAGGCGAAGTGGGGGTTTGCGGTCATCGAAAATTCCCTGTGGCAAGCGATCCCCAATTACCTGCGCAAGGCCGATCAGGCGCTACACGCTGCGACCGGTCTGCACCTGCCGCTGGAGTCGGCGCCGATCCGCTTCGCTTCCTGGATGGGCGGCGACCGCGACGGCAACCCCAATGTCACCGCTGCTGTCACGCGCGAGGTGCTGCTCCTGGCGCGCTGGATGGCCGCCGACTTGTACCTGCGTGATGTCGATCAACTGGCCGCCGAACTGTCGATGCAGCAGGCCAGCCCTGCGCTGATGGAAGCGGCGGGTGACAGCGCCGAGCCTTACCGCAGTGTCCTCAAGCAACTGCGTGAGCGGCTTCGGGCCACACGCAACTGGGCCCACGCCTCACTGAGTGTCACCCAGGTCGCGCCGGAAGAGGTATTGCACGAAAACCGCGAGCTGCTTGAGCCGTTGCAACTGTGTTACGACTCGCTGCACCAATGCGGTATGGGCGTGATCGCCGATGGCCCACTGCTCGACTGTTTGCGTCGTGCGGTGACCTTCGGCCTGTTTCTGGTGAAGCTCGACGTGCGCCAGGATTCCACACGGCACAGTTCGGCCATGAGCGAGATCACCGAATACCTCGGGCTCGGCCGCTACGACGAGTGGGATGAGCCGACACGCGTCGACTTCCTGCTGCGTGAACTGGACAACAAACGGCCGCTGCTGCCTGCGCATTTCAGCCCTGAAGCGGACACCGCCGAAGTGTTGGCGACCTGCCGTGAGGTCGCGGCTGCGCCGGCGGCATCGCTGGGTTCCTACGTGATTTCCATGGCCGGCGCGGCCTCGGATGTGCTCACCGTTCAACTCTTGTTAAAAGAAGCCGGGCTGCAAAGATCCATGCGCGTGGTGCCGTTGTTCGAAACCCTCGCCGACCTGGACAACGCCGGCCCGGTCATCGAGCAGCTCTTGAGCATTCCTGCCTATCGCCGAAGCCTGGAAGGTCCGCAGGAAGTCATGATCGGCTACTCGGATTCGGCCAAAGACGCCGGCACCACCGCTGCGGCGTGGGCGCAGTACCGGGCGCAGGAAAAACTGGTTGAGATCTGCCGCGCGCAGGAAGTTGAGCTGCTGTTATTCCACGGTCGCGGCGGCACGGTCGGTCGTGGCGGCGGCCCTGCACATGCGGCCATTCTGTCGCAGCCGCCGGGCTCGGTGGCGGGGCGTTTCCGCACGACTGAGCAGGGCGAGATGATCCGCTTCAAGTTCGGCCTGCCGGACATTGCCGAGCAGAACCTCAACCTTTATCTGGCTGCAGTGCTGGAAGCCACGTTGCAACCGCCGCCGATGCCGCAACCGGCCTGGCGTCAGGTGATGGACGAACTGGCCGAAGACGGCGTGAAAGCCTACCGAGCCGTGGTTCGGGAAGACCCGGAGTTCGTCGAATACTTTCGTCAGGCGACGCCGGAACAGGAACTGGGCCGCTTGCCATTGGGCAGCCGTCCGGCCAAGCGCCGCGAAGGCGGGGTGGAAAGCCTGCGTGCGATTCCGTGGATTTTCGCCTGGACCCAGACTCGCCTCATGCTGCCCGCCTGGCTGGGCTGGGAAAACGCATTGAGCACGGCGCTGGAGCGCGGTCAGGGTGATCTGCTCGCCGAGATGCGTGAGCAGTGGCCGTTCTTCCGCACCCGCATCGACATGCTCGAAATGGTGCTGGCCAAGGCCGACAGCGACATCGCCCAGCTCTACGACGAACGTCTGGTGGAGCCGAAACTGCTGCATTTGGGGACGCATTTGCGCGGCCTATTGTCGCAGGCGTGTGACGTGGTGCTCGGCCTGACGGGCCAGTCCAGGCTGTTGGCCCACAGCCCTGAAACGCTGAAGTTCATCAGCCTGCGCAACACTTACCTCGACCCTCTTCATTTATTGCAGGCGGAGTTGCTGGCGCGCTCCCGTCACCAGGACGCGAGTCTGGACAGTCCGCTGGTGCAGGCGCTGCTGGTGTCTGTCGCAGGCATCGCCGCCGGATTGCGCAACACCGGCTGACGGACAGGCAAGCCGGCCGAATGAACACCACCCCTTTCATTCGGCCGCACGCTTGAGCGTCGTGGCCGGTGTAGCGTCACCCGGCTGCACGAGGTCTGACCCGCGCGCGGATCGATGCCAAGCTACTGGTTTTTCGCGGGTTACTGCGACTTTCGCCGTCTTGTGCGGCATGAATCGGCTGTGTATCTTGATCAGCCTTTGGCCGTTGGGTCAGTAAAATTTTGCGATTGGCCCCATTTAGGCGAATCCGACGATATCTCTATAAAAATTTGAGGAGCACAACAATGCGCGTGATTCTGCTGGGAGCTCCCGGGGCCGGCAAAGGTACTCAGGCAAAGTTCATCACTGAGAAATTCAACATTCCGCAGATTTCCACCGGCGACATGCTGCGCGCTGCGGTCAAGGCTGGCACTGAACTGGGCCTGCAAGCCAAAAGCGTCATGGACAGCGGCGGTCTGGTCTCCGATGACCTGATCATCGGCCTGATCAAGGATCGCCTGTCCGAGCCTGATTGCGCTGGCGGATGCCTTTTCGACGGCTTCCCGCGCACCATTCCTCAGGCAGAAGCCCTGAAGAAAGCCGGTTTGGCCATCGATCACGTCATCGAGATCAAGGTCGATGACGAAGAGATCGTCAAGCGCATCTCCGGTCGCCGCGTTCACGAAGGCTCCGGTCGCGTCTACCACACCCTCTACAACCCGCCAAAGGTTGAAGGCGTGGATGATGTCACTGGCGAGCCACTGGTTCAGCGCAAGGACGACGTCGAAGCCACTGTTCGTCATCGCCTGTCGGTCTACCATTCCCAGACCAAGCCGCTGGTGGAGTTCTACACCAAGTTGCAGGCCCAGGACGGCACGCCGAAGTGCAGTCACATCGAAGGCGTCGGCTCGGTGGAGCAGATCACCGCCAAGGTGCTTGAAGCCCTGAGCTGATTCGCGTCTCACCGCATTGAACAACGGCCCGCTTGCGGGTCGTTGTTGTTTATAATGCGGCACTTTTTTCGCACAACGATGGAAACCCCGATGACCACCTTGCTGGCCCTGGACACCGCCACTGAAGCCTGCTCAGTCGCTTTGCTGCATGACGGCAAAGTGCTGACTCACTACGAGGTGATCCCGCGCCTGCACGCGCAAAAACTCCTGCCGATGATCAAGGACCTGCTGGCCGAGGCGGGCATCGGCCTGTCGGCGCTGGACGCCATCGTCTTTGGGCGCGGGCCGGGCGCTTTCACCGGCGTGCGTATCGCCATCGGTGTGGTTCAGGGGCTGGCCTTCGGCCTGGACCGCCCGGTGCTGCCGGTCTCCAATCTCGCGGCCCTGGCGCAACGGGCCTTGCGTGAGCAGGGCGCCACTCAGGTCGCGGCCGCCATCGACGCGCGGATGGACGAAGTCTATTGGGGTTGCTACCGCGAAGTGGCGGGGGAGATGAAGCTGGCGGGCGAAGAGGCAGTCATGGCGCCTGAGCTGGCAGCCTTGCCGAGCGCTGCGACGGGCGACTGGTTCGGCGCGGGCACGGGCTGGGGTTATGCCGAGCGCATTGTCGCCGGTGTCGGTGCCCGGGACGCCACGCTTTTGCCCCACGCGCAGGACCTGCTGACCCTCGGCACTTTCGCCTGGCAGCGTGGCGAAGCCATCGTTGCCGACGACGCCCAACCGGTTTACCTTCGGGATAAAGTCGCCACACCCAAGGCGCGTTGAGGACCAACCCTATATTCCGGCCCTTCGCAAATCTGTAGGAGCCGGCTTGCTGGCGAACCTGCGTCATCCGGCACTGCTGCAGTGCCGGGTTGAATTGAGTTCGCCAGCAAGCCGGCTCATGCTGCCGGTATCGATCAGGCCGGTGAATACGCCATGGCACGCCCGATCTGCGAAGCAGGTCACACTGTTCACGACCGTTCAGCGATAAATCCGCATAAAATTCAGGCGGGTTTAAACAATTCGCAATAAGTGTGGTCTAGTTATCGTTCGCATGTTTGCTTAACGGCTTACTGTGAGATTAAATTGCCATTATTAGACGCCGAGTAAGCATGATGCGAATCACCGGTCCTTCACCACGTACCTACCCGATCAAGCGCAAGCCTCGCAAGGATTCTGCGGCGCTGGAAGGTTCGTTCGAGGAAGTGAACGAGGAGATCGAGGTGAATCCGCAAGTGGCCCGTCGCCAGACCGGTACCACTGCAAACGTGCCCGCGCGTCAGCAAGACATCATTTTCCCCCGTGCCATGAGCACCCGCGTCGCCCACGCGCTGAGCAGCTATCTGATGACCTCGACCTTCGTCGAGTGGGATCTTGAAGTCGCCGGGCTCGATCTTCACGTTTGAACCTCGCTCATCCACCTTATTACATCGGTTGCCCGTCCTGGAGCGAAAAGGCCTGGCGTGAGTCACTGTACCCGCCGGATGCCCCGGACCTGGATTTGCTCGGTTTGTACGCCCAGGTCTTCAACGCCGTCGAGGGCAATACCACGTTTTACGCGCGTCCCAAGCCTGAGATCGTTCAGCGCTGGGCGGACGCCTTGCCGGAGCACTTTCGCTTCTCTGCAAAAATCCCCCGTGACATCAGCCATGCCGGCGACCTGCGCGAGCACCTGGGCGCGGTAGAGGATTTCCTGCAACTGCTTGCGCCGCTGGGGTCGAGACTTGAACCCCTGTGGCTACAGCTGTCGGCCAGTTTCGGTCCCCATCGGTTGAATGAGCTGGCCGCGTTCATTGATGCACTGGAAGGCCGGCCGTTGGCGGTGGAAGTGCGCAACATGGCGTTTTTCACCAAGGGCGAGGACGAGCGTCAGCTCAACCGACTGTTGCTCGACCGGGGTGTCGAGCGCATCTGTCTGGATTCCCGGCCGTTGTTCAGTTCCGTCTCCACTGACCCTGCCGTGCTTCATGCGCAATCGAAGAAGCCCAAAGTCCCACCGCGTCCGGCCGCGCTCACGTCCTTCCCTCAAGTGCGCTTCATTGGCGGGCCGGATGAGGAGATCAACGAAGGCTTCATCGTCCAGTGGGCGGAAAAGGTGGCCGGCTGGATCGAGGAGGGACGTACGCCTTCGGTATTCCTGCACACGCCTGACAACATCGCCTCGCCCCAACTGGCCCGTCGTTTTCACCAGCAGCTCATGACTCTGCTGCCGGGGTTGCCCGATCTACCGGAACTGGATCGCGGTCGGCAAGTGGAGCAACTCGGGCTGCTCTGAGGTCGAGATAGGGTGGACTCATCCCTCCGTCAGACGAGAACCTTCCTGCATGCGCGGCTCTACCTTCTTTCTTCTCCTGGTTTTGATCAGCGCAGCCGTTGCGGTGTCGATCTGGCGTGGCTGGCTGCCTGTCGAAGACCGCTGGAATCCGTGGGCCCCGCTGAATGTGCGGGACGAGCCCAACTTTATTACGCCTTTCAAGCTCTGGCGATTGCAGGAGGATCCGGCGTTGTGCGAGGCCGCACTGCAAACCTCGACCCTGCGCTACACGCACCAGGCCGACAGCGCTGCCGACGCCAAATGCCCACTCACCAACACTCTGCGTATCCAGGGCGGCGACGTCGCGCTGAGCAGCAGTTTTCTGTCCAGTTGTCGCCTGGCGGTGGCGTATGCGCTGTTCGATATTCATCAGTTGCAGCCGGCGGCCCAGTCGGTGTTCGGGCAGAAGGTCACGCAGGTCGATCACCTTGGCAGCTTCGCCTGTCGCAACATCTACAACCGCAGCGAGGGCCGCCTGAGTCAGCACGCCACCGCGAATGCGCTGGACATCGCCGGGTTTCGACTGGCAGACGGGCGCAGGATCTCGGTGCTCAAGGACTGGAAAGACGAGGGCGACGAGGCGCGTTTTCTGCGATTGGTAAGGGATGGCGCCTGCCAGCAGTTCAATACGGTGCTGAGCCCGGATTATAACGCCGCACACCGAAACCACTTTCACCTGGACATGGGACGCTGGCGGGTGTGTCGCTAGGGGAGGCGAGCGAGGTTGTGCTGCGCTGGGTTACGGCCTGGCGTCAGGCAGCGATACGAAGGTTCTGCAGCACAATCGGACGCGCCCAGCCGTTATCAAAGGCCAGATGACGCTGCTGCTCGGTCATCTCTTCAGCGCTGAAGGGTGTGGCGGGCTTGTCGGCCAGGTCCCATTCAAATTCGGCAATCGGCAGGAACAGTGGGCGAGGCTGAGGGCCCGGGCCGTGTTCAACGCTGTCATCGTAGGGGTTGAGCACGGTAGGGCGAACCCAGTTGTCATCGAATTCGAGGTTGCGTTGTTGCTCTATCATTTCCATCGCGGTGAACGGCTTGGCGGGCTTGTCGGCCAGCTCCCATTCGAACTCGGCGATCGGCAGGAACAAAGGCTCCGGCGGCGCGATTTCCTTGTCCTGAACCGGGCATTCACGCTGCTCGACGATCTTGCCCAGCGCAGTGGCGCCGGCAATAGGCTCGCCGGTCAGGTTGTCCGTCGTGGCGACGGCGCTGTATTCCGGGGTTTCGCCTGCGTTGTCATCGACCTGTTGGGCCATCGCACGGGCAAACGCATCCTGCCAGAGCTGCGTGACGCCGCTCAGGGTTTGGGTATTGCGTACGCTGTAGTCGCCTGCGTACGTCAAATAGCCTATCGAGGAGGTTTGCTGAATGTCTGACATAAGCGCTCAGTACAGCCCGTGGGTCTGGCAAAATGCCGGATACTTTTGTTATCGGCAGACACTGCCAATCATTAAGAATATTTGAGTGCGTAGAGACAATGACTGAGCAGCACGCGGGCAGCCGCATTCGGGTCGACAGCCTGACCCCCGACGGGCAGGAAAACGCAGAGCAGTGGGCGCAACGACTGGGTTTGCCGCTGGCCGACGCCAACGCGGATTTCGCCCTGCAAGTGGCCGAGGACGGGCTGCAATTGCAGCAACTGGGTGACGACGCGCCCGGCCCGGTGCGCGTGGATTTCATCGAAGGCAAGGCGGCTCATCGTCGTCTGTTTGGCGGCGGCAGCGGGCAGATGATCGCCAAGGCCGTAGGCATTCAGCCGGGCGTGCGCCCGCGGGTGCTGGATGCGACGGCGGGGCTGGGCAAGGACGCCTTTGTGCTGGCGAGTCTGGGGTGCGAAGTAAGCCTGATCGAGCGACAGCCAATCATCGCCGCGCTGCTCGAAGACGGTTTGGCGCGCGGTGCAAGGGATCTGGACGTGGGCGGAATCATCGCGCAGATGCGCCTGTTGACCGGCAACTCCATCGAGCTGATTCGCCAATGGGAAGGCGAGCCGCCCCAGGTCATTTACCTCGACCCGATGTTTCCCCACCGGGAAAAGACCGCGTTGGTGAAGAAGGAGATGCGCTTGTTCCGTCCACTTGTGGGCGACGACATGGACGCCCCGGCACTGTTGGAAGCCGCGCTGGCGCTGGCCAGCCATCGCGTTGTCGTCAAGCGCCCGCGCAAGGCGCCGTGCATCGAAGGGGCCAAGCCTTCCTACGCGCTCGACGGCAAATCCAGCCGCTACGATATTTACCCGAAAAAAGCGTTGAAAGGCACGGGGGCGTGACACTCGTCCGGTAAACCTGAACCCGGCAATTGTCGGCGCAGTCATCTGCTGTGCCGATGCCTGACAAGCCACCGTTTCAGGTGTGCGCTCATCGGCGATATGCCCTGACCAGAGCTGTAGCCGGAGATAACCGATGAGCACCTTCCCGTTGTCCGTGACGCCTTTGCCGTTCGAGCCGCACTTCGAGCAGATACCCGATGACGAGGCTCAGACGAGCAAAGAACTCGCCGAGGCCATGCAGAGCATTCTGGAAACTACTTACGAAGATGGCGGCCATGCCATCCGCAGCGTGCATGCCAAGGCCCACGGCTTGCTGCATGGGCAAATCCGCATTCTGGATAATCTGCCGCCCGAACTGGCCCAGGGTGTCTTCGCCCATGCCGGCACGCTCGACGTGAAGATGCGCTTTTCCACCAATCCAGGTGATCTGCTCGACGACAAGGTGTCAACGCCGCGCGGTCTGGCCATCAAGCTGGTCGGTGTACAGGGCGCACGCCTTCCAGGCAGTGAAGGGCAGGTCACTCAGGACTTCGTGATGCAGAACGCCAAGGCGTTCACGGCCGCAACGCCCAAGGATTTCCTCAAGACCCTGAAGCTGCTCGCCAAAACCACCGACAAAGTGCCCAACATGAAGAAAGCGCTGTCGGCCTTTTTCCGTGGTCTGGAGTCGGTGGTTGAAGCCGTGGGCGGGGAGAGCGGCACGCTCAGATCACTGGGCGGGCATCCGATGACCCATTTGCTGGGTGAGACCTATAACAGCGTCGTGCCGTTTCTCTATGGCCGCTACTACGCCAAGCTGAGCGTGGTGCCCGTGTCTCCCGAACTCACCGCGTTGACCGACCAGAAGGTGGACCTGAATGGCCATCCGGACGGCTTGCGGGAAGCGGTGCGCAGTCACTTCGCGAGCAAGGGGGGCGTTTGGGACGTGCGTATCCAACTGGCGACCGATCTTGAAAAAATGCCGATTGAAGACGCTTCGGTGGAATGGTCCGAAGAGCTGAGCCCGTTCGTGACGGTTGCCCGTATCGAAGTGCCGCTCCAGGACAGCTGGTCAGACGAACGCCAGCAGGAAGTCGACGAGGGTATGGCTTTCAGCCCCTGGCACGGCGTGGTTGAACACCGTCCACTGGGCGGCGTCATGCGGGTGCGCAAGCCGTCCTATGAGCTGTCTTCAGGCTTTCGCGCCAGCCACAACGGCTGCCCGATGCACGAGCCTCGCTGATCAATCGCAAGCCAGTCCTAAGGGGTACGCGCGGTGTTGTAGGACCGGCTTCAGCCGGGAAGGGGCCGGTGTGGTCAACATCAGATTTGTGGTGTGTGGCCTGACGCCTTCCCGGCTAAAGCCGGTCCCACAATATAGTCCGGCGCCAGTATCCATGGATGCACGCGGTGTTGTAGGACCGGCTTCAGCCGGGAAGGGGGCCGCGTGCGCACAATCAGATGTGTGGTGTCACGCCCGACGCCTTCCCGGCTAAAGCCGGTCCCACAATACTGGCCGGCGCCGATCTCTATGGATGCACGCGATGCTTTCAGTGGGACCGGCTTCAGCCGGGAAGAGGCCGGTGTGATCACCATCATTTCTACAGCCCTAAACCCGATACGCCTTCAAGAACAGCGTTACCACTTCACTGGCATGACGGTCGGCAGTCTGCTCGTCCGCTATTTCCCCGGTGCCGATGAGAAGCCTGAAATGGTGCACGCCTTTGATCAAACTCAATAAGTGCCCCGCCGCATTAAGCGGCGATTCAAAATGCAGGCCGTTTTTACCGCTCAGCTTGCCCAGGAATCGCTCCAGCTCGTGCAGGACGCGTTGCGGTCCTGCTTCGAAGAACACCTGAGTCAGCGATGATGCCTGAGGTCCCAGGGTGATTATCAAACGGTTCAGGTCGATGGACTCAGGGCTGTTGATCAGCGTCTGAAACCCCCTCGCAATTCCCAGCAGCACCTTTTCCACAGGTGCGTCCATCGGGACATCCACGAACAACTCGGGCACCTCCTCCTCGCAGCGCGCCACCACCGCGCACGAAAACAGCGTCTCCTTGTCAACGAAATGACTGTAGACCGTGAGCTTGGAGACTCCGGCTTCAGCGGCCACGGCGTCCATGCTGGTCTGGATATAGCCGTTGCGGATGAACAGGCTCTTTGCGGCGTCAAGGATGGCCTGTCGCTTGGCCAGATCCTTGGGACGGCCGGGGCCGGCGAGGGAGGTTGACTTCACAACGCGCCGAACACTTTTTTCGCCAGACCGGTCGCTGCCGCTGCCGGGTTGGCGCGGATGGTTTCTTCCTGTTTGGCGATCATTTCGAAGAGGCCATTCAAGGCCTTCTCGGTGACGTAGCCTTCGATGTTCGAGCTCTTGGCATCCAGCACTCCCAGCGTCGCGGCCTGACCGGCGAAGGCGTTGTATTTCTGTGCCAGGCCGACTTTGTCAGTGGCCTGTTTGACGATGGGCAGGAACCTGGCGCGGATCTGTTCGCGGCTGGAGGTGCTCAGGTACTGGGTCGCCGAGTCCTTGCCGCCGCTGAGGATGGCTTTGGCATCCGACACGCTCATCTTTTTCACGGCATCGACCAGCAACGTCTGCGCCTGGGGCATCGCCGCCTCAGCCGCCTGGTTCATGCTGGTCTCCAGCTGATCGACCTGCGCGCCCATGCCGAACTGTTTCATCTTCTTGGCGACCTTGCCCAGGTTGCCGGGCAGTTCGATGCGCACATCCTTGTTGTTGCTGAACCCACCTGGTACGCCCAGTTGCTTGACGGCGACCTGGGCGCTCTGTGTGAGGGCATCCTTCAATCCGCCGGTGGCGTCCGATTGCGACAGATCATTGAGCGACAACGCGAAGGCACTGGCCGATAACAGCAGGCCGGCGCATATACCAGTGAACGAGATTGAGCGACGCAGCATGGGTAATGTCCTTTTCAGCGGTCTGTGATGCACGCCCGATTAACGGGCCGGGCTCAAGCGAATTTTGACGGGCGGTTTTTCGTCCAGCGTCAGGTCCACCGTGTAGCGCTCGGTGCTGATCATCAGCAACTTGCCGTCCACTTCGATGCGTGCGCTGACCGAGTAAGTGTGACCCGGCTGGACCTGCTTCTGATCGTAGGTCAGGTGAAACGGCAGCGGCACCTGGCCTTTGATCGGGCCGTTCTGGCTGGCGAGGATCTGCGCGGGCGCATCGGCCAGCGTCACGTCCTGCAGCGTGACCTTCAGCGTAGCGGCCGGCGGAAGCGCCATGCGCTGCAGATAAAACACCTCGCCATCCACCGAGCCCGGCAGGTTGTCCGGCACGTGAGCGCAAGCGGCCAGCACGGTGGTCATGAGGGTGAGCAGGATATGTTTCATGTGATGCTCCTTGTCAGGTGAAACATTTGAAGGGCTTCGCCGTCGCTCAGGCGATCGGTGCGGCCCCGACGACTTCATCACTGCGGTGCAACGCCACCTGGCGGATCGACAGCCGGATTTCCGCTGGCAATACGCGCTTGGCGGCGCCTTCCGCCAGATCCCCCAACATATCGTGATAGCTCAGTTTGCCGGCGGCATCGGTGCGCAGGACGCCCTGATCCAGCAGCGTCTGAATGAAATGCCGGAACAGGCTCTTGTCGAAAAACTCCGGCGCGTTCAGGCCGTGCAGGATCGACAGCCGCTGGGCCATCGTCGTGCACAACTCCTCAAGCCCTTCGGCGCTGAGCGTGTGCTGACCGCTGTTGAGCAGCAGGGAAATCGCCATGTAGAAACGCTGCAAAGTCTGGGCAATCGCCCGCGACAGCACCGTCAGCATCACAAAAGCCCGGGAGCTCGGCGCCGGGCGCAGGTACACGCCGTTCTCGAATCGCAGCAGGCCCTGTTCGACAAACGCCGCCAGCCACTGATCGATGACCTCATCCAGGTCCTCCAGCGACCAGCGGATGAACAGCTCCGATTGCAGGTACGGATACAGCGCCCGCGTATAGCGCAGAATCTGCTCGCGGCTCATGCGCGACGAGCTCTGGAAGAAGCAGGCCAGCAACGAGGGCAGCGCGAAAATGTGCAGCACGTTGTTGCGGTAGTACGTCATCAGGACGGCATTCTGCTCGTCCAGATACAGAATCTTGCCCAGCGCATCGCTGAGTTCCGAGAGCAGGTTCATGCCCTTGACGTGCTCGATCAGCGCCCGGCCGTCACCGTCCGGCAGCGTGGTATGGGGCGAGTAGGGCACGGTGCGCAACAGCGTCAGGTACAGATCGAGCACCCGCGCCAGGGCTTGATCGTCCAGCGCGTGTTTCGCCGTCGACAGCAACGCCAGCGCCACCAGATTCACTGGGTTGATCGCAGCCGCTTCGTTCAGGTGGCGGGCGACGCGTTCGCCCAGACGGTGTGTGGTCTCGTTGAGCCACGCCGGTTTGAACACCGGTCCCAGTTCCTGAGTACGCCAGTCCGGCTGCTCATGGTCGAGAAACTCGGTCAGCTTGATCGGCTCACCGAAGTTGACCGAGACCTGGCCGAAGCGCTGCTTCAGCGCACCGATGACTTTGAAGATGTCGAAGATCGACTCTTTCTTCTTCGCCGCACCGCGCAGTTCGCCCAGGTAGGTCCGGCCTTCCAGTACGCGCTCGTAACCAATGTACACCGGCACGAACACGATGGGCATGCGCGAATTGCGCAGGAAACTGCGCAGGGTAATCGCCAGCATTCCGGTCTTCGGCTGCAACATGCGCCCGGTCCGCGAACGTCCGCCTTCGACGAAGTACTCCACCGGGAAACCTTTGGTGAACAGGGTGTGCAGGTATTCATTGAATACCGCGGTGTACAGCGGATTGCCTTTGAACGTGCGGCGCATGAAAAACGCGCCACCGCGGCGCAACAGGCCGCCGATCACCGGCATGTTCAGGTTGATGCCGGCGGCAATGTGCGGCGGGGTCAGGCCGTTGCGAAACAGCAGGTACGACAGCAGCAGATAGTCGATGTGGCTACGGTGGCACGGCACATAAATGATCTCGTTGCCCTGGGCGACGTTTTGCACGCCCTCCAGGTGACTGACCTTGATGCCGTCGTAAATCTTGTTCCAGAACCAGCTCAGCACCACTTCCAGAAAACGGATGGCGGTGTAGGTGTAGTCCGAAGCGATCTCGTTGCCGTAGTGCAGGGCTTTTTCACGGGCCTTGGCTTCGGTGATTTTCTCTCGGGCGGCCTCGTCGAGAATGGCCTGCCTGACCAGCGGATCCGCGACCAGCCCTTTAACCAGATGACGACGGTGAGAAAGGTCCGGGCCGATCACGGAGGTCTTCAGGTTGCGGAAATGCACGCGCAGCAGGCGTTGCGCCATGCGCACCGTGCGCTCGTAACCCTTGTTCTGATCGACCAGCTCGCGCAGATGAACCGGCGCCGAGAACTGCACGCGAGTCTTGCGGCCCAGGATCAGGATGGTCACGAAGCGACGCAGGCGCCCGGTCACCTTCCAGCTATCGGCAAACAGCAGTTTCCACGGGCTGTCTTCCTTGTCCGGTGACTGGCCCCAGAACACGCTGACCGGAATGACTTGCGCGTCTTCGGTAGCGTTCTGTGTGACCGCTCCGACCAGACGTTCAAGGGTCGGCGGTGCGCCGCGTTTGTCGTGGCGCCCCAGCCAGTCAGGCTCGGGCGTCAGGTAGAAAAACGCGGCCGGCTCGGTCAGATTGCCCACGGCGACGGACAGGACTGGGCGCGGCAGACCGGCCTTGCGGCACTCGGTATCAAGGACCGCGAGGTCGCTTATCGAAGGGTTTTGCAGCGCATAGAAAACCGGGCGGCTGCGGTCGAGATTGAGGGTGAAGGACGACTGGTTGATCGTCTCCGAGCGCACCCACAGGTAAAGCAGGCGGCGCACGGTGCCGAATACAAGACGTCGAAACGGGGAACGGGTCATAGAGTTCTGCTGAGAGGGGCGACGCCCGCGAGGCCGCCAGTTTGCCGCATCTGGTGGGGATGGGCAAAGCGGCGCGGGTGCCCGGCGGGATGACGTATCAGGACGTATGCCAGGTGATTTCTTCTTCACCATCAATGCTGATGCGAATCCATTGATCGGCTTCGGCGTCACTCTCTTCCTCGACCCACGTCCCCGGCGCGCAACGCACTTCGACTTTTAGCGCAGCGAAGGCGGCACGGGCGCAGGCGATATCGTCTTCCCACGGGGTCTTGTCGCTGTCCAGGCACAGGCTGTTCCACTTGCCGACCGCCTTGGGAATCCAGGTCACGGGCACGTCGCCTGCGAGGCATTTCCAGGTCTGGCCTTTCTGTGTCCACTCAGAGCAAGGGCCGATGTCTGCGGTCAGCCAGGCCGTGATCGCCTTGTGGTCGACGTCAGCGTCTTTCAGGTAAATCTCGATATCGGGTTGGCGCATGGATGCCTCTTGGTTGTGCTGGAAAAATCCACTCGCGGATTCAGTCTGTTCAGGTGCTTCAAGCCGTCAATTCAGGACGAAATAATCGTAGCGCATGGACACCGTGACCTCGAACGGCTCGGCCTGATCAATCACGTTCGCGCGCCGTTCGGCACTGGCGCGCCAGCCGTGGGGCGTCATGGCCAGCAGATTGGCGCGGGCCTGGCCGTCCGCCAGTGTCAGGGTGAAGCGCAGGGTTTCGCTGTGCTGCAGGCTCATGCCTTCCGGCACCAGCGCCAAGTGTTTGTCATCACTGTAGTCGCGGACTTCGTCGTACAGGCGCTGACGCAATTCCATCAGGTGGTCGTTGGTCGGTCCTACACGCATCAGGCCGCCACCCGGCGACAGCAGGCGCTTGGCCTCGGCCCAGTCCAGCGGACTGAACACACTGGCGATGAACTGCATGCTCGCATCCGGCAGTGGCACGCGCGCCATGCTGGCGATCAACCAGGTGATCTTGGGGTCGCGTTTGCAGGCGCGCTTCACCGCTTCGCGGGAGATGTCCAGCGCATAGCCGTCAGCGTCGGGCAGGCCCTGGGCGATCTGCGCGGTGTAATAACCCTCGCCGCAACCGATGTCGACCCAGTGCGACGGCGCGCGCTCGGCGGCCAGTTCGGCGAGACGCTTGGCAACCGGCGCGTAATGCCCGGCGTTGAGAAAGTCGCGGCGGGCCTCGACCATCGCCTGATTGTCGCCAGGGTCGCGGCTGTTTTTGTGCTGCACGGGCAGCAGGTTCAAGTAACCCTGACGGGCGCGGTCGAAGCGGTGCCCGGCGGGGCACACGACGCCGTTATCCGCTGAATCGAGCGGGGCGGAGCAGATCGGGCAGGTCAGCATCAGGCGAGCAACTTGACCAGGGTCTGGTAGTAGATCTCGGTCAGCACGTCGAGATCGCTGGCGAGGATGCGTTCGTTGACCTGATGGATCGTCGCATTGACCGGCCCCAGTTCGACCACTTGGGTGCCGAGGGTGGCGATGAAGCGACCGTCCGACGTGCCGCCGCTGGTCGACGCACGGGTGTCGCGACCGGTGACGTGTTTGATGCTCGCGGATACAGCGTCCAGCAATGCGCCCGGTTCAGTGAGGAACGGCAGGCCGGACAGCGCCCATTCCACGTGCCAGTCCAGGTCATGCTTGTCGAGAATAGCGGCCACACGTTGCTTGAGGCCTTCGACGGTGGATTCGGTGGAGAAACGGAAGTTGAACACCGCCACCAGATCCCCCGGGATCACGTTGGTGGCGCCGGTGCCTGAATTCAGATTGGAAATCTGGAAGCTGGTCGGCGGGAAGAAATCATTGCCGTTGTCCCAGTGCTCGGCGGCCAGCTCGGCCAGCGCAGGCGCGGCCAGGTGAATAGGGTTCTTCGCCAGGTGCGGGTAGGCGACATGGCCCTGAATGCCTTTGACGGTGAGGGTTGCGCCCAGTGAGCCGCGACGGCCGTTCTTGACCACATCGCCGACCAGCGTCGTGCTCGACGGTTCGCCAACGATGCACCAGTCGAGGCGCTCCTTGCGCGCCGCCAGACGCTCGACCACCGCTTTGGTGCCGTGGTGGGCCGGGCCTTCTTCGTCGCTGGTGATCAGGTAGGCGATCTTGCCCTTATGGTTCGGGTGATCGGCGACGAAGCGCTCGGTGGCCACGATCATCGACGCCAGGCTGCCTTTCATGTCCGCCGCGCCACGGCCGCAGAGCATGCCGTGTTCGTCGATCAGCGCGCTGAACGGATCATTCTGCCAGGCCTGAACCGGGCCGGTCGGCACCACGTCGGTGTGACCGGCGAAGCACAGCACCGGACCGTCCTGATTGCCATGGGTCGCCCAGAAGTTATCCACATCCTGAATACGCATGGGCTCCAGGGCAAAACCGGCATCGCTCAGGCGTTTCATCATCACGGCCTGGCAGTCGGCGTCCAGTGGCGTGACGGATGGGCGACGGATCAGGTCGCAGGCGAGTTGCAGCGTGGGCGAGAGGTCGGCTGGGGCTGTCATGAAAAGTCCGAGATATTGAGTGAAGGCAAGGCGATAAACCGGCGAATAGCTTAAAGCAAAACGGCGACCCGAAGGCCGCCGTTTAGTACAGCGCCCCATTGTTTCAGGCGGTAGCGGGTTCTTCCGTCGGTTTCGGTTTCGGCAGCGACGACAGAAACGCCATGATCAGCGCCGCCAGATACGGCAGCGATTGCACCAGCAGCATGATGACCCAGAAGCGCATGTCGTTGCTCGGCAGACCCTGTACCAGACAGATGCCCAGCGCAGCGCCCCACAGCATCAGCATGATGAACAGCTCTTCGCGGGCCTCGGAAATCGCCACCAGCAAGCCATGGCTTTCGGCGTTTTTCGGAGTGCGGAAGAACGGAATGCTGGTAGTAAAGAAGCCGTACAACACCGCTTTGGCGATCGTGTGAGACAGTGCCAGCCCCGCGAGCGCCGCATAGAACGCGTCCGTGAGGTTCACGCCAACGGCGCGGCGGTACAGGAAGATGATCTTGCCGACCTTGAAGAAGAACAGCGCCAGCGGCGGAATCGCGAAAATCAGCAGCGGTGGATCAACACGGTTGGGCACGATGATCATCGCCGACGACCAGAGCAGTGCGCCGACCGTGAAGAAGATGTTCATGCCATCGGCCACCCACGGCAGCCAGCCCGCGAGGAAGTGATAGCGCTGGCCGCGGGTCAGTTCGGTGTCCTTGCCACGCAGCAGGCTGGCGGCGTGACGCTTGATGATCTGAATCGCGCCATAGGCCCAGCGGAAACGCTGCTTTTTGAAGTCGATGAAGGTGTCGGGCATCAGGCCCTTGCCGAAGCTATTGTGCGCGTACGCGGCTGAATAGCCTTTTTCGAAAACGCGCAGGCCCAACTCCGCGTCCTCGCAGATGCACCAGTCCGCCCAGCCAAGCTCTTCAAGCACCGAGCGACGGGTCATGGTCATGGTGCCGTGCTGAATGATCGCGTCGCGGTCGTTTCGGGTCACCATGCCGATGTAGAAGAAGCCTTTGTATTCGGAGTAGCAGAGCTTCTTGAACGCGCTTTCGTGCTGGTCGCGGTAGTCCTGCGGCGACTGCACCACGGCGATCTTCGGATCGGCAAAGTGCGGAACCATGTGCTTGAGCCAGTTGCGGTCGACGCAGTAGTCCGAGTCGATCACGGCAATCACTTCGGCGTCCGGCGCGGTGTGCGGGATCAGATAGTTCAGGGCGCCGCCCTTGAAGCCGGCCAGGGGGGCGACGTGGAAAAACTTGAAGCGCGGGCCGAGCATTTCGCAGTGGGCCTTGACCGGCTCCCACACGGCGGGATCCTTGGTGTTGTTGTCGATCAGCAACACTTCAAAATCAGGGTAATCCAGCGCGGCCAGTGCGTTGAGGGTCTGTTTGACCATCTCCGGCGGCTCGTTGTAGCAGGGGACGTGAATCGACACTTTCGGTCTGTAGGCCGAATCCCCTTCAACGGGCAGGAATTCGCGGCGGCGCTTGTGCGTCCACACCGCTTCGGCCAATTCGTGGGCTTCGGTCAACAGTACGATAAAGACGCCGAACGCGCCCAGCGCCAGTAAAAATCCTACAAGCAGGCTGAACCAGGTGCTGTATTGCTGGCTGTAGTCGTAGCCGATCCAGACCAGAACCGAGCCGCACAGGAAGGCGATGAAGGTCAGGAATGTCCGGCCCCGCTGACGCAGCGCCGAGCCGTCAATCAACAGTAAGGCGAGGGCCAGCATCGCCAATACTGCCGAGCCGATCGCCAATACGCGCCACTGCGGGATCGCCACGATCGGGCCTTCGAAATTGAATTTCTGCTGGCGGGCAGCGTTATAAACGCCCCAATACGCGCCGACCGAGCCTTCGTCGCTGGCTTTCCACGGCTGATCGAAGGCCTCGATCACGAAGTAGTTGAAGCCCTGACGGTTGAGCTTGTTGACCAGCGTGCGCAGGTAAACCGCCTGGTCCGACTGAGTAGCGTCCGCACCGCCGCGCATGTGGCCATTGCTCGGCCAGCCGACCTCGGAGAGCAGCAGTGGTTTTTTCGGGAACATGCGTTTCAGTTCGCGGGCGCGGTCGAGCACGTACTGCCCGGCTTTATCCATCGGGATGTATTCCCAGTACGGCAGGATGTGCGCGGCGACTAGGTCAACGTGCTTGGCCAGTTCCGGGTACTTCTCCCAGATATGCCACTGCTCGGACGTGGTCACCGGTACTTTCACGGCGGCGCGCACACGGTCGAGGGCGGCCATCAGGTCCTTGGGTTTGATCTCTTCGCGATACAGCGCTTCGTTGCCGACTACCACGCGAACCACACTGCGCGTCGTGTTCGCCAGCTCGATCGCCGTGGTGATTTCGCGCTCGTTGCGCTCAAGGTCCGGGCTGATCCAGATACCGAGGGTCACCCGCAGGCCGAACTCCTCGGCCAGCTTGGGGATGTCCTTGAGCGTGCCGTCCACCGAGTAGATACGGATGTTGTCCGTCTGCTTGCTCATCAGCTCCAGGTCCTGACGCATTTCTTCGTCGGACGGGTAGAGATCCTTCTGCGGATTCTGTCCCAGCCGGAAAGGCGAATAGGAAAAGCCGGAGATCTGTTCAGGCCAGTTGGGGGCGGTGACGGGGCGGTTGATCAGCGCCCAGAAGCCAGTGAACAGCGCAGCAATCGCCACGACGACAACGAGGTTGAGTCCAAATTTACGCGATGACATAGGTGCTTCAGGTTCCAAGAGGGGAACGGGGAGGAGTGACAGGGTACAGCGGGGCGAAACTTTGGCAACCGACACGTGTTGAAGTTCTGTTCGACCGGCGGTGTAGGGCGTTGACTGTGCGCTGCGGGCAGGCCGGGAAAGAGGTGACTTTCAGACCAAACGCCTGCAACTCAGCGCTTTGCGAATCGCCGTGAGGGCCTATAATGCGCGCCGGTTTTTTGGGGTATTGGTCATGAGCACAGAAGATCCGCGTTTCGCTGGCGTCGCCCGCCTGTACGGCATCGAGGGGCTGGAACGTCTGCGCGCGGCCCATGTGGCGGTGGTCGGCATCGGCGGCGTGGGTTCCTGGGCGGCGGAAGCCATGGCGCGCTGTGGCGTGGGCGAGATTTCCCTGTTTGATCTGGACGACGTCTGCGTCAGCAACAGCAACCGCCAGTTGCATGCCCTGAGCAGCACCGTTGGCCGCGCCAAGGTCGAGGTAATGGCCGACCGTCTGCGGGAGATCAATCCCGATTGCGTCGTTCATGCCGTCGCCGACTTCGTCACCCGCGACACCATGGCCGAATACATCACGCCGGACATCGACTGCGTGCTCGATTGCATCGACAGCGTCAACGCCAAGGCCGCGCTGATCGCATGGTGCAAACGCCGCAAGATCCAGATCATCACCACCGGCGGCGCAGGCGGGCAGATCGACCCGACCCTGATTCAGGTCTGCGACCTCAACCGCACCTTCAACGACCCGCTGGCGTCCAAGGTGCGTTCGACCCTGCGCCGCGACTACGGCTTTTCCCGCACGGTCACTCGCCATTACAGCGTGCCGTGCGTGTTCTCCACCGAGCAACTGCGCTACCCCAAGCCGGACGGCAGCATTTGCCTGCAGAAAAGCTTCGTCGGCGATGGCGTTAAGCTGGACTGCGCCGGTGGTTTTGGCGCGGTGATGATGGTGACGGCCACGTTCGGGATGGTTGCGGCGACCAAGGCTGTGGACAAAATCGTCGCCGGCGTGCGACGGCCGTCGGAGCGGGCGAAAGCAAAGCCAACGGACTGACGGCAGAGGATGTGGGAGCACACTTGCTCACGAAGGCCGCCTTCAACGGCCGGATATCGAGTGGATGTGCCGGCCTCTTCGCGGGCAAGCGCGCTCCTACAGGTCTTGCGTCCAACGCGGATTTTCGGTGAACCGCGATCAACTGTAGGAGCGCGCTTGCCCGCGATTGCGGTGTGTCAGTCGCCATCGATGTTTCTGACTCGACGCCTTCGCGAGCTGCTCCCACAGGTCTTTCGTCCAACGCGGATTTTCGGTGAACCACGATCAACTGTAGGAGCGCGCTTGCCCGCGATTGCGGTGCGTCAGTCGCCATCGATGTTTCTGACTCGACGCCTTCGCGAGCTGCTCCCACAGGTCTTGCGTCCAACGCGGATTTTCGGTGAACCACGATCAACTGTAGGAGCGCGCTTGCCCGCGATTGCGGTGTGTCAGTCGCTATCTATGTTTCTGACTCGACGCCTTCGCGAGCTGCTCCCACAGGTCTTTCGTCCAACGCGGATTTTCGGTGGACCACGATCAACTGTAGGAGCGCGCTTGCCCGCGATTGCGGTGCGTCAGTCGCCATCGATGTTTCTGACTCGACGCCTTCGCGAGCAAGTCGCTCCTACACTGTCTCTCTGCAACGCACACAATCTTCGGGCTACACAGAATCCGTAGGAGCCGGCTTGCTGGCGAACGCGTTGGATCTGAAAAGAAGATGTCGACTGACACATCGCCTTCGCGAGCAAGGTAGAGCGCCACCCGGTCGCTCCCACTGGTCTCACATTAGCTGCGCGACAACGCGGCGTCTGGACGACGGACAACTCCTACGATGCGATCTGCCGCATCTTCTGCAACACCGCATTCAGCCCGTTGCTGCGGGATGCCGACAGCTGACGGCTCAATCCCAGCTGCGAGAACCACGCCACCAGATCCACGTCCTGCAGCGCTTGCGAAGACAGGCCATTGACCCGGGCCAGCAGCAACGCCACCAGACCCCGAATCAACCGCGCGTCACTGGCGGCGCGGAAATGCCAGTGCCCGTCGATCACATCGCCCAGCAGCCAGACCTTGCTCTCGCAGCCGTCTACCAAATGCTCGTCGGTCTTTTCGTCGTCTCTCATGGGTGGCAGCCTGTCGCCCCATTGCATCAGCAGTCGTGCGCGCTGCTCCCAGCTCAATGACCCGTTGAAGGTTTCCAGCGCCGTGTGCGCATCGGTCGGCAGGCTCATCGCAACAACTCCAGGGCCTGATCCAGTGCGATGAAAAACCGCTCCAGATCCTCGGAATCGTTGTACAGCCCCAGCGACACGCGAATCGCGCCGGAGAGGCCCAGCCCACTGATCAACGGGATGGCGCAGTGGTGACCGGCGCGCACCGCCACACCTTGCTCGGTCAGCAGGTGCGCGAGATCGGCGTTGTGCACGCCCTCGACAACGAAACTCACCAGCGCCACGTGGGGATCCCCCAACAGCTGCACACCGTCGCGCAGCATCAACCCGGCGCGAAGCCGCTCATGCAGACGCGCTTCGTATTCGGCGACGGCGGACTGGTTGAGGCCATTGAGGTAATCCAGGGTCGCGCCGAGACCGATCACCGCGCTGATGGGTGGCGTGCCCGCTTCGAAGCCTAGCGGTGCAGGACGAAATGTAGCCGTCTGGTAACCGGTCTGCAGGACCATTTCGCCGCCGAACTGCCAATGCTGCAGCTGTGCCAGCGCCTGATGTCGCCCGAACAGCACGCCCACGCCATCCGGGCCGTAGAGCTTGTGGCTGGAGAACACATAGAAGTCGCAGCCGATGTCCTGCACATCGTGTCGGCCATGGACGACACCCTGGGCCCCATCAATCACCGTCAGTGCGCCCTGCGCCTGGGCCAGCACGACGAGTTGCCGGACCGGCTGCCAGGTGCCGAGCACATTTGACAACTGACTGACCGCCAGCAAACGGGTGCGTGGCGTGATCAGTTCCGCGGCGGCCTCAACATCAATCACGCCGGCCTCGGTGACGGGCAGCACCACCAGTTTCAGGTCGCGACGAAGGGCCAGTTGCTGCCAGGGCAACAGATTGGCGTGATGCTCCAGCGCGCTAATGACAATCTCGTCGCCGGCTTGAAACACGTGCTCCAGGCCATAGGCGAGCAGGTTGAAGGCGGATGTGGCGCCGTGGGTGAAAATGATCTGCCCGGACGCTCCGGCATTCAGCCACTCGCCGGCCTTGCGCCGCGTGTCCTCGAAGGCCTGGGTCGCCATGGCGCCCGGTAGATGCTGAGCGCGATGCACGTTCGCCGCGCCATTGGCGTAGTAATGCACCGTGGCGTCGATCAGGGCTTGGGGTTTTTGTGCGGTGGCAGCGCTGTCCAGATAAGTCTGGCCTTGCCGTTGCAGGGCGTCGATGGCCGGAAAGTCAGCGCGCCAGGGAGAAATGAGGGGCATATCAGTCACGCTCGTTGAGGCGGGTTCGGTGCCCCGAGGGAACCCGAACCCGCACGCAGCATCGATCAGTTGTGAGCGTGCAGCGCTTCGTTCAGCTCGATGGCCGACTTGTGGGATTTGCATTCCACCGCGCCGGTCTGCGAGTTGCGACGGAACAGCAGGTCCGGTTGACCGGCCAGTTCACGGGCCTTGACGACCTTGACCAGCTCGTTCTTGTCATCCAGCAGCGCCACTTTAGTGCCAGCGGTGACATACAGACCGGCTTCAACGGTGTTGCGGTCGCCCAGCGGAATGCCGATGCCGGCGTTCGCGCCGATCAGGCAGCCTTCGCCGACCTTGATCACCATGTTGCCGCCGCCCGAGAGCGTGCCCATGGTCGAGCAGCCGCCGCCCAGGTCCGAACCCTTGCCGACGAACACGCCAGCCGACACGCGACCTTCGATCATGCCCGGGCCTTCGGTGCCGCCGTTGAAGTTGACGAAACCTTCGTGCATCACGGTGGTGCCTTCGCCGATGTAGGCGCCCAGACGCACGCGCGCGGTGTCAGCGATGCGCACACCGGCCGGCACGACGTAGTCGGTCATTTTCGGGAATTTGTCCACCGAGAAGACCTCCAGAAAGTGGCCTTTCAGGCGGGCTTCCAACTGACGCTCGGCCAGTTCACCCAGGTCGATGGCGCCCTGGCTGGTCCACGCGACGTTCGGCAGCAGGGGGAACACGCCGGCCAGGCTCAAACCATGGGGCTTGACCAGACGATGGGACAGCAGATGCAGCTTGAGGTAAGCCTCAGGGGTGGAGGTCAGCGCGGTGTCTTCAGCCAGCAGCGTGGCAACCAGCGGGTTGTGGCTTTCGGCGAGTCGGGTCAGCAGTGCGGCCTGGGTGTCGTCGATACCCTTGAGGGCATTGGCCAGACGCGAGGACAGATCGGTGTTGAATGCGATGGCCTGATTGCCACCGGTGTAGCCCAGGATCGGTGCGACGGCGGCGACGATTTCAGCCGACGGGTTGAGCAGTGGCAGGGCGTAGAAAACTTCCAGCCAGGTGCCTTTACGGTTTTGTGTGCCAACGCCAAAGGCCAGGCTGAACAGAGAAGTGGACATGCAGATACCTCGTTATTTAGGGCTATCTCAATCAGGCGATAGCCGCAGCGTACAGTTCGGGTTTGAAGCCAATCAGGGTTTTTTCGCCAAGATCCAGCACCGGGCGTTTGATCATCGAGGGCTGGGCGAGCATCAGCTCAATGGCCTTTTCCTGGTCGAGGTCGGCTTTCTGCGCCTCGTCCAGTTTGCGAAAGGTCGTGCCGGCGCGGTTGAGGACCGTCTGCCAGCCGTGCTCGTTGCACCAACGGGTCAGGTGGTCGCGATCAATGCCCTGGGTCTTGTAGTCGTGGAAATCGTAATTCACCGATTTTTCGTCGAGCCAGGTGCGCGCCTTCTTCATCGTGTCGCACGCCTTGATCCCAAACAGGTGCAACGTGTGGGTTTCCTTGGCCATAGGCCTGCTCCTTTCGGGACGGTTGAAAAAAACGGTGGAGGATTATGCCACGTACACGCCGGGTAAGCGCGGCGGGCCGACGCTTTGTCTATTGGACCAGGGATTGTGGCCCGTGACCTGTGCCGAAAATGGCTGACCACGACTCATGGATCAGAATCCCATGATCCTGGCTGGCGCTAAGAGGGGCACTTTGCCGGACGCATCGTGTCTGTTGCCGATGTCAGTCATGTGTCACACGCTTGGGGAAACACGCAATGCAAACAGCCTATACCGTCCTTATCTTGTTGACGCTGGTAGGTGTCTCGCGATTGCTGGCCCGGGTGATTCCGCTGCCGTTGCCGCTGGTGCAGATCGCCGCGGGCGCCTTGCTGGCCTGGCCGACGTTGGGTCTGCACGTGGCGCTCGACCCTGAGCTGTTTCTGTTCTTGTTCCTGCCGCCGCTGTTGTTTTCCGATGGCTGGCGGATGCCCAAGCGTGATCTTTGGCGCTATCGCGGGGCGATTCTCACCCTCGCGATAGGCTTGGTGATTTTCACCGTGATAGGCGCCGGTTACTTCATCCACTGGCTGCTGCCCTCCATTCCCTTGCCGGTCGCCTTTGCCTTGGCGGCGGTGCTGTCGCCGACCGACGCCGTGGCGGTCTCGGCCATCGCCCAGGACCGGCTGCCCGCGCCGATCATGCGCATGCTCCAGGGCGAGGCGTTGATGAACGATGCGACCGGCCTGGTGACTTTCAAGTTTGCGCTGGCAGCTGCCACCACAGGCGTGTTCTCCCTGACCGATGCCAGCCTGAATTTTGTGCTGGTCGCCTGTGGCGGTCTGGCCGTGGGCGTTGCGCTCAGCTGGGTGGTGGGGCGACTGCGCAGCCGGATGATTACCCGGGGCTGGGATGATCCGGCGACTCACGTGGTGTTCATGTTGCTGCTGCCGTTCGCCGCTTACGTCCTGGCCGAGCGGCTTGAACTCTCCGGAATCCTCTCGGCAGTGGCCGCGGGGATGATGCAAAGCTGGGTCGATCTGCTGCCCCGCCAGACCAGCACACGACTGCTCAACCGCAGCGTGTGGACCCTGTTGGAGTTTGCCTTCAACGGCCTGATCTTCCTGCTGCTGGGGTTGCAACTGCCGGACATCATCACCGCCGTTACCCACCACGAAGCGACACTGTGGCCGACCCTGTTGTGGCGTTGCCTGGAGGTGCTGGCGATCTTCGTGGTGCTCGCGGTGTTGCGTTACATCTGGGTGCAAAGCGTCTGGCGGCTGATGATCCAGATTCGGCGCTGGCGCGGCAGGGGCGACGGCACCCTGGATCTGTCGACTCGCTCGTCATTGCTGCTGACCGTAGGCGGGGTGCGCGGTGCCGTCACGCTGGCAGGCACATTGTCGGTGCCGCTGCTGATCAGCGCAGGCGTCGACTTTCCCGAGCGTGACTTGCTGATTTTCATTGCTGCCGGGGTGATCTTGCTGTCGCTGGTGTCGGCGAGCATTGGCTTGCCGCTGCTCTTGCGTGGGCAGGTCAGTGAGCCTGATATGCGCATGAAGCGCGAAGTGCGGGATGCCTGGAAACGCACGGCTCAAGCGGCGATTCAGACACTGGAGAACGAAGCGATCCCGGCGGCGACGGATTCACCCGACGCAGCGCAGGCAGTGCTCGCCATTGAAGTGAAAGCGCGGATCATGTCCGAATACCGACAGCGTCTGGAGATCTTCAACGACACCGCCGAGGCACAGGCCCTGGCGTTCCAGATGGATCAACTGGAGAAACGCATGCGCCTCAACGCCCTGCGTGCCCAGCGCCTGGAACTGTACAACCTGCACCGTCATCGCCAGATCGGCGATGACGTGCTGCGCATGGTGCTGGCGGAGCTGGACCTCAATGAAGCCAATCTGGGTCTGGCGCACTGAGGCTCGAGTAACGCCTCAGCCAGACAGATATCAGCGGCTTGTGACGAAATCCCGAATGCGCTGCGCGGCTTCGATGCACTCGGCCAGCGGTGCAACCAGTGCCATGCGTACTCGGCCTGCGCCCGGGTTGAAGCCGTCGACATCCCGGGACAGGTACGAGCCGGGTACCACGGTCACGTGTTCGGTGACGAACAGATCCCGGCAGAACTTCGCGTCATCAGTCCCGACGCTGGGCCATAGATAGAAGCCGCCGTCCGGGTGTCGCACGTCCATGACCGGGCTGAGGATTTCCAGCACGGCGTCAAACTTTTCCCGGTACAGCGTACGGTTGGCACGCACGTGTTCTTCGTCGCTCCAGGCCGCGATGCTCGCCAGTTGCGTTTGCACCGGCATCGCGCAGCCGTGGTAGGTGCGATAGAGCAGGAACGCTTTGAGAATCTCGGCATCGCCGGCGACGAAACCCGAGCGCAGGCCCGGCAGGTTCGAACGCTTGGACAGGCTGTGGAACACCACGCAGCGCTTGAAATCCTGGCGGCCCAGTTCGGCGCAGGCGCTGAGCAGGCCGGCCGGTGGGGTGGCTTCGTCGAAATACAGCTCGCTGTAGCACTCGTCGGCGGCAATCACGAAATCGTGTTTGTCGGCCAGAGCGATGAGCTTCTTCAGGGTTTCCAACGGGATCAGCGCACCGGTCGGGTTGCCGGGCGAGCACAGAAACAGAATCTGGCAGCGGTCCCAGACGTCAGCGCTGACCGCGTCAAAATCCGGGTTGAAACCGTGTTCGGCCAGGCACGGCAGATAGTGCGGGGTGGCGCCGGCCAGAAACGCCGCGCCCTCATAGATTTGGTAGAACGGGTTGGGGCTGACCACCAGACCGTTGTCGTTGCGATTGACGACCGTCTGGGTAAACGCGAACAACGCTTCACGGGTGCCGTTGACCGGCAGCACGTGTTTGGTGGCATCCAGCCAGCCGGCAGGCACGCTGAAACGGCGCTCGCACCATTTGGCGATGGCCTCACGCAACGCGGGAATCCCGGCGGTGGTCGGGTAGACCGCCATCTGATCGAGGTTGTCGGCCAGCGCCTTGGCGACGAACGCCGGCGATTTGTGCTTGGGTTCGCCGATCGACAAGGCGATCGGACGCTTGTCCGGATTCGGCGTGACGGCACCGAGCAACGCGCGAAGTTTCTCGAATGGGTAGGGCTGAAGCTGCTGCAGGGCGTTATTCATGTCGATCGTTCTCAAGGCTGGGCGCCCGCACTCGTGTTCACGATGTGGCTGGGCGCCGTTGAATCAAGTCTTTAAGTCATGCCGTCCTGGCGGGTTCAAATGCTGATGCGCAACTCGCTGCCGGGCTCGGGATTGACACTGAGTTGCTCGACGATTTCATCCTGCAGGCGTCGGCACAGTTGCGGATCGGACAGCGGCTGGTGGTTTTCATCGGTCAGGAAGAACACGTCTTCCACGCGCTCGCCCAACGTGGCGATCTTGGCGTTCTGCAGTGACAGATCGAACTCCAGGAAGATCTTGCCCAGTCGCGCCAGCAGCCCGGGGCGATCCGGCGCGCTGAGCTCCAGCACTGTGACCGGCCTTTGCGCGTCGTTGGAAATCGTCACCACGGGGGCAAATGCAAAGTGCTTGAGCTGGCGCGGCACCCGGCGCTTGATGATGGTCGGGTAATCGTCGGGGTTGCGCAGCGCCTCGGTCAGGCCTTCGCGAATGGCCTTGATGCGCTCCGGGTTTTCACCGATCGAACCGCCCTCACTGTCGAGCACGATGTAGGTGTCGAGGGTGAACTGGCTGGTTGAGGTGATGACCCGGGCGTCGTGGATGTTCAGGTTCAGCTGGTCCATCGCCGCCACGGTTACGGCGAAGAAGTCATGCTGGTCGGGCGCATAAATGAAGATCTGTGTGCCGCCTTCGAACTCGCGCTGGGTGGTTTCCTTGATCAGCACCAACGGGCCGCCGTCAGCTGGCTGCTGCAATATCGCGTCGCTGTGCCAGGCCACGTCGCCTGCGGTGTGACGCAAAAAGTAGTCATCGCCCAACTGCGACCATAATTGCTCGACGTCATCGGGATCGGTGCCGCTGCGCACCAGAATATCCAGGGCGGCGGTTTGCGTGCGACGGATCTGCTCCTCGCGGTCGACCGGGTTCTCCAGCCCACGCTTGAGCGCGCGTTTGGTCTCGGTGTACAGCTGGCGCAACAGGCTGGCACGCCACGAGTTCCATAGTGTCGGATTGGTCGCGTTGATGTCGGCGATGGTCAGCACGTACAGGTAGTCCAGATGCACTTCATCGCCGACGAACTGAGCGAAGTCGTGAATCACCTGCGGGTCGGACAAGTCCTTGCGCTGGGCGGTGGTCGACATCACCAGGTGGTTCTGCACCAGCCAGACAATCAGTTGGGTGTCCCAGTGGGGTAGGTGATGCCGAATGCCGAAGGCTTCTGCATCGACCGCGCCCAGTTCCGAGTGATCGCCGCCGCGGCCCTTGCCGATGTCATGGTAAAGCCCGGCCAGATAAATGAGCTCGGGCTTGGGCAGTCTGGCCATGAGCTTGCTGGCCAGCGGGAATTTCTCTGACACCTGCGTGTACTGCAGCTTACGCAGGTGCTTGATCAGGTTCAGGGTGTGGGCATCGACCGTATAGATGTGGTACAGGTCGTGCTGCATCTGCCCGACGATGTGGCCGAACTCCGGCAGGTACAGGCCCAGAATGCCGTAACGGTTCATCCGCCGCAGGTTGCGGTGGATACCGATCTCGCATTTGAACAGCTCGATGAACAGGCTGGTGTTGCGGATATCGTTGCGGAAATCGTCGTTGATCAGGTAGCGGTGTTCCCGCAGCAGCCGGATGGTGTCGGCGCGCACGCCCTTTATTTCCGGGCGCTGCGCCATCAGCACGAAGATCTCGAGCATCGCGAACGGCGTGCGCTTGAAGACGTTCGGATGGGTCGCCTCGATGTAACCATCATGCAGCTGGAAGCGCGAGTTGATCGTCTCTGTGACCGTGCCGTCGTCGTCCGCGAGAATCACTTCTTCGAAGTGCTGGATGATCAGGTCGCTGAGCTGCGCAATGCTCATGACCTCGCGATAGTACTTCTGCATGAAGCGCTCGATGGCCAGCTTGGCGTCGCTGTCTTCGTAACCCAGCAGGCGCGCGATGCTGGTCTGGTAGTCGAACAGCAGACGGTCTTCGGAACGACCGGCCAGCATGTGCAGTGCATAACGGACCTTCCAGAGAAATTCCTGGGAGGACGCCAGCAGCGCGTTTTCGCTTTCCAGCAGAAAGCCCTCGTCGGCCAGTGCGTGCAGATTCAGCGTGCCGTACTGGCGACGTGCGACCCAGAGGATGGTCTGAATATCGCGCAGCCCGCCGGGCGAACCTTTGACGTTGGGCTCAAGGTTGTACTCGGTGTCGAAATATTTGTGATGGCGGTTCTTCTGCTCGGCGCGCTTGGCCAGGAAGAACTCCTTGCTCGGCCACATTTCGCGGGTGCTGGTCACGGCGAGCATGCGTTGACGCAGTCGCTCGGGACCCGCAATCGTGCGGCTCTCCATTAAATTCGTGATGACGGTCAGATCCGCGCGAGCCTCGGTGACACATTCGTCCACCGAGCGCACGCTCTGACCGACTTCCAGACCGATGTCCCACAGCAGCGTCAGAAAACGCTCGATGGAATCGCGGAAAACCTCATGGTCGGCGCTGTCCAGCAGGATCAGCAGATCGATATCGGAAAAGGGATGCAGTTCGCCACGACCGTAGCCGCCGACTGCCAGCAAGGCGATGTCGGCGTCTTCGCTCCAGTCGAACTGATCCCAGGCCTGTTGCAGGATGTTATCGACGAACCAGGCACGGTCCTCGATCAGTCGGCGTATTTCCCGGCCCGACTTGAAGCGCCCGTCCAGGACTTCGCGCGCCTGACGAATGGCTTTTTTGAAGGCGGGTATGGGGCTGGCCTTCAGTGCCAGCTCGGCCTGAAACTGGCCGCGATCGAACAAATCTGGGTCCACCTGCGGCATCGAACTGCTTTCCTTCTATCTATACCGACCGTGCTAAACCGACCGTGCTGGCTGTACCGACCACAATGGCGAGCGACTTCGCGATCAGGCCGAGGTGCGGGCGATGGTGTCATCGCTGCGCAGGGTGAAGATTTCGTAGCCGGTCGCGGTCACCAGGATGGTGTGCTCCCACTGCGCGGAAAGCTTGCGGTCCTTGGTGATGGCTGTCCAGCCGTCGCCCAGCAGACGCGTGTCGGCCTTGCCCTGGTTGATCATCGGTTCGATGGTGAAGGTCATGCCTTCCTTCAGCTCAATGCCGTCGCCGGCCTCGCCGTAGTGCAGCACTTGCGGCTCTTCGTGGAACACCCTGCCGATGCCGTGGCCGCAGTATTCGCGGACGACCGAGAAGCCGTTCTTTTCGGCATGCTTCTGGATCACTTCGCCGATATCGCCCAGGTGCGCGCCCGGCTTGACCACTTCGATGCCTTTATAGAGGCACTCTTGGGTGACGCGGGAGAGACGCTCGGCCCACTCAGGCACTTTGCCCACATGGAACATCTTGCTGGTGTCGCCGTGGTAGCCGTCCTTGATGACGGTGACGTCGATGTTCAGCACGTCGCCATTCTTGAGCGGCTTCTCGTTCGGGATGCCGTGGCAAACCACGTGGTTGATCGAGGTGCAGATGGATTTCGGGAAACCCTTGTAATTCAACGGCGCCGGAATGGCCTTCTGCTCGTTGACGATGTAGTCGTGGCAGATGCGGTCCAGCTCTTCGGTGGTCACGCCAGGCTTTACATAGTCACCGATCATTTCCAGCACGTCCGCGGCCAGGCGGCCGGCAACGCGCATCTTTTCGATGTCTTCGGGGGTCTTCAGTGTCACGGTCATTAAACAGGCTCTCTCGGCGCGGCACAGCCACGGCTTGATACGGAAAAAACGCGATTCTACCAGACCGCCGTCAGGCGGGTTATCATCCCGTCCTCCATTGGTGCGGGCAGGGTCTCCCGTCGCTCGCACAAGGGGGACAAAAGCGTTGGAAAAACAGCCTCTTATTTCGAGTTCCGTTATCCAGTCTTTTGTGATATAAAATGCGCCGCTTTACGGGGTCTGCCCCGAAAGCTCTAACCCACACACGTGTCGACACGATGACCTGGGTGCCTTCGGCTCAAGCCGCTGGTTGGTCATTGGGATACGTGGAGGCCTAACCCGACTTATCAAGGAACTATCATGTCCCAAGTCAATATGCGCGATATGCTGAAGGCCGGTGTGCACTTCGGTCACCAGACCCGTTACTGGAACCCGAAAATGGGTAAATACATTTTCGGCGCGCGCAACAAGATTCACATCATCAACCTTGAAAAAACCCTGCCTATGTTCAACGAAGCGCTGACTTTCGTTGAGCGCCTGGCTCAGGGCAAAAACAAGATTCTGTTCGTCGGCACCAAGCGTTCCGCTGGCAAGATCGTTGCTGAAGAAGCAGCACGTTGCGGTTCGCCGTACGTCGATCACCGCTGGTTGGGCGGCATGCTGACCAACTTCAAGACCATCCGCGCTTCCATCAAGCGTCTGCGTGATCTCGAAGTCCAGGCAGAAGACGGCACGTTCACCAAGCTGACCAAGAAAGAGGCGCTGATGCGCACTCGCGATCTGGAAAAACTGGATCGTAGCCTGGGCGGTATCAAGGACATGGGCGGTCTGCCAGACGCTCTGTTCGTTATCGACGTTGATCACGAGCGCATCGCGATCACCGAAGCCAACAAGCTGGGTATCCCGGTCATCGGCGTTGTCGACACCAACAGCAGCCCTGAAGGCGTTGACTACATCATCCCGGGCAACGATGACGCAATCCGCGCCATCCAGTTGTACATGGGTTCGATGGCTGACGCTGTGATCCGTGGTCGCAACAACAATGCTGGCGGCACCGACGTTTACGCTGAAGAAGCTCCAGCGGCAACTGTTGAAGGCTGAGTAACAAACGCCTGGCGTTGACTCAGTACGCAAAAAGGGGGCTTGGCCCCCTTTTTGCCACCTCGAAAACCATCTGACGTTGCCATCGATCTTATTGTCATGTGCAGCAGTCACCATGGATTTTCAAGAATTTGAACGCCCGTCTTGCGGGTGGAATGGTTGAAGACCTATCCAAGAGGATTTTGAAATGGCAGAGATTACTGCAGCGTTGGTCAAAGAACTGCGCGAGCGTACCGGCGAAGGCATGATGGATTGCAAAAAGGCCTTGACCAAGGCTGGCGGCGACATCGAAAAAGCCATCGACGATATGCGTGCTTCGGGCGCAATCAAGGCAGCCAAAAAAGCAGGCAACGTTGCTGCTGAAGGCGCCATCGCCATCAAGGACGACGGCAAAGCCGCAGTCCTGATCGAAGTCAACTCCCAGACCGACTTCCTGGCTCTGCAGGACGACTTCAAGGCATTCGTCGCCAAGAGCGTCGAGAAAGCATTTGCTGACAAGCTGACCACCGTTGAGCCTCTGGTTGAAGCGATGGAAGCTGATCGTCTGGTTCTGGTCGGCAAGGTTGGCGAGAACGTCAATATTCGTCGTCTGGCCCGCATCGAAGGCGACGTGCTGGGTTCGTACCTGCACGGCAACAAGATCGGCGTGGTTGTCGTCCTCAAGGGCGGCGATGCAGAGCTGGCGAAAGACATCGCCATGCACGTAGCAGCGACCAACCCTGAGTTTCTGCTGCCTTCGGACGTTTCGCCAGAAGCGATCGAGCGCGAGAAGAATGTCTTCATGCAGTTGAACGAAGACAAGCTGAAAGGCAAGCCTGCTGAAATCGCCGAGAAAATGGTTGGCGGCCGTATCAGCAAGTTCCTGGCTGAAGCAAGCCTGGTTGAGCAGGCGTTCGTCAAGAACCCTGAAATCAAGGTCGGTGAACTGGCCAAGAAAGCCGGCGCTGAAATCGTTTCCTTCACCTACTTCAAGGTAGGCGAAGGCATCGAGAAGCCAGTCGACAACTTCGCTGAAGAAGTCGCTGCTCAAGTAGCTGCAAGCAAGCAATAAGACGGTTTCCCAACTGTCGCCCCGAAGAGGCTGCCCGCTAACGCGCGCAGCCTCTTTGTCAAAGCGCTACGCGGAATTGCTATTGCTGCACGGAATTTGTTTTTTCGGGGTTTGGGCCCAAGAGGCTGCACTTCCCTGAAGCAGTGACCTAGAGTGAGCGCAGGCCGAAAACGGCCCGCTACTCGAACGATTTTTTCAAACGCCGCAGGAGAGATTCGCAATGGCTCAGCAGGGCAGTGGCTATCAAGCTCGCTATAAACGCATTCTACTCAAGCTCAGCGGCGAGGCCCTGATGGGGTCGGAAGAGTTCGGCATCGATCCCAAGGTGCTGGATCGCATGGCACTGGAGGTCGGTCAACTGGTGGGCATCGGCGTTCAGGTCGGTCTGGTCATCGGTGGCGGTAACCTGTTCCGCGGCGCAGCTCTGAGCGCGGCCGGCATGGATCGGGTCACAGGCGACCACATGGGCATGCTGGCCACCGTGATGAACGCCTTGGCCATGCGTGATGCGCTGGAACGGGCCAATATCTCGGCCATCGTGATGTCCGCCATTTCCATGGTGGGCGTAACCGATCACTACGATCGTCGCAAAGCCATGCGTCACCTGAACGCCAAGGAAGTCGTGATTTTCGCGGCCGGTACCGGCAATCCGTTCTTCACCACGGATTCCGCAGCGTGCCTGCGTGCGATCGAGATCGACGCTGATGTCGTGCTGAAAGCAACCAAGGTCGATGGTGTGTACACTGCCGATCCATTCAAGGACCCGCATGCCGAGAAGTTCGATCGTCTGACCTATGACGAAGTGCTGGATCGCAAGCTGGGTGTAATGGATCTGACAGCCATCTGTCTGTGTCGTGACCACAAGATGCCACTGCGTGTCTTCAATATGAACAAGCCCGGCGCCTTGCTGAACATTGTGCATGGCGGCGCGGAAGGTACTTTGATCGAGGAAGGCGAACAATGATCAACGAAATCAAGAAAGACGCTCAAGAGCGGATGAAGAAATCCCTTGAGTCCCTGGCCCATGCATTCGGCCAGATCCGTACCGGCAAGGCGCACCCGAGTATTCTCGGCAGCGTGATGGTGCCGTACTACGGTTCCGACACCCCGTTGAGCGGCGTCGCCAACGTCACCGTGAAGGACTCCCGCACGCTGCAGGTGGTGGCATTCGAGCGCAACATGCTCTCCGCGGTCGACAAGGCCATTCAGAGCGCCGGTCTGAACCTCAACCCGACGAACCTGGGCGAGATGCTGTTGATCTCCATGCCTGCCCTGACGGAAGAGACCCGCAAGGGTTTCACCAAGCAGGCACGCAGCGCCGCAGAAGACGCCCGCGTTGCCGTGCGTAATATCCGCCGTGACGCTTTGGGTGAGCTGAAGAAGCTGGTCAAGGACAAGGAAATCAGCGAAGACGAAGAGCGCCGCGCTGCTGCCGACATCCAGAAGCTGACGGACAAGGCTGAGGCTGACATCGACGCCGCGACCAAGTCCAAAGAAGCGGACCTGATGGCCGTATAAGGGCCGGGAAGCTTTCATGGATAAGACAAAGCTGGCTGCGCCGGCATCGGTGCCGCGTCATGTCGCGATCATCATGGACGGGAACAATCGCTGGGCCAAGAAGCGTCTGCTGCCCGGTGTAGCAGGCCACAAGGCCGGCGTGGACGCTGTTCGTGCGGTGATTGAGGTCTGCGCCGAGGCCAAGGTCGAGGTGCTGACCTTGTTCGCGTTCTCCAGCGAGAACTGGCAGCGCCCGGCGGAAGAAGTCGGCGCGCTGATGGAGTTGTTCTTCACGGCGCTGCGTCGCGAAACCAAGCGCTTGAACGAGAACGGCATCAGCCTGCGGATCATTGGTGACCGTTCGCGGTTTCACCCCGAGCTTCAGGCCGCCATACGCGAAGCCGAGCAGCGCACGGCTGAAAACAGCCGCTTCGTTCTGCAGATCGCCGCCAATTACGGCGGTCAGTGGGATATTGCTCAGGCTGCCCAGCGGCTGGCCCGTGAGGTTCAGGCCGGCCACTTGCGACCGGAAGACATCACACCGGAGCTGCTGCAGACGTGCCTGGCCACCGGCGACCTGCCGTTGCCCGACCTCTGCATCCGCACGGGTGGCGAGCACCGCATTAGCAATTTCCTGCTCTGGCAGCTGGCCTATGCCGAGCTGTATTTCTCCGACCTGTTCTGGCCGGACTTCAAACACGATGCCATGCGCACTGCGCTGGCCGATTTCGCTTCTCGCCAACGCCGCTTCGGGAAAACCAGCGAGCAGGTAGAAGCTGGAGCCCGCGCTTAATGCTTAAACAACGAATCATCACTGCGCTGATCCTTGCGCCGCTGGCCCTGTGCGGTTTTTTTCTTCTGACAGGCGGTAGCTTCGCATTGTTCATCGGCGCGGTCGTCGTGCTTGGCGCCTGGGAATGGGCGCGGCTTTCCGGCTTCGAAGCGCAATCGGCCCGCGTTCTGTACGCAGTGGTGGTCGCTGTGCTGCTGTTTCTGTTGTACCTGCTGCCCGACCTTGCGCCGTGGCTGCTGGTGGCAGCGCTGATCTGGTGGCTGGTGGCAACCTGGCTGGTGCTCACTTTTCCCGAGTCCAGCGAGCATTGGTCCAGCGCCATCTGCAAGCTGCTGATCGGTTTGCTGATACTGCTGCCGGCATGGCAGGGGCTGGTGCTGATCAAGCAAATGCCGCTGGGCAACTGGCTGATCCTGTCGGTGATGATTCTGGTGTGGGGTGCCGACATCGGCGCCTACTTCTCCGGCAAGGCATTCGGCAAGCGCAAGCTGGCGCCGAAGGTCAGCCCGGGCAAAAGCTGGGAAGGCCTTTATGGTGGTCTGGCGACGTGCCTGCTGATCACTGCGGTGGTGGGTGTTTACCGCGGCTGGTCACTGGGCGAAATCATCTTCGCGTTGGTGTGTGCTGCCATTGTCGTGCTGATTTCGGTCGTTGGTGATCTCACCGAGAGCATGTTCAAGCGCAAATCCGGGGTAAAGGACAGCAGCAACCTGCTGCCGGGCCACGGCGGCGTGCTCGATCGCATCGACAGCCTGACCGCCGCCATTCCGGTATTCGCCTTGCTGCTCTGGGCTGCCCGGGACTGGGGCGTGATGTGAGTACGCCTCAGCTCATTACCGTGCTTGGCGCAACGGGCTCTGTGGGTCTGAGCACGCTGGACGTCATCGCGCGGCATCCGGCGCGTTACCAGGTATTTGCTCTGACGGGTTACACCCGCCTGGCCGAGCTGTTGGCGTTGTGCGTGCGTCATACACCGCAGTTCGCCGTGGTTCCGACGACGGCTGCCGCCAGGCAACTGCAGGACGACCTGCGTGCGGCCGGTCTCGATACGCGCGTGCTGGTGGGGGAGGGCGGGCTCTGCGAAGTGTCTGCTCACCCTCTGGTTGATACGGTGCTGGCCGCGATCGTCGGTGCGGCCGGTTTGCGCCCGACCCTTGCCGCTGTCGAAGCGGGCAAGAAAGTCCTGCTGGCCAACAAGGAAGCGCTGGTCATGTCCGGCGCCTTGTTCATGCAGGCTGTTCGCCGCAGTGGCACGGTACTGCTGCCGCTCGACAGCGAGCACAACGCGATCTTCCAGTGCCTGCCGCGTGATTACGAGAGCGGTCTGGAGAAGGTCGGCGTCAGACGCATTCTGCTGACCGCATCCGGTGGCCCGTTCCGTCAGACACCACTCGTCGATCTGGAGCACGTCTCTCCGGATCAGGCCTGTGCCCATCCCAACTGGTCCATGGGTCGCAAGATCTCCGTCGACTCCGCCAGCATGATGAACAAGGGCCTTGAGCTGATCGAAGCCTGCTGGCTGTTCGACACGACGCCCGCGCGGATCGAGGTGGTGATTCACCCGCAGAGCGTGATCCATTCGATGGTCGATTACGTCGACGGCTCGGTGCTGGCGCAGTTGGGCAATCCCGACATGCGCACGCCGATTGCCCACGCGCTTGCATGGCCGGAACGAATCGATTCGGGCGTTGCGCCGCTGGATCTGTTCAGTATTGCGCGGCTGGACTTTGAAGCACCGGACGAAGTGCGCTTCCCATGCCTGCGTCTGGCGCGGCAAGCTGCTGAGGCGGGCGACAGTGCGCCTGCGGTGCTGAATGCTGCCAATGAAATCGCGGTCGCTGCGTTTCTGGACCAGCGCATTCGCTACCCGGAAATCGCGAGTATGATCGACGAGGTTTTAAACCTTGAGCCTGTGGTCGCCGTGTCTGACCTGGAAACGGTTTTCGAGATTGATGCACGTGCCCGCTCGCTGGCCGGGCAATGGCTGGACCGTAATGGGCGCTAGGCAGTCGTTCAAGGCGGCAACGTTTTCAATGATTCGCACGCAATGTGGGCTTAAACGCACCGTTAGATCGGTACCCGGAGGGCAGCGATGAGCGCGCTATACATGATTGTCGGCACCCTGGTTGCGCTGGGCGTGCTGGTGACGTTTCACGAATTCGGTCACTTCTGGGTGGCGCGTCGCTGTGGTGTCAAGGTTCTGCGTTTCTCGGTGGGCTTTGGCATGCCGTTGTTGCGCTGGAGTGATCGCCAGGGCACCGAATACGTCGTGGCGGCGATTCCCCTCGGCGGCTACGTGAAAATGCTCGATGAACGGGAGGGTGACGTGCCCCCCGAGCTGGCTGATCAATCTTTTAACCGCAAGTCGGTTTACCAGCGCATCGCTATCGTGATTGCGGGCCCGGTCGCCAACTTTCTGCTGGCGATTGTATTTTTCTGGGTACTCGCAATGCTGGGTAGCCAGCAGGTCCGGCCCGTCGTGGGCGGCGTCGAACCAGGCAGTATTGCGGAAAAGGCCGGGCTGAGTTCCGGTCAGGAAATTGTCTCGGTTGATGGTGAGGCTGTTACCGGATGGGCAGGCGTTAACCTGCAACTGGTACGTCGTCTGGGTGAGAGCGGCAGCATCGCGTTGAAGGTTCGCGAACAGGGTTCTGATGTGGAGACCCCGCGTTCGCTGGCGCTGAACGACTGGCTCAAGGGCGCAGCCGAGCCGGACCCGATTCGTTCGCTGGGTATTCGTCCGTGGCGTCCGGCCCTGCCGCCGGTTCTGGCAGAGCTTGATCCCAAAGGTCCCGCACAAACCGCAGGCCTCAAAACCGGCGACCGCCTGCTGGCCCTCAACGACGAGCCAGTCGACGAATGGCAGAAGGTCGTGGACTGGGTTCGTGTCCACCCCGATACGCGGATTTCGGTGCGCGTCGAGCGTGACGGCGCGCAGTTGGAGGTACCCGTCGATCTGGTTACACGTGGCGAAGGCCCTGCGGCGACCGGGTATCTCGGTGCCGGCGTGAAAGGCGTGGATTGGCCGCCGGAGATGTTGCGCGAGGTCAGCTACGGGCCTGTAGCCGCCGTCGCAGAAGGCGCGCGGCGTACCTGGACCATGAGCGTGCTGACGCTCGATTCGCTGAAGAAAATGTTGTTCGGCGAGCTCTCGGTAAAAAACTTGAGCGGACCGATAACCATTGCTAAAGTGGCGGGCGCTTCGGCCCAGTCAGGCATAGGTGACTTCCTGAATTTCCTCGCTTATCTGAGCATAAGCCTGGGTGTTCTCAATTTGCTGCCCATACCCGTGCTGGATGGGGGGCACTTGCTGTTTTATCTGATCGAGTGGGCGCGTGGTCGACCACTGTCAGAGAAGGTGCAGGGCTGGGGGGTTCAGATCGGTATCAGTCTGGTGGTTGGAGTGATGTTGCTCGCACTGGTCAACGATCTGGGACGACTGTAAAAGCTACGCCGAATTGTGAATCTGCCGCATTTTGCGGCAGTTTGTTTATTGCCAGTTGGAATAAGAAAGGACTTCATGAAACGTCTGCTGCTAACTGCGGTTCTTGCCGTACTGATGATCGCCGAAGTTCACGCCGAGTCCTTCACTATCTCCGATATCCGTGTCAACGGTCTGCAGCGGGTTTCCGCCGGCAGCGTGTTTGGTGCGCTGCCGTTGAACGTGGGTGAACAGGCCGATGATGGGCGTCTCGTTGACGCAACTCGCGCGCTGTTCAAAACCGGATTTTTCCAGGACATCCAGCTGGGCCGCGACGGTAACGTCCTGGTCATCACAGTTGTCGAGCGTCCGTCGGTTTCGAGTATCGAGATCGAAGGCAACAAAGCGATCACCACTGAGGACCTGATGAAGGGTCTGAAGCAGTCGGGTCTGGCCGAAGGCGAGATCTTCCAGCGTGCAACGCTGGAAGGCGTCCGCAACGAGCTGCAACGTCAGTACGTTGCGCAAGGCCGCTACTCTGCAGAAGTCGCCACCGAAGTCGTGCCGCAGCCGCGTAACCGCGTGGGTCTGAAGATCAACATCAATGAAGGCGCGGTCGCGGCCATCCAGCACATCAACGTGGTGGGCAACTCGGTCTTCCCTGAAGACGATCTGGTTGACCTCTTCGAACTGAAAACCACCAACTGGCTTTCCTTCTTCAAGAACGACGACAAGTACGCCCGTGAAAAACTCTCCGGCGACCTGGAACGTCTGCGTTCGTACTACCTTGACCGCGGCTATATCAACATGGATATCGCCTCGACCCAGGTCTCCATCACGCCCGACAAGAAGAGCGTGTACATCACCGTCAACATTCATGAGGGCGAGAAGTACAGCGTCAAGTCGGTCAAGCTGAGCGGCGACCTCAAGGTGCCTGAAGATCAGGTCAAGTCGCTGCTGCTGGTCAAGCCGGGCCAGGTGTTCTCCCGCAAGGTCATGACCACCACGTCCGAACTGATAACCCGTCGTTTGGGTAACGAGGGTTACACCTTCGCCAACGTTAACGGTGTGCCGACGCCGAACGATGAAGACCACACGGTCGATATCACCTTCGTTGTCGATCCGGGCAAACGTGCTTACGTGAACCGCATCAACTTCCGCGGCAACACCAAGACAGCGGACGAAGTGCTGCGTCGCGAGATGCGCCAGATGGAAGGCGGCTGGGCATCCACTTACCTGATCGACCAGTCCAAGACCCGTCTTGACCGTCTGGGCTTCTTCAAGGAAGTGAACGTTGAAACCCCGGCGGTGCCTGGCACCGACGATCAGGTTGATGTGAACTACGCTGTTGAAGAGCAGGCGTCCGGTTCGATCACCGCCAGTGTCGGCTTTGCGCAGAGCGCGGGCCTTATCCTGGGTGGTTCCATCAGCCAGAACAACTTCCTGGGTACCGGTAACAAAGTCAGCATCGGCCTGACCAAAAGTGAATACCAGACCCGTTACAACTTTAGCTACGTCGATCCGTACTTCACGCCGGATGGGGTGAGCCTCGGCTACAGCGCGTTCTACCGCAAGACCAACTACGACGACCTCGACGTCGACGTGGCGAGCTACTCGGTAGACAGCCTGGGTGCCGGTATCAACATGGGCTACCCGATCAGCGAAACCTCTCGCCTGAACTTCGGCCTGTCGGTACAGAAAGACGAGCTGAGCACGGGCAGGTACACCGTTGACGAGATCTTCGACTTCATCAACAGAGAAGGCGACAGCTTCACCAACTTCAAGGCGTCGGTAGGCTGGTCCGAGTCCACCTTGAACAAAGGCACACTGCCAACCCGTGGTAGCTCCCAGAGCCTGACCCTGGAAACCACCATTCCGGGCAGCGACCTGTCGTTCTACAAGCTTGATTATCGCGGCCAGTTGTTCCACCCGATCACCAACAACTACACCCTGCGCCTGCACTCTGAGCTGGGTTACGGCGACGGTTATGGCTCGACGTCCGGTCTGCCGTTCTACGAGAACTACTACGCGGGTGGCTTCAACTCGGTACGTGGCTTCAAGGACAGTACGCTGGGCCCGCGCAGTACACCAAGTAGTGGCCGTGCAGGCAGTGGCACCCTTGCCGACCCGGACCAGGATCCGCTGCCGTTCGGTGGTAACGTCCTCATCACTGGCGGTGCGGAAATCCTGTTCCCGCTGCCGTTCATCAAGGACCAGCGTTCGCTGCGTACCTCGCTGTTCTGGGACGTGGGTAACGTTTTCAACACCAACTGCGGCTCGCAGAAGACCACGACCGATGGTCAGAAGGTCGAGTGCAACGGCCCAGAGTTGTCGGGTCTGGCCAGTTCGGTCGGTGTGGGCGTGACGTGGGTCACAGCATTGGGTCCGTTGAGTTTTGCACTGGCGATGCCGGTCAAGAAACCGGACGACAGCACCGAAACCCAGGTCTTCCAATTCTCTCTCGGTCAGACCTTCTAAGGGTCTGATCACTGCTAACGACAACGGATTCTGTAGGAGTTACATCGTGCGTAAGTTGACCCAATTGGCATTGCTGGCAACGGTTCTGATCGCAGGCCCGGCATTTGCTGACATGAAGATCGCTGTACTGAACTACCAAATGGCCCTGCTCGAATCCGACGCGGCCAAACGGTACGCGGTAGATGCAGAGAAAAAATTCGGTCCTCAGTTGACCAAACTGAAGGCTCTGGAAAGCAGCGCCAAAGGTATTCAGGATCGTCTGGTCGCCGGTGGCGACAAAATGGCCCAGCCTGAGCGCGAGCGTCTGGAGCTGGACTTCAAGCAAAAGGCCCGTGACTTCCAGTTCCAGTCCAAAGAGCTGAACGAAGCCAAGGCAGTCGCTGACCGCGACATGCTCAAGCAACTCAAGCCCAAGCTGGACCAGGCCGTAGAAGAAGTCATCAAGAAAGGCGGCTTTGACCTAGTGTTCGAGCGCGGTGCCGTGATTGACGTCAAGCCGCAATATGACGTCACTCGCCAGGTTATCGAGCGCATGAATCAGCTGAAGTAAGTTAATGACCGCGACCATCACACTCGGCCAATTGGCCGAGTTCCTCGGCGCCACCCTGCGTGGCCCGGCGGACAAGCAAATCACAGGACTGGCAACCTTGCAGGAAGCCGGTCCTGATCAGGTCAGTTTTCTGGCCAATCCTCAGTACCGAAAATTCCTCGCGACCACCCAGGCCGCTGCCGTGCTGCTCAAGCCGGCGGATGCTGAAGGGTACGCCGCCGACGCATTGCTGGTGCCTGATCCTTACCTTGCGTACGCCCGTATTTCCCATCTGTTCGATCCCAAGCCCAAGGCTCCTGTCGGCGTACACCCGACGGCGGTGGTGGCGGCGGACGCGTTCGTCGACCCGGCTGCCAGTGTGGGTGCCTATGCGGTGATCGAGAGCGGCGCACGGATTGCGGCGGGCGTGACCATTGGTGCGCAGTGCTTCATCGGTGCGCGCAGCGTGATCGGCGAGGGCGGCTGGCTTGCCCCCCGTGTCACGCTGTACCACGACGTCCGTATCGGGCAGCGTGTGGTGATCCAGTCCGGTGCGGTGTTGGGCGGTGAAGGTTTCGGCTTCGCCAACGAGAAAGGCGTCTGGCAGAAGATCGCGCAGATTGGCGGCGTGACCATTGGTGACGATGTCGAGATTGGCGTGAACACCGCCATCGACCGCGGCGCCATGGATGACACCCGGATCGGCAATGGCGTGAAGCTGGATAACCAGATTCAGATCGCTCACAACGTCCAGATCGGCGATCACACGGCCATGGCCGCGTGCGTCGGCATTTCGGGCAGCGCCAAGATCGGCAAGCATTGCATGCTCGCGGGCGGTGTCGGGCTGGTGGGGCATATCGAGATTTGCGACGGGGTTTTCGTCACCGGCATGACCATGGTCACCCGGTCGATCACCGAGCCCGGCTCGTATTCTTCGGGGACGGCGATGCAGCCGGCTGCGGAGTGGCGCAAGAGCGCGGCACGCATGCGTCATCTCGACGACATGGCGCGACGCCTGCAGCACCTGGAAAAGATTGTCGAGGCAGTGACCTCAGGCGGTAAAGCTTCATCTGATGGCTGATACCTTTTTCTTATCAAGCGTGCACAGCCGATAAACTGCCTCCTTGATTTGCTAGAGGAGTGACGCGCGTTAGTCGCGCCCTCCCACTCTTTACTACAGGCTTCCTTTCGAAATGATGGACATCAACGAAATCCGCGAATATCTGCCGCACCGTTACCCGTTCCTGCTTGTGGACCGTGTGGTGGAGCTGGATGTCGAGACCAAGAGCATTCGTGCCTACAAGAATGTCAGCATCAACGAGCCTTTCTTCAACGGTCACTTTCCTCAGCACCCGATCATGCCGGGCGTGCTGATTATCGAGGCCATGGCTCAAGCTGCCGGCATCCTGGGCTTCAAAATGCTCGATGTGAAGCCTGCCGATGGCACCCTGTATTACTTCGTCGGCTCCGACAAACTGCGCTTCCGCCAGCCAGTGCTACCAGGCGATCAGTTGATCCTCGAAGCGAAGTTCCTGAGCTGCAAGCGGCAGATCTGGAAGTTCGAGTGCCAGGCATCGGTTGATGGCAAGCCGGTATGCTCGGCTGAAATCATCTGTGCGGAACGCAAACTATGAGTTTGGTTGACTCTCGCGCAATCATCGATCCGACGGCCGTGCTGGCCGACAAGGTGGAGGTCGGCCCGTGGTCGATCGTCGGACCTGGTGTGGAAATCGGCGAGGGTACAGTGATCGGTCCGCATGTGATTCTGCGCGGCCCGACCAAGATCGGTAAACACAACCACATCTACCAGTTTTCTTCGGTGGGTGAGGACACGCCTGATCTGAAATACAAAGGGGAAGCGACGCGTCTCGTGATCGGTGACCACAACGTCATCCGCGAAGGCGTGACGATCCACCGTGGCACCATTCAGGACCGTGCGGAAACCACCCTCGGTGATCACAACCTGATCATGGCGTACGCGCACATCGGTCATGACAGCGTCATCGGCAACCACTGCATTCTGGTCAACAACACGGCGTTGGCTGGCCATGTGCACGTGGATGACTGGGCCATTCTGTCCGGGTTTACCCTGGTGCATCAGTACTGCCACATCGGCGCGCACAGCTTTTCCGGCATGGGCACTGCCATCGGCAAGGACGTTCCCGCGTTCGTCACCGTGTTCGGCAACCCGGCCGAAGCCCGCAGCATGAACTTCGAAGGGATGCGCCGTCGGGGCTTCTCCGAAGAATCGATTCATGCGCTGCGCCGCGCGTACAAAACCGTCTACCGTCAGGGCCTGACAGTGGAGCAGGCGATCGTCGAGCTGAGCGAACCCGCTGCGCAGTTCCCTGAAGTCGAGCTGTTCCTCAAGTCCATCCAGTCCTCGACTCGCGGCATCACCCGCTGACCATGGCTCGGTTGCGTATTGCGCTGGTGGCCGGAGAGGCCTCCGGCGACATTCTCGGCTCCGGCTTGATGCGTGCGATCAAGTCACGGCATCCGGACGCCGAATTCATCGGTGTTGGCGGACCGCTCATGGAAGCACAGGGCATGACGTCGTATTTTCCGATGGAGCGCTTGTCGGTCATGGGCCTCGTGGAAGTGCTGGGTCGCCTCAAAGAACTGCTCGCTCGTCGCAAGCTGCTGATTCAGACCCTCATCGACGAAAAGCCGGACGTGTTCATCGGCATCGACGCGCCGGACTTCACCCTCAACATCGAGCTCAAGCTGCGTCAGGCCGGCATCAAGACCGTTCATTACGTCAGCCCGTCCGTGTGGGCGTGGCGGCAGAAGCGTGTCCTGAAGATCCGCGATGGCTGCGACCTGATGCTGACCCTGCTGCCGTTCGAAGCTCGTTTTTACGAAGAGCAAGGCGTGCCGGTGCGCTTTGTCGGGCATCCGTTGGCCGACACCATTGCGCTGCAGGCGGATCAAGTGGCCGCGCGCGCTGAACTCGGGTTTGGCGAAGGCCCTGTGGTGGCGTTGATGCCGGGCAGTCGCGGCGGCGAAGTCGGGCGTCTCGGTGCGCTGTTTTTCGACGCGGCCGAGCGCCTGATGACTGCGCGTCCCGACATCCGTTTCGTGTTGCCGTGTGCCAGCCCTCAACGCCGTGAACAGATCGAGCAACTGCTGCAAGGGCGCGAATTGCCCCTGACGCTGCTCGACGGTCAGTCCCATGTGGCGTTGGCAGCGTGTAATGCCGTGCTGATCGCTTCCGGGACCGCGACCCTTGAAGCACTGCTGTACAAACGACCGATGGTGGTAGCCTATCGCCTGGCGCCACTGACCTACTGGATACTCAAGCGGATGGTGAAAAGTCCGTACGTGTCGCTGCCGAACCTGCTGGCCCAGCGCATGCTGGTCCCGGAGCTTCTGCAGGACGCGGCGACCGCCGAGGCTCTGGCGCAGACGCTGTTGCCGTTGCTGGACAACGGCGACGCACAGACAGCCGGCTTCGACGCGATTCACCGAACCTTGCGTCGCGATGCCTCCAATCAGGCCGCCGAAGCGGTGTTGAACCTGATTGGCGCAACGCCTTCACAATGAGCAGGCAATCAATGCAAATGGGTCTGGACTTCAATCTCGTCGAGGATCTGGTCGCCGGTGTCGACGAAGTCGGCCGTGGCCCACTGTGTGGCGCCGTTGTCACCGCGGCGGTCATTCTTGACCCCAAGCGCCCGATTCTGGGGCTGAACGATTCGAAGAAGCTCACCGAAGCCAAGCGCGAAAGACTGTTCGACGAGATTTGCGAGAAAGCACTGTGCTGGCACATCGCGCGGGCTGAAGTCGAAGAGATCGATGAGCTGAATATTCTTCACGCCACCATGCTGGCGATGAAGCGCGCCGTAGAAGGTTTGATCATCACGCCGAAACTGGCGCTGATCGACGGCAATCGCTGCCCGCAGCTGTCGGTGCCCAGCGCGCCGGTCATTCAGGGCGATGCCCACGTGCCGGCCATTGCCGCCGCGTCGATTCTGGCCAAGGTCAGTCGCGATCGGGAAATGGCGCGCATGGAGCTGCTTTATCCGGGCTACGGCATCGGCGGCCATAAAGGTTATCCCACGGCCGTGCACCTTGAAGCACTGGCGCGCCTGGGTCCTACGCCCATTCACCGGCGTTCCTTTGGCCCGGTCCGTCAAGCCTGGGCGGCGCGGGACATGATGGTCTCCACCGGCTTCATGTCGCTGCCACTCAGTTGATCGCGGGCTGATGTTTTTCTGAATGGCCGGTACAATCCGGCCTTCGTTTTTTGTGCACCATAGGATCACCCATGCCGGCTTCTTTCGTTCATCTACGCCTGCACACCGAATACTCCCTCGTTGATGGTCTGGTCCGAGTAAAACCCTTGGTCAAAGCGCTCACGGCCATGAACATGCCGGCCGTGGCGGTGACCGACCAGCACAACATGTGTTCGTTGGTGAAATTCTATAAGGCCGCCATGGGTGCAGGCATCAAGCCGATCTGCGGGGCCGACATCTGGCTGGCCGGACGCGACCGCGATGCACCGCTGAGCCGTCTCAGCCTGCTGGTGATGAACCCCAAAGGCTACCTCAACCTCACCGAACTGATTTCCCGGGGCTTCATGCACGGCCAGCGCAATGGTCTGGTAGTGATCGAGCGCGAGTGGGTCGCCGAAGCCAGCGAAGGGTTGATTGCCCTGTCTGCGGCGAAGGAAGGCGAGATCGGCATGGCCCTCCTCGGCGGCAATCCGGCCGAAGCCGACGAGCTGCTGAAGGAGTGGCTGACGGTCTTCCAGGACCGCTTCTACATCGAAGTCCAGCGTACCAACCGCATCAATGATGAAGAACACCTGCACGCGGCCGTCGCCCTGGCCGAGCGCCATGGCGTGCCGCTGGTTGCCAGCAACGACGTGCGCTTCATCAAGCAGGAAGATTTCGAAGCCCACGAAACCCGTGTGTGCATTGGTGAAGGCCGCGCGCTGGACGACCCGCGCCGCTCGCACAACTACAGCGATCAGCAGTACCTGAAGAGCGCGGAGGAGATGGCCGAGCTGTTCAGCGACCTGCCGGACGCCCTCGCCAACACCGTCGAGATCGCCAAGCGCTGCAACATCGACGTCAAGCTGGGCACGCACTTTCTGCCCAACTTCCCTATCCCCGATGGCATGACCATCGACGAATATTTCCGCAAGGTGTCCTTCGAGGGGCTGGAAGAGCGCCTCGCCGTGCTCTGGCCGAGAGAGACCACGCCGGACTACGAGGCCAAGCGACAGGTCTATGTCGACCGCCTGAATTTCGAGCTGGATATCATCATCCAGATGGGGTTCCCCGGTTACTTCCTGATCGTTATGGACTTCATCCAGTGGGCCAAGAGCAACGGCGTGCCGGTGGGGCCGGGCCGAGGGTCGGGTGCCGGCTCGCTGGTGGCCTACGTGCAGAAGATCACCGACCTCGACCCGCTGGAATATGACCTGCTGTTCGAACGTTTCCTTAACCCAGAGCGGGTCTCCATGCCCGACTTCGACGTCGACTTCTGCATGGACGGTCGCGATCGGGTCATCGAGTACGTGGCCGAAAAATACGGCCGCAACGCGGTCAGCCAGATCATCACATTTGGTTCCATGGCCGCGAAGGCGGTGGTCCGGGACGTGGCGCGGGTGCAGGGCAAGTCCTACGGATTGGCTGATCGTCTGTCCAAGATGATTCCCTTCGAAGTCGGCATGACCCTGGAAAAAGCCTACGAGCAGGAAGAGATCCTGCGCGACTTCCTCAAGGTGGATGAGGAAGCGGCCGAAATCTGGGAAATGGCGCGCAAGCTGGAAGGCGTTGTGCGTAACGTCGGCAAGCACGCCGGCGGCGTGGTCATCGCGCCCACCAAACTGACTGACTTCTCGGCGATCTACTGCGATGAAGAGGGCGGCGGCCTGGTCACCCAGTTCGACAAGGATGACGTCGAGGCAGCAGGTCTGGTGAAGTTCGACTTCCTGGGTCTGCGCACCCTGACCATCATCGACTGGGCACTGAAGACGATTAACCGCGAACGCGCCAAGGTCGACGAAGAGCCCCTCGACATCGCGTTCATCCCGCTGGACGACATGCCGACCTACGAGCTGCTGCAGCGCGCCGAAACCACCGCCGTGTTCCAGCTTGAATCCCGCGGCATGAAAGAGCTGATCAAAAAGCTCAAGCCTGACTGTCTGGAAGACTTGATCGCACTGGTTGCGCTGTTCCGTCCGGGTCCTTTGCAATCGGGCATGGTCGACGACTTCATCAACCGTAAACACGGCCGTGCGGAGCTGTCGTACCCCCACGTCGACTACCAGTACGAAGGCCTCAAGCCGGTGCTTGCGCCGACGTACGGCATCATCCTGTACCAGGAACAGGTGATGCAGATTGCCCAGGTCATGGCCGGCTACACCCTCGGCGGCGCTGACATGCTCCGTCGTGCAATGGGTAAAAAGAAGCCCGAGGAAATGGCCAAGCAGCGCGGCGGTTTCATCGAGGGTTGCAAGACCAACAACATCGACCCGGACCTGGCCGGTAACATTTTCGACCTGGTAGAGAAGTTCGCCGGTTACGGTTTCAACAAGTCGCACTCGGCGGCCTACGGGCTGGTGTCGTACCAGACCGCCTGGCTCAAGCGTCACTACCCGGCGCCGTTCATGGCGGCGGTGCTTTCAGCTGACATGCACAACACCGACAAGGTTGTGACCTTGATCGAAGAAGTGCGGATCATGAAGCTGCGTCTGGATGCGCCGGACGTGAACAACTCCGAGTTCAAGTTCACCGTGAACGACGACGGCCGTATCGTCTATGGTCTCGGCGCGATCAAAGGGGTCGGCGAAGGCCCGGTGGAAGCGATCACCGAAGCGCGTCAGGAAGGCCCGTTCGCCGACCTGTTCGATTTCTGCGCCCGCATCGACCTCAAGCGCGTGAACAAGCGCACGCTCGATGGCCTGATTCGCAGTGGTGCCCTGGACCGTCTCGGCCCGTTCTTCTATGACGAGCCAAAACAGTATCAAGCCAATATCGACCGTAACCGCGGCGTCCTGCTGGCCGCACTCGAAGAAGCCATTCAGGCCGCCGAGCAGACCGCGCGCAGCCACGACAGCGGCCATGCCGATCTCTTCGGCGGCCTGTTCGTCGAAGCCGACGCCGACGTTTACGCGAACCATCGCAGCGCCAAAGAGGTCACTCTCAAAGAGCGTCTGCGTGGCGAGAAAGAAACCCTGGGCCTTTACCTGACCGGGCACCCGATCGATGAATACGAAGGCGAGATACGCCGCTTCGCGCGCCAGCGTATCGTTGATCTCAAGCCCTCGCGGGAAACCCAGACCATCGCCGGCCTGATCATCGCCCTGCGGGTGATGAAGAACAAAAAGGGCGACAAGATGGGCTTCATCACCCTGGACGATCGTTCGGGGCGTATCGAAGCCTCGCTCTTTGCCGATTCGTTCCAGGCAGCCCAGTCGCTGCTGCAAACCGACGCGATGGTGGTGGTGGAAGGGGAGGTCAGCACCGATGATTTCTCCGGCGGCCTGCGGTTACGTGCCAAACGGGTGATGAGCCTGGAAGAAGCGCGTACCGGGCTGGCGGAGAGCCTGCGTCTTAACGTGCGTGCCGAAGCGCTCAAGGGCGACCGGCTGCGCTGGCTGGGAGAACTGTGCAAGAAACACCGCGGCGCGTGCCCGATCACCCTCGACTACACCGGGCAGGAAGCCAAGGCACTGCTGCAGTTCGGCGAAGCGTGGCGAATCGATCCCGCAGACAGCCTGATCCAGGCGCTGCGTGACCAGTTCGGACGAGAGAACGTCTTCCTGCAGTATCGCTGACACCGATCAGCTCAATATTGATGACTCGACACTTTAAACTCGACCGAAAGGCGCCTGCTCCATTAAGGTATGGCGCTTATCGGATCAACCGGCCGGCCTCTTGGCCGTCGACCCAAGACGGATGCCTATGAACCCGAATTTTCTGGATTTCGAACAGCCGATTGCTGACCTGCAAGCCAAGATTGAAGAGCTGCGTCTGGTAGGCAATGACAACTCGCTGAACATCGGCGATGAAATCTCTCGACTGCAAGAGAAGAGCAATACGCTCACCGAAAGCATTTTCGGCAACCTGACCAGTTGGCAGATCGCGCGCATGGCGCGTCATCCGCGTCGTCCGTACACGCTGGACTACATTCAACACATCTTCACCGAGTTCGACGAGCTGCATGGCGATCGCCATTTCTCCGACGACGCCGCCATCGTCGGCGGCATTGCCCGCTTGAACGACCAGCCGGTGATGGTGATCGGTCATCAGAAAGGCCGCGAAGTGCGCGAGAAGGTTCGCCGCAACTTCGGCATGCCGCGTCCTGAAGGCTACCGCAAGGCTTGCCGCCTGATGGAAATGGCCGAGCGCTTCAAGATGCCGATCCTGACCTTCATCGACACGCCGGGCGCTTATCCTGGCATCGACGCCGAAGAGCGTAACCAGAGCGAAGCCATCGCCTGGAACCTGCGCGTGATGGCGCGCCTCAAGACGCCGATCATTGCCACAGTCATCGGCGAAGGCGGTTCGGGCGGTGCACTGGCCATTGGCGTGTGCGATCAACTGAACATGCTGCAGTACTCGACCTACGCGGTAATCTCGCCGGAAGGTTGCGCGTCTATCCTGTGGAAAACCGCAGAGAAAGCGCCGGACGCTGCCGAAGCGATGGGCATCACTGCCGAACGCTTGAAAGGCCTGGGCATCGTTGACAAGGTGATCAATGAGCCACTGGGTGGCGCGCACCGTGATCCGGCCGCTGCCGCAGCCTTGATCCGCGAAGAATTGAGCAGCCAACTGAGCATGCTCCAGAAGTTCGATAACGACGCGCTGTTGGCCCGCCGTTACGACCGCCTGATGAGCTATGGCCTTTAACCGGACCGTTCTGCACGAAGAGCGTCACCGAACCCGGTGACGTCACCCGGTCCGGCGAGCTTTAAGCAGGGTTAACCAGCATGAGCAAACCGGACAGCATCAAACTCGCACTCTCCAGACGTCTGCTGTCGCGCCTCGAACCCTGGCGCGCTGCTGTCGGCTGGCGTGTCGCATTCTCCGGTGGGCTCGACTCCACTGTTCTGCTTCACCTGCTGGCCGAACTGGCCCGGGCGCACGCCTTTCCTCCTCTCACCGCTGTTCACGTCAACCATGGCCTTCAGGCTGTGGCTGCGTCGTGGCCGGTGCATTGCCGGCAGATGTGTCAGATTCTGGGTGTGCCGATGGAAGTCATCGACGTCCAGGTGCGCCCCGGCGCGAGCCTTGAGCAAGCTGCACGCGAGGCTCGCTACGCCGCGTTCAACTCGACCCTCGGGGCAGGCGAGGTACTGCTCACCGCCCAGCACCGTGACGATCAGGCTGAAACGCTGCTGTTCCGACTGCTGCGTGGCGCCGGGGTGCGCGGGCTGGCCGCCATGCCGGCGCAGCGTCCTTTGGGCGCAGGGCAGTTATTTCGTCCGCTGCTGGACGAATCCCGCGCAACCCTGGAGGCCTATGCCCGGGAGCAGGGTTTGAGCTGGATCGAGGACCCTAGCAACAAGGACAGCCGCTTTTCGCGCAACTACCTGCGCAGCCATGTATTGCCGCTGGTGACCACGCGCTGGCCCCAAGCGATCGCGAGCATGGCCCGCAGCGCCGCGCATCTGGCCGAAGCCCAACAGTTGCTGGACGAACTGGCGGTGCAGGACCTCGCCCTCGCCGCTACGCCGTGCCCCTGGCCCTGGCTGGACATGCCCTCCCTTGAGCTCGCGCCGCTCGAAGCGCTGTCACCCGCCCGCCAACGCAACGCATTGCGCCACTGGCTGGCGCCGCTTACGCGATTGCCTGATACCGATCACTGGGCAGGCTGGGATTCGTTGCGCGATGCCGGTCCGGACGGTAGGCCCATCTGGCGGCTGGCCGAGGGTCAGATGCACCGTGCCGAGGGGCGCATCTGGTGGCTGTCGGGGATCTGGCTGAAAAATGTCGCCGGCTCGCAACACTGGTCCCTGGCCTCGCAACCCCTCACGCTGCCGGGCAACGGTATGCTGCAGATTCTCGGCGCTGCGCCGGCGGGCGGTCTGCATGTGCATTACCGTCAGGGCGGTGAAACCTTCGATGTGCCGGACCGAGGCCGACGAGACCTCAAACGGCTCCTCAATGAGAAGGGCGTGCCGGTTTTTCTGCGCGGCCGATTGCCGCTGTTGTACCGCGGCGAGCAGTTATTGGCCGTGGCGAACCTCCCGGGACTGGACGCCAGCCCCCGTGGTGACTGGCGATTGCACTGGTTGCCACCGACGAATGACCAAAGTTTGAGCTGAAAGGGCCTTTCCGGTAGACTACGCTCCCTTCTTGATACAGCTTATGTCGATCCTTCCGGAACGATGCAAGTTGCCGATTACCAGCCAGTCTTTACTGGGCGATTCTCAAAAATGTGGCGAGCCACGGACAGACCTTTTCAAGGTCGGTCGTTGACTTGGGCGCGACAGATTCGAAAATCCACAGTGAAACACGCAGGTTTTCGGGGGCTTCGGCCTTCCTTCGCTTTCCCCGGCGGCTCTGACCGCTTTAACGCAGACTTCTAGGGTTTTTCATGACGCGCTACATCTTCGTCACGGGCGGTGTTGTTTCTTCATTGGGGAAAGGCATCGCCTCGGCTTCATTGGCGGCCATCCTGGAGGCGAGGGGACTTAAGGTCACCATGCTCAAGCTGGACCCCTACATCAACGTCGATCCCGGCACCATGAGTCCGTTTCAGCACGGTGAGGTGTTCGTCACCCACGACGGCGCCGAAACTGACCTGGACCTGGGTCACTACGAGCGTTTCATTCGCACCACCATGACCCAGAACAACAACTTCACCACCGGCCGTGTGTACGAACACGTCCTGCGCAAAGAGCGCCGTGGTGATTATCTGGGCGCGACCATTCAGGTGATCCCGCACATCACCGACGAAATCAAGCGTCGCATCATCAAGGGCGCCGGCGATGCCGACGTCGCCATGGTCGAAATCGGTGGCACCGTGGGCGACATCGAGTCGCAACCGTTCCTCGAAGCGATCCGTCAGCTGCGTTTCGAAGTGGGCGCCAAGCGCGCCATGCTCATGCACCTGACACTGGTTCCGTACATCGCCACCGCTGGCGAGACCAAGACCAAGCCGACTCAGCATTCGGTGAAAGAACTCCGTTCGATCGGCCTGCAGCCAGACGTGCTGGTCTGCCGTTCCGACCACCCGATCGACATCTCGTCGCGCCGCAAGATCGCGCAGTTCACCAACGTTGAAGAGCGCGCGGTCATCGCCCTCGAAGACGCCGACACCATCTACAAGATCCCGGGCATCCTGCATTCCCAGGGCCTTGACGACTTCGTCGTCGAGCGCTTCGGCCTGCAGTGCGGCAGCGCCGACCTGTCCGAGTGGGAAAAGGTCGTCGACGCCAAGCTCAATCCGGAACACGAAGTCACCATCGCGATGGTGGGCAAGTACATGGAGCTGCTGGATGCGTACAAGTCGCTGATCGAAGCGATGAGTCACGCCGGCATCAGCAACCGCACCAAGGTCAACCTGCGCTACATCGATTCCGAAGACATCGAGAATCAGGGCACTGGTCTGCTCGAAGGCGTTGACGCGATTCTCGTGCCGGGCGGCTTCGGCCTGCGTGGCGTCGAGGGCAAGATCACGGCCGTGCAGTTCGCTCGTGAAAACAAGGTCCCGTATCTGGGCATCTGCCTGGGCATGCAGGTGGCGGTCATCGAGTTCGCACGTAACGTGCTGGGCTGGAAAGACGCCAACTCCACCGAGTTCGATCGCGCCAGCCAGCACCCGGTTGTCGGTCTGATCACCGAGTGGGAAGACGCCACCGGTGCTGTCGAAACCCGTACCGAAACCTCGGATCTGGGCGGCACCATGCGTCTGGGTGCGCAGGACTGCCTGCTTGAGCCGGGCTCTCTGGTACACGATTGCTACGCCAACGACGTCATCGTCGAGCGCCACCGTCACCGTTATGAAGTGAACAACAAGCTGCTGCCGCAACTGGTCGAAGCTGGCCTGAAAATCTCCGGTCGCTCCGGTGATGGCGCACTGGTTGAAGTGGTGGAGTCCCCTGACCATCCATGGTTCGTGGCCTGCCAGTTCCACCCCGAGTTCACCTCAACGCCTCGCGATGGCCACCCGTTGTTCAGTGGTTTCGTCAAGGCAGCGCTTGCTCAACACCAGAAGAACGGCTGATAGGGAATTCATCACATGGCACAGAAAATCATCCGCGTCGGCTCGATCGACATCGCCAACGACAAGCCTATGGTTCTGTTCGGCGGCATGAACGTCCTAGAGTCCCGCGACATGGCGATGCAGGTCTGTGAAGAATACGTGCGAGTGACCGAGAAACTCGGCATTCCGTACGTATTCAAGGCCAGCTTCGACAAGGCCAATCGTTCCTCCGTGACTTCGTACCGTGGCCCGGGCCTTGAAGAAGGCATGCGGATTTTCCAGGACATCAAGCAAGCGTTTGGCGTGCCGATCATCACCGACGTGCACGAGCCTGATCAGGCCGCTACCGTGGCGGAAGTGTGCGACATCATTCAGTTGCCGGCTTTCCTGTCCCGCCAGACCGACCTGGTCGTGGCCATGGCCAAGACCGGCGCTGTGATCAACATCAAGAAAGCCCAGTTCCTCGCGCCCCACGAGATGAAGCACATCCTCGCCAAGTGCGTGGAAGCGGGCAACGATCAGTTGATCCTGTGCGAGCGTGGTTCGAGCTTTGGCTACAACAACCTGGTCGTCGACATGCTCGGTTTCGGCATCATGAAATCGTTCGAATACCCGGTGTTCTTCGACGTGACCCACGCCTTGCAGATGCCCGGCGGTCGCTCGGATTCCGCCGGTGGCCGTCGCGCCCAGGTGACCGATCTGGCCAAGGCCGGGATGAGTCAGGGCCTGGCCGGTCTTTTCCTGGAAGCCCATCCGGATCCGGACAACGCCAAATGCGACGGTCCCTGCGCCCTGCGTCTGGACAAGCTGGAGCCGTTTCTGGCCCAGCTCAAGGCGCTCGACGAACTCGTTAAAAGCTTCCCGACGATCGAAACGGCGTAAAACCCGCTTCTCCGGCGCCGAGCCCTCCGGTAGAGTGCCGTTCGTTGTTTTCCCGACCAAAGGGTCGGGAAAATTGTCGTTTCAGGGCCTGCCCGTTGTCCTAGAGCCCTGAGACGCCGAATCGTTTTCCCAGCTGCGTCGTTTTCGTCAATCTTGGAGTGTTAACAACAATGGCAAAAATCGTCGACATCAAAGGTCGTGAAGTTCTCGACTCCCGTGGCAATCCCACCGTGGAAGCAGACGTGCTCCTCGACAACGGCATCATCGGCAGCGCCTGCGCGCCGTCCGGTGCTTCCACCGGCTCGCGTGAAGCGCTCGAGCTGCGTGATGGCGACAAGAGCCGTTACATGGGCAAGGGTGTTCTGAAGGCTGTGGCCAACATTAATGGCCCGATCCGCGACCTGCTGCTGGGCAAAGACCCGGTTGACCAGAAAGCCCTCGATCACGCGATGATTGAGCTGGACGGTACCGAGAACAAAGCCAGCCTGGGCGCCAACGCGATCCTCGCTGTGTCCCTGGCTGCTGCCAAAGCTGCCGCTCAGGACCAGGATCTGCCGTTGTACGCGCACATCGCCAACCTGAACGGCACGCCGGGTGTTTACTCCATGCCGGTCCCGATGATGAACATCATCAACGGTGGCGAGCACGCTGATAACAACATCGACATCCAGGAATTCATGATTCAGCCAGTGGGCGCCAAGACCTTCTCCGAAGGCCTGCGCTGGGGCACCGAGATTTTCCACCACCTCAAAGCGGTGTTGAAAGCACGTGGCCTGAACACTGCCGTGGGTGACGAAGGCGGCTTCGCGCCGAACCTGAACTCCAACGGCGACGCGCTGGACGCCATCGCCGAAGCCGTTGCCAACGCTGGCTACAAGCTGGGCACCGACGTGACCCTGGCGCTGGACTGCGCAGCGAGCGAGTTCTACAAGAACGGCAAGTACGTGCTGAGCGAAGAGGGCGAGTACGACTCTGCCGGTTTCGCCGACTACCTGGCCGACCTGGTCAGCAAGCACCCGATCATCTCCATCGAAGACGGTCTGGACGAGTCGGACTGGGATGGCTGGAAAGTCCTTACCGACAAGATCGGCGACAAGATCCAGCTGGTGGGCGACGACCTGTTCGTGACCAACACCAAGATCCTGAAAGAAGGCATCGACAAGAAGATCGGTAACTCGATCCTGATCAAGTTCAACCAGATCGGCACGCTCACCGAAACGCTGGAAGCCATCCAGATGGCCAAGGCTGCGGGTTACACCGCCGTGATCTCCCACCGTTCCGGTGAAACCGAAGACTCCACCATCGCCGACTTGGCCGTGGGTACCGCTGCCGGCCAGATCAAGACCGGTTCGTTGAGTCGTTCCGACCGTATCGCCAAGTACAACCAGCTGCTGCGTATCGAAGAGCAACTGGGCGCCAAAGCGGTATACCGTGGTCGCGGCGAGTTTCGCGGCTGATTGCAAAGATGGTAAAAAGGCAGCAGGCGTTGTAGGAGAAGTCACTGAAGCGTGACTTCTCTTGTCGTCCTGATCCATAAGCCCGGTGACCACCGGGCTTATGGGCATTTGAAATGGTCGGTTTTGCTGTCTTTATTCGCCGGGTAACAGATATTCACAATGCGCAGTCCTAACTGGTTGTTCCTCGTTCTGCTTTTGATGCTCGCTGGCTTGCAGTATCGCCTATGGGTAGGTAATGGCAGTCTCGCGCAGGTGGCCAGTCTGACTCAGCAAATCGCCGATCAACACGCCGAAAACGATGCTCTGCTGGAGCGCAACCGGGTCCTCGACGCGGAAGTGCTGGAGCTGAAAAAAGGCCTCGAAACCGTTGAAGAGCGTGCCCGTCATGAATTGGGCATGGTCAAGGACGGCGAGACCCTTTATCAGTTGGCACAGTGACGTTGGCGTAATGACTCAATCCCTTCCTGCCTTCTGGGCAGTGATTCCCGCAGCGGGCGTTGGCGCGCGCATGGCGGCAGACCGCCCCAAGCAGTACCTGCAACTGGGCGGCCTCACGATTCTTGAACACAGCCTGCTTTGCTTTCTCGATCACCCACGGCTCAAGGGCCTGGTGGTCAGTCTGGCTGTGGATGACCCTTATTGGCCTACGTTGCCTTGCGCGCTGGATTCCCGCATCCAGCAGGTCGCGGGCGGCAAAGAGCGTGCGGATTCGGTGCTCAATGCGCTGCTGCACCTGCACGCCAACGGCGCTGAGGACAATGACTGGGTGCTGGTGCACGACGCGGCACGCCCGAATCTGGCGCGTTCGGACCTCGACAATCTGCTGAGCGAGCTGGCGGATGATCCGGTCGGCGGCCTGCTGGCGGTGCCGGCAAAAGACACCCTCAAGCGCGCTGACGCCAATGGCCGCGTGACCGAAACCGTGGACCGCAGCCTGATCTGGCAGGCCTATACGCCGCAGATGTTTCGTCTGGGTGCGCTGCATCGCGCGCTGGCGGACAGTCTGGTGTCGAATGTGGCGATCACCGATGAAGCCTCGGCCATTGAGTGGGCCGGGCAATCGCCGCGTCTGATTGAAGGGCGCGCGGACAACATCAAGGTCACCCGCCCGGAAGACCTGGAGTGGCTGCGCCAGCGGCGTGTGGAATTCAACGGCTGATCTGTTTGCAATGAAGGCGAGTAGATTCGCTGCTTTTGCGGGTATAGGAGCGCGCTTGCCCGCGAACGCAATATGTCTGCACCGTCGTTGCAGCCTGACACTCCGCATTCGCGGGCAAGCGCGCTCCTACAAAGGATCGGCATGATTACTGTACTCCTCCCGCGACGCCAATCCCGCCTTCAGATAATCCACCAGCTTTCTCACCTTGGGCGACAGATGCCGCTGCTGCGGGTACAGCGCCCAGACGGCGGTGTTCGGCGGCTGATGGGCATCCAGCAGCGACACCAGCGCACCGCGCTTGAGATGTTCCAGCACGTAGTAATCCGGAAGCTGACACAGCCCGACCCCGCGCAATGCCGCATCCAGCACTGCCTGCCCACTGTTGCAGCGCCAGTTGCCTTGGACCCGCTGGGAAAATTCCCGCCCGTTTTGCTGCAACAGCCAACTGTCCGTGCTGCCGATCAGGCAGTTGTGTCGCGCCAGTTCCGACACGCTGTGGGGCCGGCCGTACCGTTCGAGATAAGCGGGAGAGGCGCACAGGTACATTTTGCGCGGGGCCAGCCGGGCGGCCACCAATCGTGACTCCTGCAAGCGACCCAGGCGAATCGCCAGGTCCAGGCCTTCATGCACCAGATCCAGCGTGTTATTGGTCAGCTCGATGTCCACGCGCAGTTGCGGGTAATCCTCCATGAAGCGTGTCACCAGCGGGGCGATGAACCGCTCGCCATAAGCCACGGCGCAGGTCATCCGCAGCAACCCCTTCGGCTCGCTGGTCAGGTCGGTCACCGCCCGCAATGCTTCCTCGCGTCCGTCCTGCAGGCGTTGGCAGTGATGCAGGAACGTCTGACCCGCTTCGGTCAGCGCGACCTTCCGGGTGCTGCGATACAGCAAGCGCGTCTGCAAGCGCTCTTCGAGTCGCGCGATCTGCCGACTGACGTGCGACGACGAAACTCCCAGCCGCTCAGCAGCGGCGGTGAACTGCCCACATTCCGCGACGGCAACGAATTCATCCAGACCTTCCCAACGATTGATCTGCATCGATTGTCCCTGTACAGCATTAATGTTTTGCTTTCACACGGATTATTCCTCAGCCAGCACTGCATTACACTCGTGGCTCGTTTTTATTTAGCTGGAGATCATGATGATCAAGTCACGTGCTGCCGTTGCTTTCGCGCCCAATGAACCACTGCAGATCGTCGAAGTGGACGTTGAGGCCCCTAAAGCCGGCGAAGTGTTGATTCGTACCGTGGCATCCGGCGTTTGCCACACCGATGCCTACACCTTGTCCGGCGCCGATTCCGAAGGCGTGTTCCCGTGCATCCTCGGGCACGAAGGTGGCGGCGTCGTTGAAGCCATTGGCGAAGGCGTAACCTCACTCGCCGTGGGCGACCACGTCATTCCGCTGTACACCGCCGAATGCCGCGAGTGCAAATTCTGCAAATCCGGCAAGACCAACCTCTGCCAGAAAGTCCGTGCTACCCAGGGCAAAGGCCTGATGCCCGACGGCACCACCCGTTTCAGCTACAACGGCCAGCCGATCTATCACTACATGGGCTGTTCGACATTCTCCGAATACACCGTTGTCCCGGAAATCGCTCTGGCGAAAATCCCCAAGGAAGCGCCTCTGGAAAAGGTCTGCCTGCTCGGTTGTGGCGTGACCACCGGCATCGGCGCGGTCCTGAACACGGCCAAGGTCGAGGAGGGCGCCACCGTTGCGGTCTTCGGTCTGGGCGGCATCGGCCTGGCGGCGATCATCGGCGCAAAAATGGCCAAGGCCTCGCGGATCATCGCGGTCGACATCAACCCGTCCAAATTCGACGTGGCCCGTGAACTGGGTGCGACAGAATTCGTCAATCCGAAGGATCACGACAAGCCGATTCAGGAAGTGATCGTCGAAATGACCGACGGCGGTGTCGATTACAGCTTTGAGTGCGTAGGCAATGTGAACCTGATGCGCGCAGCACTGGAATCGTGCCACAAGGGCTGGGGCGAATCGGTGATCATCGGCGTCGCCGGCGCAGGTCAGGAAATCTCCACCCGTCCGTTCCAGCTCGTGACCGGTCGCGTCTGGCGCGGTTCGGCCTTCGGCGGCGTCAAAGGCCGTACCGAACTGCCGAGCTACGTTGAGAAAGCGCAGACCGGCGAGATCCCGCTGGACACCTTCATCACTCACACCATGGGCCTGGACCGTATCAATGAAGCCTTTGACCTGATGCACGAAGGCAAAAGCATTCGTACGGTCATTCATTTCTGAAAAGCAGCGGTAAGCGACAAGCTTCAAGCCGCAAGTGGAGGTGAGTCAGGACCCCTTGCTGCTTACCGCTTGAAGCTTGCCGCCCGGAGATCCCCATGAATCTGGAAAACATTTCGTGCCAGAAAAGCTTTGGCGGCTGGCACAAGCGTTACAAACATCACTCCGACGTGCTCGGCTGCGACATGGTGTTCGCGGTGTATCTGCCGCCGCAAGCGGAGCAGGGCGGCAAGTTGCCCGTGGTGTATTGGTTGTCGGGCCTGACCTGCACCGATGAAAACTTCATGCAGAAGGCCGGTGCGCTGCGCGTGGCGGCGGAACTGGGGCTGATCATCGTGGCGCCGGACACCAGTCCACGCGGCGCCGACGTGCCGGATGATCCGGACAACGCCTACGACTTCGGCCTGGGCGCCGGCTTTTATCTGAACGCCACCGAGCAACCGTGGGCGCGGCATTACCGCATGTACGATTACGTGATCAGCGAGCTGCCTGCGTTGATCGAGGCGCACTTTCCGGCATCGGACAAACGCAGCATCAGCGGGCACTCCATGGGTGGCCATGGCGCACTGGTCGGCGCGTTGCGCAACCCGGGCCGCTATAAATCGGTGTCGGCGTTCTCGCCCATCTGCAATCCGATGGATTGCCCGTGGGGGCAAAAAGCCTTTTCCCGGTACCTGGGCGAAGACCGTTCGCGCTGGCGTGAATGGGACGCCAGCGTGCTCATCGCCGAGGCCACCGAGCGCTTGCCGTTGCTGGTGGAACAAGGCGATCGCGACGACTTCCTCGGCAATCAGCTCAAGCCGGAATCACTGGTTCAGGCGGCGAAGGCGGCCGGTCATCCTCTGGAATTGCGTATGCAACCGGGGTACGACCACAGCTATTACTTCATCGCCAGCTTCATCGAAGATCACCTGCGCCACCACGCCCGAGCCCTGGCTGGCTGACGAGTTCGCCTTCAATTGCAGCGTCACGGGCAATTGAGCGTGGGCAGGCCCTAATGTCGGTCAAAGTAGGTAGAATCACGCCCTGACTTTTTCAGGGCGTTTTTTTATGCGTATTGGCCACGGCTACGATGTGCACCGTTTCGCTGAAGGCGATTTCATTACCTTGGGCGGCGTGCGGATTGCACACACGTCGGGTTTGCTCGCGCATTCCGATGGCGATGTAGTGCTGCATGCGTTGAGCGATGCGCTGCTGGGTGCTGCCGCGCTGGGCGACATCGGCAAGCATTTCCCGGACACTGATCCGCAATTCAAGGGCGCCGACAGCCGGGTTCTGCTTCGTCACGTACTCAAGCAAGTGCAGGGCAAGGGCTGGAAGGTCGGCAACGTCGACGCCACCATCGTTGCCCAGGCGCCGAAGATGGCCCCGCACATCGAACGCATGCGCGCCTTGATCGCCGAAGACCTCCAGGTCGATATCGACCAGGTCAACGTCAAGGCCACCACCACTGAAAAGCTGGGCTTCACCGGCCGTGAAGAAGGCATTGCCGTGCACGCCGTCGCGTTGTTGATCAACGCATGACCGAGCTCGAACTTCTGGGCCCGAGCGCCTACGGCGACGCGTTGGGTACTGCTGTGCTGAAGGCCACCGCCGAAGACTTTCAGGTCGATGAAGTCCTCGACATCCCGCTGTCCGGGGATGGCGAGCACCTGTGGTTGTGGGTCGAAAAACGCGGGCTGAACACTGAAGAAGCCGCCCGGCGTCTGGCCAAGGCGGCCGGCGTGCCGTTGCGAACCGTCGCCTACGCCGGTTTGAAGGATCGTCAGGCGTTGACCCGTCAGTGGTTCAGCATTCAGCTGCCGGGCAAGGCCGATCCGGACATGTCAGGGGCCGAAAACGATTCCCTGAAAATTCTCGACAGCAAACGCCACAAGCGCAAGTTGCAGCGGGGCGCCCACGCCGCCAATGGCTTCACGCTGCGTCTGACGCAATTGCAGGCCGACAAAGCCGCGCTCGATGCGCGTCTTGGGTCGATCAAGCAACACGGCATCCCCAATTATTTTGGCGCCCAGCGTTTTGGCTATGAGGGTGGCAACCTCGGTGAAGCCCGCCACTATGCCGAGCGTCAGGCCTTGCCCGAGCAGCGCAACGTGCGCTCCCGGTTGCTTTCCACCGCGCGCAGCTACCTGTTCAATCAGGTCCTGGCCGCGCGGGTCGCCGATGGCAGCTGGCAGCGGGCGCAAGTGGGCGATCTGCTGGCCTTCACCGACAGCCGCAGTTTTTTCCCGGCAGGCGAAACCGAGTGCAGCGACCCGCGACTGGCCATCCTCGATCTGCACCCGACCGGGCCGCAGTGGGGGCAGGGCGATTCCCCGGCTTCTGGCGCTACCGCCGAGCTTGAAAACAGCATGGCGGTGCGCGAGGCGTCGCTCTGTAACTGGTTGATAAAAGCGGGAATGGAGCATGAACGGCGCATCCTGCGGCTGCCCATCGGGCGGTTGACGTGGCATTATCCCGAGCCTGACATTCTGCAACTGGAATTCGTCCTGCCGGCCGGATGCTTCGCCACCGCATTGGTGCGTGAACTCGTCGATCTCGCGCCGGCAGGGCAGACGGACAGCTCATGCGTATTCTGATTTCAAATGATGACGGCGTTATGGCGCCCGGGCTTGCTGCGCTGCATGGCGCGCTGGCCGGGTATGCCGAATGCGTGGTGATTGCGCCCGATCAAGACAAGAGCGGCGCGAGCAGTTCGCTGACGCTGGACCGGCCGTTGCACCCGCATACTCTGGACAACGGCTTCATCAGCCTCAACGGCACGCCCACCGATTGCGTCCATCTAGGACTCAACGGCCTGCTGCCCGATGAGCCGGACATGGTCGTGTCGGGGATCAATCTGGGCGCCAATCTGGGTGACGATGTGCTCTATTCCGGCACCGTCGCCGCTGCGCTGGAAGGTCGTTTTCTGCAACGTCCTTCATTTGCCTTTTCATTTTTGTCACGTCAGGTCGATAACCTGGCAACCGCCGCGCACTTTGCCCGGCTTTTGGTCGAAGCTCACGAGCGCCTCGACCTTCCACCCCGTACCGTATTGAATGTGAATATCCCTAACCTGCCGCTGGCACACGTGCGCGGTATCCAGCTGACCCGTCTTGGCCATCGCACCCGTGCGGCGGCGCCTGTGCGCGTGGTCGACCCGCGCGGAAAGGCCGGTTACTGGATTGCTGCTGCCGGAGATGCCGAAGACGGCGGGCCGGGCACCGATTTCCACGCTGTGATGCAGGGTTACGTGTCGATTACCCCGTTGCAGCTGGATCGTACCTATCAGGACGGTTTCAACAGCCTGAACGCATGGCTGGAGGGAATGGCCTGATGTCGCGTGAGCAAGATGATCTGTTAAGACGTGGCGTGGGGATGACTTCCCAGCGTACCCGCGAGCGTCTGATTCAACGGTTGTGCGAAGAAGGCATCGCCAACACCCAGGTGCTGGACGTCATTCGCAAGACCCCCCGTCACCTGTTCGTCGACGAAGCTCTGGCGCACCGCGCCTACGAAGACACCGCGCTGCCGATCGGCAACAACCAGACGATTTCCCAGCCTTACATGGTGGCGCGCATGAGCGAGCTGCTGCTGGCGGCGGGTCCGCTGGACAAGGTGCTGGAGATCGGCACCGGCTCGGGTTATCAGACCGCGGTGCTGGCGCAGCTGGTGGAGCGGGTTTTCTCCGTCGAGCGCATCAAGGTGCTGCAGGACCGCGCCAAGGAACGCCTCGTCGAGTTGAACCTGCGCAACATGGTGTTTCGTTGGGGCGATGGCTGGGAAGGCTGGCCAGCGCTCGCGCCCTACAACGGCATTATCGTCACCGCAGTGGCCACCGATGTACCCCAGGCGTTGCTGGACCAACTCGCCCCCGGCGGGCGTCTGGTGATTCCGGTGGGTTCGGGTGAAGTGCAGCAACTGATGCTGATCATCCGCGAGGAAAACGGCTTCTCCCGACATGTGCTGGGCGCCGTTCGTTTCGTCCCGCTGCTCAACGGACCGCTGGCATAAGCGCTATTTTGCGGCGGCAATGAATTCCACAAGACGCAGCCGGTCTACAGGCTGGCGTTTTGCAACGCTGCTTCGGTCAACTGTCGCAGCGCCGTTTCACACCATATTTTCATGGCTGCCTGGTTTTTACGACCCAGGGCAGTTTCTTCTTCAGTCACCGGTAAAGGGAGTGGCGGGTGAGTCTCACAGTCATTCGGCAGCGTAGTTCTTCAACAAGTTTTCGGCGTCTGGTGATTGGAGTTGCCCTGAGTATCCTTCTGGTCGGCTGCTCCAGCACGCCATCAGGGGGCGTGCGCGTTGTCGACCGCAACGGCAAATCGACGGTGCCGACGCGTCAGCCGGTCACCACCGGTCAGTACGTCGTGAAGCGCGGTGACACGCTGTTTTCCATTGCATTCCGTTACGGCTGGGACTGGAAAGCGCTGGCCGCACGCAACAATATTCCAGAGCCCTTCACCATTCATGTGGGTCAGACGATCCGTTTCGACGGGCGCGCCAGCTCGCCGTCCACGGCAGTGGCTTCTGGCTCCTCCAGCGTTCCGCAGACCACGACGAGCAGTTCGTCATCGCCTTCCGGGTCGCTGAAAACCACCGTCATTTCAAGGCCGGTAGGCGCTGTGGCTGCGACGACGCCGCCGCCGACAAGCAACTCGACGACCACGCCGGTCAACACAACAGTGGTCACTGGTGCACGCTCCCCGAGCGGCTGGACTTGGCCGACAAGCGGTGTTTTGATCAGCAAGTTCTCTTCAAACGGTAGTTTGAATAAAGGAATTGATATCGCTGGTGATTTGGGACAGCCTGTTTTGGCCGCGTCTGATGGGACCGTGGTATACGCCGGGAGTGGACTAAGGGGCTACGGCGAGTTGGTCATCATCAAACACAGCGATACCTACGTCAGCGCATACGGACATAACCGTCGGCTCTTGGTTCGGGAGGGGCAACAGGTCAAGGCAGGGCAAAGTATTGCCGAGATGGGCTCAACGGGAACTGACCGGGTGAAACTGCATTTCGAGATTCGCCGCCAGGGTAAACCGGTAGATCCACTGGAATTCTTGCCACGTCGCTGATCGGTTGTCAGCCTGTTCCTGCGTAGAGGGGACAGGCTCAAGTGCTGCCACGGAAGAAGGCGTCACTGGAGCTTGAGGTCGAACTCACCAAAGGACTATAACAATGGCTCTCAGCAAAGAAGTGCCGGAGTTTGACATAGACGACGAGGTCCTCCTGATGGAGCCCGTAATCGTCCTGGATTCTGCAACGGATGAGAAGCCAGCTACACCTTCTGTTCGTGCAAAACCCAAAAACTCTGCAGCACTCAAACAGCATAAATACATTGATTACACGCGGGCACTGGATGCTACGCAGCTGTACCTCAATGAAATCGGCTTTTCCCCCCTGCTCTCCCCGGAAGAAGAAGTCCACTTTGCGCGACTGTCGCAGAGCGGCGATCCGGCTGGGCGCAAACGCATGATTGAAAGCAATCTGCGGCTGGTCGTGAAAATCGCCAGACGCTACGTCAATCGTGGTCTGTCATTGCTGGACCTGATCGAGGAGGGCAATCTGGGCCTGATTCGAGCGGTCGAAAAATTCGATCCGGAGCGCGGATTCCGGTTCTCAACCTACGCCACCTGGTGGATTCGTCAGACCATCGAACGCGCGATCATGAATCAGACGCGCACGATTCGTCTGCCGATCCATGTCGTCAAAGAGCTCAACGTCTACCTGCGCGCCGCGCGGGAGCTGACGCAAAAGCTGGATCACGAACCCTCTCCCGAAGAAATCGCCAACCTGCTCGAAAAGCCGGTCGGTGAGGTCAAGCGCATGCTGGGCCTCAACGAGCGTGTGTCGTCGGTGGATGTGTCCCTGGGCCCGGATTCAGACAAGACGCTGCTCGACACGCTGACGGATGATCGTCCTACCGATCCATGCGAGCTGCTTCAGGACGATGATCTGTCCCAGAGCATCGATCAATGGCTCTCCGAGCTGACCGACAAACAGCGTGAAGTTGTTGTTCGTCGTTTCGGCCTGCGCGGCCATGAGAGCAGCACCCTTGAAGATGTCGGTCTGGAAATCGGCCTGACCCGTGAGCGTGTTCGGCAGATTCAAGTGGAAGGGCTGAAGCGCCTTCGCGAGATTCTCGAGAAGAATGGTTTATCCAGCGAGTCACTCTTTCAATAAGTCGCAGAGGTTTGGCGTTAGTGACATCAAGCAATATGAGAGCCCCGACACGTCGGGGCTTTTTTATGTCGTTTGAATGTACTTTTGATGGATGTCCCATGACAGCTTCTTGATAGGGAAATGATCATTTTCACAATCAGGTAAGTGATGCTTACTCAGGCTGTAAGCCGTTTCTTACACGTTATGTGAGTTATCGTCTCTTCTTTGGCGGATGATGTCCCCGTCAGTTGAAAGTCGATGGTTATCCCATTGATTTAATTATTAATTTAAAACCAGCGCTGACCCGCGCCTGAATTTTCCTGAAAACTCTCGGCCCTTGCCCTGACCGTTTAAATCACTAATATCAGTCCTGTACCGACGGATTGGTACAGGCGGTCAAGGAAGACTGCTCATGGACATCGCAGGATGCGATTCATCAGGATGATGAACAAGGATTGAAGGGATTATGGAGAAAATGTGGGCGGGTCATACCGCCCCTTTTTTCGTCTGCAGAAAAGTGAGGCTGTGGCAGAGCCCCATGAAAAAAGGCCCCGAAGGGCCTTTTTTTATCAGCAAGCGCTTAGCGCTCCAGATCGGCGATCTTGCCGGTCTTGCCGTCCCACTGCGCCGCATCCGGCAGCGCATCTTTGCGTTCCGTGATGTTGGGCCAGACGTCAGCCAGCTCTGCGTTCAGCTGAATGAAATTCTCCATGCCGGCCGGAATCTCGTCTTCCGAGAAGATCGCATTCGCAGGGCACTCAGGCTCGCACAGGGCGCAGTCGATGCACTCGTCCGGGTGAATCACCAGGAAGTTCGGGCCTTCGTAAAAGCAGTCCACCGGACAGACTTCTACGCAGTCGGTGTACTTGCACTTGATGCAGTTGTCGGTGACGACGAAGGTCATTTCTAATTCTCTCCTCAGGCGGCGGCAGCAAGGCCGTTCAGTCCGGCTTGCCAAGTACGGGACGTCCCCCGGCCGTAAAACTCAGCTTCTCGAGCAACGCGGCAGGAAATGTGTCCTGCGCGGCGATGTCCGACCTTGGTTCGCTGCGTTCAAACGCGGCCAGGTGCGCTGTAAAGCCAGGCTAAAAGCTCACAGCGTCCCGAACCGCGCGGGATTCTAACAGCTTGTTACGAATCACGTTAGATGCGCGTCTTCATCGAATACAACAACTCAAGCGCCTGACGCGGCGTCAGGTCGTCGATCTTCAGGTTCGACAACTCGTCCAGCACAGGGTGCGGCAGGCTTGCAAACATGTCGCTCTGCATCGGCAACGGGGGTTTGCCCGGCTTGGCCCTGGGTTGCTCGTGGGGCAGGCTGGTGGTCTCCAGACGCAACAGATGCTCCTTGGCCCGGGTAATGACGCGCCCCGGTACGCCGGCCAGTTGCGCCACGGCCAGACCATAGCTCTGGCTCGCCGGGCCCGGCAGCACGCGGTGCAGGAAGACTATGCGCTCGTTGTGCTCGGTGGCATTCAGATGCACGTTAGCCACCAGCGGCTCGCTCTCCGGCAACACGGTCAGCTCGAAGTAATGCGTCGCGAACAGCGTGTATGCACGCAGCTGCGCGAGGCATTCCGCCGCAGCCCACGCAAGGGAAAGCCCGTCGAAGGTGCTGGTGCCGCGTCCGACTTCATCCATCAGCACCAAGCTTTTGTCGGTAGCGTTGTGCAGAATGTTCGCCGTCTCACTCATCTCCACCATGAAGGTCGAGCGTCCGCCGGCCAGGTCATCGCTTGAACCGATACGCGTGAAGATACGGTCCACCAGCGAAAGCTCGCAGCTCGCTGCCGGCACGAAACTGCCGATATGCGCCAGCAGCACGATCAAAGCGGTCTGGCGCATGTAGGTGGATTTACCGCCCATGTTAGGACCGGTGATCACCAGCATGCGCGTGTTGTCGTTCAGGTCCAGGTCGTTGGCCACGAACGGCGACGACAGAACCTGCTCCACCACGGGATGACGACCTTGCTCGATGCGCATGCACGGCTCATCGGTGAAACGCGGACGGTTGAGGTCCAGATTCAGCGCGCGCTCGGCCAGGTTGCTCAGGACATCCAGCTCGGCCAGCGCGGCGGCGGTGTCCTGCAGCGGTGCGAGGTGACCGATCAGGTCTTCCAGCAGCGTCTCATAGAGCATCTTTTCCCGAGCCAGCGCGCGGCTCTTGGCCGACAACGCCTTGTCTTCGAATTCCTTGAGCTCAGGGGTGATAAAACGCTCGGCGCCCTTGAGCGTCTGGCGACGGATGTAGTCAGCCGGCGCCTGTTCCGCCTGCTTGCTCGGCAGCTCGATGAAATAGCCGTGCACGCGGTTGTAGCCGACCTTGAGGTTGGCCAGCCCGGTGCGCGCCTTCTCCCGTGTTTCCAGATCAATCAGGAACTGCCCGGCGTTCTCGCTCAGCGACAGCAACTCATCGAGCTCGGCGTCGTAACCGGTCTTCAGCACGCCGCCGTCGCGAATCACGGCAGGTGGATTGTCGATGATCGCCCGTTGCAGCAGGTCGGCAAGCTCCGGGTAGGTGCTCGCGGTTTTCGCCAATTGCTGAATGTGCGGCGCTTCAAGCTCCGCCAGCGCCAATTGCAGTTCGGGCAACGCACTCAGGGCATCACGCAGCCGCGCCAGGTCACGGGGACGGGCATTGCGCAGGCCGATACGCGCTAGAATGCGCTCGATGTCGCCGATCTCTTTCAGTTGCGGCTGCAGGTTCTCGAAGCGATAGCGTTCAAGGAAGCAGCCGATCGACTCTTGCCGGGCCTGAAGGATCTGCAGATCGCGCAACGGCCGGTTCAGCCACCGGGTCAGCAGGCGCGTCGCCATGGCGGTCTGGCAGCGATCCATCACCGACTGCAGCGTGTTGTCGCGGCCGCCCGCCAGGTTAGTGTCGAGTTCCAGATTGCGGCGGCTGGCGCCGTCCAGAATCACCGTGTCGTCCAGGCGCTCATGGCGCAGGCTGCGCAAGTGAGGCAAAGCCGTGCGCTGGGTTTCCTTGGCGTAACCCAGCAGGCAGCCCGCCGCGCCGATCGCCAGGGTCAGGTTCTCGCAGCCGAAGCCTTTCAGGTCCTGAGTGGAAAACTGCTGGCACAAACTTTTGTGCGCCGAATCGCGCTCGAAGTCCCACGGCGCACGACGACGGGCACCGCGGCGTTTTTCTGCCGGCAGGCCCTGTGGCCAGTCATCGGGAATCAGCAGCTCCACCGGATTGATCCGCTCAAGTTCGGCCAGCAGGTTTTCCCAGCCTTTGATTTCCAGCACGGTGAAATTGCCGCTGGTGATGTCCAGCACGGCGAGCCCGAACAGGCGTTCGTCACCCAGTACGGCGGCGATCAGGTTATCCCGACGCTCGTCCAGCAACGCTTCGTCGCTGACGGTGCCCGGCGTGATGATGCGCACCACCTGACGATCAACCGGGCCTTTGCTGGTCGCCGGATCGCCGATCTGTTCGCAGATGACCACTGACTCGCCCAGCTTCACCAGCTTGGCCAGATAGCCTTCCGCTGCGTGGTAGGGAATGCCGCACATGGGAATGCTTTGCCCTGCCGACTGGCCCCGGGCTGTCAACGTGATGTCGAGCAGCTTGGCCGCCTTCTTGGCGTCTTCGTAGAAAATCTCGTAGAAGTCACCCATGCGATAGAACATCAACTGGTCGGGATGCTGATTTTTCAGCCGCCAGTATTGCTGCATCATCGGGGTGTGCGAGGAGAGGTCGGAAATTGCTTTATTCATCAGTTATTTAGGCAAATTCTGTAGGAGATTGAGGCAAGTTTCGGGCGACGACGTGGATTCCACCTACGTGGGTCGACGCCATATCCGATTGCTTTTGCGATGGCGGCAAGGTTACCACGCACGTTCGCGGGCCGCAGGTCCGGCTGATTCGTCACGGCGCGTTTCCGAACCGACACGAGACGCTTCGAGCTGGCTAGGATGTCGAGCACCGCCCGATTGGAGGCGGCATTATCGACAAGGATTGCGCCATGCAACGCAAGCGAGGACGAGATTCAACCAACGGCCGTTTCATCCCTCTTGAGGAGGCCAAGCGACGTCCACGGGAAACCATCGTGGAAACCGTCAAGAAACCCTGCCCCGAAAAACCGGAGGGCAGATAAGTGTCGTGCAGGCATGATCCGGATTCGGATCGAGTCCTGTATTGCACATCAACCCGGCTGGTGTAGCGTGTCTGCTTTGCCTCGACCGATACGGAGAACCCCTTTGGACGACATCACTCACCTGGCAGCAACCCTGGGTCAGCATCTGTTGGCAGCAGGCGCGCAGGTCAGCACCGCCGAATCCTGCACCGGAGGTGGCATCGCTGAAGCCATCACCCGAATCCCCGGGAGTTCCGCCTGGTTCGAGGCCGGGTATGTCACCTACTCCAACCGGCAGAAGACCCGTCAACTGGCGGTGCCGGAAGCGTTGTTCGGCCAGGTCGGCGCTGTCAGCCGCGAAGTGGTTGAAGCCATGGCCAGGGGCGCGCAGGCCAACAGCGGCGCGCAGTTTTCGGTCGCGGTCAGCGGCGTGGCCGGGCCGGATGGGGGCTCGCTGGAGAAACCCGTGGGTACGGTGTGGGTCTGCTGGGGTGTGGCGGAACGATTGATCGCCGAGCGGTTTCTATTTGCAGGTGACCGCGATGCGGTCCGCCGACAAACGGTGATCGCCGCGCTAGAGGGGCTTGTCCGGCTCTCTCGCGGAGAAATACCAAATCAGGGGTAGGCGCGCGTCGGACCCTGTGGAATAATACTGGCTACTTATACAGTTATATCGGCCGTCAAGGCCTAACCTATTACGAGAGGATTCAATGGACGACAACAAGAAGAAAGCCTTGGCTGCGGCCTTGGGTCAGATCGAGCGTCAATTCGGCAAAGGTGCCGTAATGCGCATGGGTGACCATGACCGCCAGGCTATTCCTGCTATCTCCACCGGCTCGCTGGGTCTCGATATCGCACTCGGTATCGGTGGCCTGCCAAAAGGCCGGATCGTTGAAATCTACGGCCCGGAATCTTCGGGTAAAACCACACTTACTCTGTCCGTCATCGCAGAAGCCCAGAAAATGGGCGCCACCTGCGCATTCGTCGACGCCGAGCACGCGCTCGATCCAGAGTACGCCGGCAAGCTGGGCGTCAACGTCGATGACCTGCTGGTCTCCCAGCCAGACACCGGCGAACAGGCCCTCGAAATCACCGACATGCTGGTGCGTTCGAACGCGATCGACGTCATCGTGGTCGACTCCGTTGCCGCTCTGGTGCCAAAGGCTGAAATCGAAGGCGAAATGGGCGACATGCACGTCGGCCTGCAAGCCCGACTGATGTCCCAGGCACTGCGCAAGATCACCGGTAACATCAAGACGGCCAACTGCCTGGTTATCTTCATCAACCAGATCCGTATGAAGATTGGCGTGATGTTCGGCAGCCCGGAAACCACCACCGGTGGTAACGCTCTGAAGTTCTACGCATCGGTCCGTCTGGACATCCGTCGCACGGGCGCGGTCAAGGAAGGCGACGAAGTTGTCGGTAGTGAAACCCGCGTCAAAGTCGTCAAGAACAAAGTGGCTCCGCCGTTCCGTCAGGCTGAGTTCCAGATTCTCTACGGCAAGGGCATCTACCGTAACGGCGAGATCATCGACCTCGGCGTGCTGCACGGTCTGCTGGAGAAATCCGGTGCCTGGTACAGCTACCAGGGCAGCAAGATCGGTCAGGGTAAAGCCAACTCCGCGAAGTTCCTGGCGGACAATCCGGAAATCGGTACCACCCTCGAAAGGCAGATTCGCGAGAAGCTGCTGACGGCAGCGCCTGATGTTAAGGCCCAGTCGTCCCGCGTAGCGGCAGACGATGTGGCTGAAGTCGAAGCTGACGCGGACATCTGATCCCCGCCATGCCGGCTGTGCTTGATACCCCCGTCGCTGTCAGGCGGACTGCAATGGACCTGCTCGCGCGACGCGAGCACGGTCGTGTCGAGCTGACGCGCAAACTGCGTCAGCGCGGCGCCCCTCCCGAATTGATTGATGCAGCGCTCGACCGTCTGACGGAAGAGGGTCTGCTGTCTGAATCCCGATACCTCGAAAGCTTTGTTTCCTACCGTGCGCGTTCTGGCCACGGCCCTTTGCGTATCCGCGAAGAGCTGGGGCAACGCGGCTTGCTGCGGGCGGACATCGAACAGGCGCTGCGCGAGTGCGGCGTGGACTGGTGGGAAAAGCTGGAAGCGCTGTGGCAGCGCAAGTTCAGTGGTCAGCTGCCCAGGGATGCCCGCGAACGTGGGCAGCAGATGCGCTTTCTGAGTTATCGCGGATACCCACCAGAGCTTATCGGCCGTTTGCTGAGTGGCAAGGGCAACGACGACTAGTGCTGGTCTGAGTGAAGGCGCGCAGACGCGCCCTCACGCATTCATCATCACATCGATTTCACAGACTCAGTCTGCTGAGAATGTGCAGGTTTCGCCCAGTTCTCCTCCAGGTTTATGCAGTCCACCAGTTCGCGCAAGCGGCCATGGTTGCGGCCGGTGAACGTGAACGCCAGACGCGTGAGATGGCTGAACTGCGCTTCGTCATATTCGTACTGATGGCCGTATTGCTGGAACTCGCCACTTAACCGCAGATCGGCGAACCGGTCCTGCATGGCGTCCAGCGCCTCTTCGCTCAATGCATGGTGCATGCGAATGACGAAGGTGTTCTTCAACCAGCGGCTGGAGTGGAAGTTGCTGTAGAAGCGGTTAATCTCGGCGACAGCCTCGTCGGCGCTGTACACCAGCTTCATCAGGTTCATGTCCGTGGGCAGAATGTATTTATTCGCCTCCAGTTCGTCCTTGATGAAACTGAGTGCGCCTTCCCAGAACGTACCGCCCGGTGCATCCAGCAGCACAATCGGAACCAGAGGGCTTTTGCCGGTCTGGATCAGCGTCAGCACTTCCAGCGCTTCATCGAGGGTGCCAAATCCACCCGGGCAGAGCACCAGCGCGTCAGCCTCTTTGACGAAAAACAGCTTGCGCGTGAAGAAGAAGTGGAACGGCAGCAGATTGCCGGTGCCATCCACGGTCGCATTGGCGTGCTGCTCGAACGGCAGGGTGATGTTGAAGCCCAGGCTGTGATCCAGACCCGCGCCTTCGTGTGCCGCGGCCATGATCCCGCCACCGGCGCCGGTGATGACCATCAGGTCGGAGGCTGCCAGTTGCTTGCCCAGTTCACGGGCCAGCGCATAAACAGGATGTTCAAGGGGCGTACGTGCGGAGCCGAACACCGTGACCTTGCGACGGCCTTTGAATCGTTCGAGCACCCGAAAGGCATTCTCCAGCTCGCGCAACGCTTGCAGGGTGATTTTGGCATTCCAGCGATTCAGGTCGTCCTGGGCCATGCGCAGGACGGTCAGGGTCATGTCGCGGTAGAGCGGAAGATTGGGGCTGTCCGGTGCGACCGAACCGAGGAGTTCTTCGACCTTGCGGGTGAGGTCGTTTCCGTTGCTCTGAAAGTGCTGAGACAACGCGTCACTGGGTACGTACGGCATTCACGCTTTCTCCTTCTACAGAATCATTGATCGGCGCCAGAGGGCGGGATCGCGACGCTTCATGCGTCGGCGTGCGCAGCGAATCCCAAAGACAGAGAGACATCACATCTGCGCGGCGCCCGATTCTGGACTAATCCATGATTGGAAAGAGAAAACATTGATGGCAACCCGCGCGACTGGCAACCCCTTTCAGGGGAACAAAGTGTGATGAGGCGTAACGGGCACGGTGAAACGACACGCAGGTTTCCTGATCCGCGATCAAAAGGGTGCGAAAAATGCTGAGTGATCAGGGACTGGAATGGCGCATGTAGCAGGGGAAGGGGGAGGGCAAGGCTGCGCGTTGAAGGGATCTCGAAACGCGCAGCCCGTAAAGCTCGTTACATCACTTCTTGTGGGCAGGAGGTTTGGCAGCGCAGTCCGCCGCTTTGATTTCCTGAGTCGTGATGAGCTTGTTGGTTTTGTATTCGGTGAACTGGTAACGCAGGATCGCGCCCTTGGCCATCAGCTGGCGATAACCGGCGTTGCGGCACACGCTGCCGCCCAGTTGACCGCGGACGTCGTCAGGATTTTCGCGCATCTGAGCCGCCTGGCCAGACTGCACGCTCAGGTGGTTGATCAGCATCTTGCCTTCAACGGTATAGCCTTCGTCGAGGATGTCTTCGTTGATGGCCCGCGGCGTGCCGACACTGCTTTCCTTCGCAACTTTATCAAGCATCTGGCTCAGTTCGTAATCCTGCTTGGACGCCGCGTTGGCGCACAGTGGAGCGACGAGCAAAAGCGTGAGAGTGGGGGCGATGAGGCGCAGCATTGAATTCTCCTGGTGCATGGACGGGTGGTGCAGAGGCAGGCCGTTGGACCGGCGACATCCCAAGGCGTTCACTGCGAGGGTGAGTGCTCTCAAGGCCGGGCAGTATAGGGGAGGAGCCTCGGCGGACACCAGAGAGCACGGCGCGTCGGCCTGTGTCTGATAGAATGCCGCGACTTTTCGACCTGCCGGATACCCCTCTTGTCACTGCCTTCTTACCCGTCAATGACCCAGACTGTTTTTCACAAGAATGCTGTCGCATGTCTGAGAGATGAGCGTGAGGAGGAGAGCACCAAGCCTTACCTGGCTCGCGGATCACGTGCTCCAAGGTGCCACTACTGCCGAGTGATCGAAAGTCACTGCCTTTGCAGATGGCGTCCCAAGGTTGAGGCGCGATCAGGGGTTTGCCTCATCATGACCAAAAAAGAGGTATTCAAACCCAGCAACACGGGCTGGCTGATTGCAGACGTCATTCAGGATAACCATGCGTTTGTGTGGTCACGGACAGAGGTCGACGAAAAGCTGATTGCACTGCTCAATGATCCACAGTGGCAGCCCTATCTGGTTTTTCCGGGTGAATACGTAGCGGCCGAGCGCGTCACTAACACCGTGACGATCAACCCGGACAAGAGACCCCTGTTTGTGCTGATTGACGCGACATGGACTGAAGCGAGGAAGATCTTCCGCAAAAGCGCTTACTTTGACGCCATCCCCATTTTGAGCCTCATCCCCGAAAAGCTTTCACGGTACAAGCTGAGACGTTCCACCCGCAGCGAACATCTCTGTACTGCCGAAGTGGCCGCACTGTGCTTCGATCTGGCCGGCGACACTGAAGCAGGCTCCGCTTTGAGCTGCTACTTCGATGTGTTCAGTCAGCACTATCTAGGTGCTAAAAATCAGTTGCCCCTGGATTTGCTGAGCGACGCCCATCAAGAGTTGAAGGGTTACCTCGAGTAGTCATCAGTCACGCCGTCGCCCGCGAGCCCCATCAAGGCGGCTCGCCATAGAAGCTTATCCTCAGGCGAGGGTTTTCTTCGGCCACAGCTGCGCCAGCAGCATCCCGGCCAGCATCAGTCCGCAACCGATATAGCCGCGCAGTTGCAACGCCTCCCCAAGGATCCAGGCGCCAGCGATGGCGGCGAACACGGCCTCGAGGGAGAGGATGATCGCCGCATGGGAGGCAATTGCGTGCTTCTGCGCCACCACTTGCAGCGTGTAGCCGACGCCGACCGCGACGATGCCGCCGTAGAGCAGGGCAGGGCCCGCAGCAATGATCGCGTCGAGGGCAATCGGTTCGAAGAGGACTGCCAGCAACAGACTCACTACCGAACAGGTGGCGAACTGTAAAAAGGCCAGACGGATCGGGTCGTGACGGCTGGCAAACAAACTGACCAACACCACGTGTCCGCCCCACACGAACGCCCCGATCAACTGCAGCCAATCCCCCGAGGCGACGTGAAAGTTATCGCCAATACTGAGCAGGCACATGCCGACCACCGCCAGCAGGCAGCCCAGCCAGGTGCCCAACCCGGTTTTATGACCGAGCAGCAAGCCCAGCAGCGGAACTACAATCACGTACAGACCGGTGATGAAGCCGGAGTTGGTCACGCTGGTAAACAGCAGGCCGACCTGTTGCAGATTGATGCCCAATGCCAGCGCCAGGCCCATGATGATGCCGGCGCGTAGCATGCCGCGATTGAGCAAGGGCTCCGGCACGCTCGCCGTTTTGGCGTTGCGCAGAATCAGCGGCATCAGGCAGAGGGAGCCCAGCGCGAAACGCAGACCCGAGAACAGATAGGGGCCGATGTGATCCATCCCGGCGGTCTGGGCGACAAAGCCGGTGCCCCAGATCAATGCGGTCAGGAGCATGAGCAGGTCGGCTCGCAGGGCATGGTTTGGCATGATGGCACTCGTCAGATCGGGGGCGCAGACTTTGCCGCAAAGCGTCAGGCTTGACCACCCCGGCTTCGCTGGGCATTCTTGGCGCCGCTCACGTACGGTCCCTGTGTCAAGATGTCGCGGGTAGCCTCATTGGGTGTTGAATTCGTCGGCGCTGAGTCACTTAAAGGATCATGAAATGCCATACGAAATCCTGATTGCCGACGACCATCCCCTGTTTCGCAGCGCATTGCATCAGGCGCTTAGCCTGGGGCTCGGGCCGGATGCAAGGCTGGTAGAGGCCGAGAGCATCGCTGACCTGGAAGCGCGACTGACCGAGAAGTCCGATTGGGATCTGGTCCTGCTGGACCTGAACATGCCCGGCGCTTATGGTTTTTCCGGGCTGGTGCTGTTGCGGGGTCAGTACCCGCAAGTACCGGTGGTCATGGTCTCCGCTCAGGAAGAGGCCGCGGTGGTGGTCAAATCCCGTGAATTCGGCGCGAGCGGTTTCATCCCGAAATCCAGTTCACTTGAAACCATTCAGAAGGCCGTGCGAACCGTGCTGGATGGCGATGTCTGGTGGCCTCCCCAGGTCAACGAAAGCATCAGCGTGTCCCCTGAAGCCAAGGCCGCCAGCGAAGGCCTTGCCAGCCTGACGCCCCAACAGTTCCGCGTGTTGACGATGGTCTGCGAGGGGTTGCTGAACAAGCAGATCGCCTACGAGCTGAGCGTCTCGGAAGCAACGATCAAGGCCCATGTCACGGCGATCTTTCGCAAGCTCAATGTGCGCACCCGAACCCAGGCGGCGTTGCTGCTGCAACAATTGGAATCCATTCCGCAGAGCTGATTCCCGCGAATCAGGCTAAACCCCGGGCTTTACGCGACCGACCTTCACACTTTTTTGACCGTCGCCGCACTAGCCTCCACCGCTTTCATTCATCAGTAGTTTCCTATGACGTCCCCATTCAAAGGCCAGACCGGCCTCAAACGTATTCTTAACGCGTCGGGCTATTCCTTCGACGGCCTGACCGCAGCATTCAAAGGCGAAGCGGCGTTCCGTCAACTGGTGTTGCTCAACGTCGTCTTGATCCCGCTGTCGTTCGTGTTTCACGTCAGCCGCGGCGAGCGCGCGATCCTGATCGCGGTGTGCCTGTTGGCGCTGATCGTCGAACTGCTGAACTCGGCCATCGAAGCCGCCATTGACCGGATTTCCCTCGACCGCCACCCGCTCTCGAAGAACGCCAAAGACATGGGCAGCGCCGCGCAATTCGTAGCGCTGAGCATGATCGCCGTGGTCTGGGGCCTGATCCTGCTGGGTTGACAATCGCCCTCAGTCAGCCGGGTGGCGCGTCAGGCAATGCTCGGCAGGACAATCTCGTCACTGCGGTTAACACCGGCGGTGAAGGAACGACAGAGGTCGAGGAATTCGCGGATAGCCGACGTCTGGTATTTCTGTTTGTGCCAGATGAAATAGAACTGCCGCACCAGATCCAGCTCCGGCGTTTCAACCGCCACGAGGCTGCCCCGGCGAAAGGCGTCACGCAGGGCCAGACGCGAGATGCAGCCGATCCCCAGCCCTGACTCCACAGCGCGTTTGATCGCCTCGGTGTGTTCCAGCTCCAGCCTCACGTTCAGGCTGTTCAAGTGATGACGCATGGCCTGATCGAAGGTCAAGCGCGTCCCCGAACCCTGTTCCCGCAGAATCCACGCCTCCCGCGTCAGTTCTTCCAGCGACGCCCGGCCCTTTTTGGCCAGCGGATGCTGAGGGGCGCAAAACACCACCAGCTCATCCTCGACCCAGGTTTGCACTTCGATGTCAGGGTGGCTGCAGTCGCCTTCGATCAGGCCCAGATCAATCTCGTAGTGGGCGACCTGCTGAACGATGTTCGCCGTGTTCTGCACGTGCAGCTTCACCTGACTTTCAGGGTGGCGCTGCATGAAGCTGCCGATCAGCAGCGTGGCGAGGTAGTTGCCAATGGTGAGCGTCGCGCCAACCGCCAGTGAACCGAAACCGGACTTACCGTTGAGCAGGTCTTCGATCTCTTTGGCCTGATCGAGCAGCGCAACGGCCTGAGGCAACAGCTGCCGGCCGGTCGCGTTGAGGCTCAGTCGTTTACCGGCGCGGTCGAACAGCTGGCAGCTGGACTGGCGTTCCAGTTCAGTGATGGACGTGCTGGCCGCCGATTGCGACAAGGACAGCAGCACCGCTGCGCGGGAAACGCTTTCCTGCTGGGCGACGGCCACGAAAACCTGGAGCTGACGGAGAGTAAATCGCATATCTATATAACCGATAACCTATATCTTGATAATTCAGTTAACAGATATTGTGTCTGCCACTAGAATGTCGCGCAATGGCGCATTGACTGGCGCACGTTATTTATCAGGAGCTCCCACGTACCATGAGCAACATGAATCACGAGCGTGTCCTCAGCGTTCATCACTGGAACGACACCCTCTTCAGTTTCAAGTGCACCCGTGATCCTGGCCTGCGCTTCGAGAACGGTCAGTTCGTCATGATCGGTCTGCAGCAGCCAAACGGGCGCCCGCTCATGCGTGCCTACTCCATTGCCAGCCCGAACTGGGAAGAGCATCTGGAGTTCTTCAGCATCAAGGTGCCGGACGGCCCGCTGACTTCGCAGCTGCAGCACTTGAAGGAAGGCGACGAGATCATCATCAGCAAGAAGCCTACGGGCACGCTGGTGCTCGATGACCTCAAGCCGGGCAAACACCTTTACCTGCTCAGCACCGGGACCGGTCTGGCGCCGTTCATGAGCGTGATTCAGGACCCTGAAACCTACGAGCGTTTCGAGAAGGTCATCCTCTGCCACGGCGTGCGTTACGTGAACGAAGTCGCTTACCGCGAGTTCATCACCGAGCACTTGCCGCAGAACGAGTTCTTCGGCGAGATGCTGCGCGACAAGCTGATCTACTACCCGACCGTGACCCGCGAGCCGTTCGAGAACGAAGGCCGCCTGACCGACCTGATGCGCAGCGGCAAGCTGTTCAGCGACATCGGTCTGCCGCCGATCAATCCGCAGGACGACCGCGCCATGCTGTGCGGCAGCCCGAGCATGCTCGACGAGACCAGTGAAGTGTTGAATAGCTTCGGCCTGACCGTTTCGCCGCGCATGCGTGAGCCGGGTGATTATCTGATCGAGCGCGCGTTCGTCGAGAAGTAAACGCGTTCGGAGACGACCCAATCGCCGATGAATCATCCTCGCAGCACTGCGGGGGTGACGTCATCGGCGAATAGGTCAGTACAGGCACCAGCGTTTTGGGGTCTGAAAAAAACCGCCTGGAGGTCACGGACCAGGCGGTTTTTTTGTGGGCGGCGTAAATTGCTTATGAGCCGGCGGCGGGCACCACTTCCAGCACGCAAATGACGCCCGGCTGCGGATAGTGCCAGCGCACGTCCAGGTCCCAGAACTGCGCACCGTAGCGTCGCTCCGGCGTGGGCGTCTGGTAGGCCGGTCGCGGGTCTTGAGCCAGGCACTGCTCGATCAGCTCGATCAGCGGTTCTTCGAGGCGCAGCCCATGTTCGCGGGCCTGGGCCAGCGCCGCGTCTGCCCACTGCACCGGAATCATCTCCGGCGCTGCGGCGGCCATGCTGTTGCGTGCATCGACGATCACATCGGCGTAAGGCACGTAGGGTTTGACGTCCAGCACCGGCGTGCCGTCCAGCAGGTCGATGCCTGACAACCACAGGCGCCCGGCTTCGACCTTGTCCAGCTTGACCACCGATTGACCGATGCCGTTCGGCCGATGGGTCGCGCGGGTGGCGAACACACCCATCGACTGATTGCCGCCCAGGCGAGGAGGGCGCACCTTGAGTCGCGGTTTGTCCTCCAGGGCTTGATGAAACAGAAACAGCAGCCAGACATGGCTGACCTGTTCCAGGCCCTGCACGGCATCACCCTGATCAAAGGGTGCAACCAACTCCAGCACGCCCCGCGCGGCAGGCGCCAGTTGCGGCTGCCGGGGTATGGCGAACTTCTCTTTGAAGCACGAGCGCATGAAGCCGATCGGCGAGACGTTGTAGGCCTGGGTCATCTACGGAGCTGCAGCGCTTAGCCGCGCACGCGCAGGGTCAGGCCGCGCAGGAAGTTGCGCAGCAGCTGGTCGCCGCAGACGCGGTAGTTGGTGTGACCCGCCTTGCGGAACAGGGCGCTGAGTTCAGGCTTGGACACCGGGAACTCGGACGCCTTGAGGATCGCGTGCATGTCGTCTTCTTTCAGCTCGAAGGCCACACGCAGCTTTTTCAGGACGATGTTGTTGGTGATCGGCAGTTCGACAGGCAGCGGCGGGCGGCTCTCGTCCTTGCCACGCTTGAAGAACACCAGGCCGTCGAGGAAGTGCGCCATGACCTCGTCGCTGCACGGCACAAAGCCTTCTTCTTCGTCTTTCTTCATATAGGCCGCGACATCGGCTTTGGTCGCGTCGAACCCGCCGAGCTTGATGATATCGACCACTTTGGCGTCGTTGATATCAAGCATGTAACGGATGCTGCGCAGTACATCGTTGTTCATCATGGTGCGTGTATTTCCTGGGGATTCGCAGATGAGCGCACGCGAAAGTCGATACGGCGCTCAGAAAGGGGATTCAGAATTTTTCTTTGTCGGTCATGTAGCGCCACTGGCCTTCAGGCACCTTGCCGATGGACACGCCGCCGATACGGATGCGCCGCACCGAAACAACCTTCAAGCCTACCGCTTCGCACAGCTGGGCAATGACACCGGGCTGCGGGTTCTTCATCGCGAAGCGCAGGCGGTTTTCGTTCTGCCAGCTGGCCTTGACCTTCGGCAGTTCCTTGCCCTTGTAGGTCATGCCGTGGTTCAGGCGGTTGAGGCCGTGGGCAACCATGTCGCCCGAGATTTCGACCACGTATTCCTGCTCGATCTTGCTGCGGTCATCGGTGAGTTTGCGCAGGATTTTCCAGTCCTGGCTGAACACCATCAGGCCGCTGGCGTTGGCTTGCAGCGTGGAAATCGCTTCCAGGCGCAGGAAGTGCCCTTTGAGCGGACGTCGACCGATGCTGTGGTCGGCGGACAACGTACCTGGCGTGATCAACGCCAAGGCGCTCTCAGGGGTCATGCCCGCCGGGGCGTTGAACAGAAGGGTGACGGATTCAGGCGTGTCGGCTTTTGCTTCCGCGTTCAGCACCACGGTCTGGTTTTCGACCTTGAACTGAGGCTCGTCGACGACAACGCCGTCCACCGTGACCCAACCGCCTTCGATGAACAGCTCGGCTTCGCGACGGGAGCAGCCGACCAGCTCGATTAGGCGTTTGGAAAGGCGAATGGGGTCAGTCATGAGAAAAGCCGTAACAAAATGGAAAGGCGCCTATTGTACCCGCGCAGGCACCGTTAATCGCGGCCACATTGAAATTGCCTAGTGAATAAGCCTCCACTCCATGGATTTTTCCGGGACCGACGCAGGTCTGCTCTCTATTCCTACATTGTCTGGAGCGAATTCATGACCAAATGGCTACCCGCATTGCTGATGACTGTCAGCTTGCCACTGCTCGCTGCGCATGCCCCGTCCTACGGCCCGCAGCTGGAAGGCTTCCAGTATCCGTTCCCGGCGCAGAATTTTACGTTTGAATCCCAAGGCGCACCGGTGCAGATGGGTTACATGGACATCAAGCCGACCGGCACTGCCAATGGCCGCAGCGTAGTGCTGCTCCACGGCAAGAACTTTTGCGGCGCCACGTGGGAAGGGACGATCAAGGCGCTGACGGGCGCGGGGTATCGGGTAGTCGCGCCGGATCAGATCGGTTTCTGCCGCTCCAGCAAACCGGCGGATTATAAGTACTCGTTTGAGCAACTGGCGCAGAACACCAAAGCGCTGCTGACCCAACTGGGCATCGGTCACGTCACCGTGGTCGGGCATTCAATGGGCGGCATGCTGGCGACCCGGTTTGCGCTGATGTACCCCGAGCAAGTGGATCAGTTGCTGCTGGTCAACCCTATCGGTCTGGAAGACTGGAAAGCCAAGGGCGTCCCGGATCGCAGCTTTGATGACTGGTACGCCCGTGAGCTGAAGACCAGCGCCGAGAGCATTCGCAAGTATCAGCAGTCCACGTATTACGCCAATGAGTGGCGGCCCGAGTTCGATCACTGGGTGAACATGCAGGCCGGGATGTTCAACGGAAAAGGCAAGGAGGAGGTGGCTCGGGCATCAGCGCAGACCTACGGGATGATCTTCAATCAGCCGGTGTTCTACGACTTCGAGAAACTGAAGATGCCCACCGTGTTGCTGATCGGGCAGAAGGACAATACCGCCATTGCCAAGGACGCAGCGCCTGAGGCATTGCGCAAGACGCTGGGCAATTACCCGGAGCTGGGCAAGGCCGCCGCCAAACGCATTCCCCAGGCGACACTGGTGGAGTTCGCCGGGTTGGGCCATGCGCCGCAGATTCAGGATCCGCAGCAGTTCAACAAGGTGCTGCTGGAAAGCCTGAAGCGCTGATGCGGGTTTGCGTTATGTGACCTTGAGCCGCATCCGTAACATCGGATGCGGCCGCCCAAGCCCGTCTACCTCCGCCCGGCCCACCACTTCAAACCCCTGCCGTTCGTAGAAGCCCAGCGCCTGGGCATTCTGTTCGTTCACGTCCAGCTCGGTGATATGGAAATGCTCGAGCGCATAGTCCAGCAGTTTCTTGCCCAGGCCCATGCCACGGTGTTCAGGGGCGATGAACAGCATTTCGAGTTTGCCCGATGTGGTGCCGGCAAAACCGGTAATGCGCAGGTGCGAGTCGCGGGTGCAGAACAGGTTCACGGCGCCCAGGTACTGGGTTTCCAGCAGATGCCGGAGCAGCGTGATGTAGTTTTCGGGCAAAAAGTCATGGGTCGCGCGCACGGAGGATTCCCAGACCCGGGTGAGTTCGGCGAAGTCGTGCTGTTTGGGCAGATAGATGACCGAGTGCGGGGTCATGTTGCCGCTGCTCCCTGGGTAGTGATCCTGATGTGGGGACGATAGCCAGAAAAAACAAACCCCGCCGTTTTACGGGCAGGGCTGTTGGAGGTGAAGCAGCTGTCGAGCCGGAGATTGAGCGTTAGATTGGCTCAGCCCACAGGTCGTACTCATCGGCATCCACCACGCGGCACATGACCTTGTCGCCTGGCTTGAAATCACGGTCGCTTTCGACAAATACATTGCCGTCGATTTCCGGTGCGTCGAAGAACGAACGACCCACGAAACCCTGCTCGTCCACTTCGTCGATCAGCACTTCGATCTCTTTGCCGATTTTCATCTGCAGGCGCGCGGCGCTGATGGCTTGCTGGTGCGCCATGAAACGGTCCCAGCGATCCTGCTTGATGTCGTCCGGTACGATCGCTGCATCCAGCAGATTTGCCGGTGCGCCTTCGACAGGGGAGTACTGGAAGCAACCGACGCGATCGAGCTGGGCTTCAGTCAGCCAGTCCAGCAGGTACTGGAAGTCTTCTTCGGTCTCGCCCGGGAAGCCGACGATGAAGGTCGAACGGATGATCAGATCCGGGCACTGCTCGCGCCAGTTTTTGATGCGCGCCAGGGTCTTGTCTTCGAAGGCCGGGCGTTTCATCAGCTTGAGAATCTTCGGGCTGGCGTGCTGGAACGGGATGTCCAGGTACGGCAGGATCTTGCCCGCCGCCATCAACGGAATGATCTCGTCGACGTGCGGGTACGGGTAAACGTAGTGCAGGCGTACCCACACACCCAGCGAACTCAGTGCCTGGCATAGCTCGGTCATGCGCGTGCGCACAGGCTGACCGTTCCAGAACCCGGTGCGGTACTTGATGTCGACGCCGTAGGCGCTGGTGTCCTGGGAAATCACCAGCAGCTCTTTCACGCCGGCCTTGACCAGTCGCTGGGCTTCGTCGAGCACATCGCCAATCGGGCGGCTGACCAGCTTGCCGCGCATGGACGGGATGATGCAGAAACTGCAGCTGTGGTTGCAGCCTTCGGATATCTTCAGGTACGCGTAATGACGCGGCGTCAGCTTGACCCCTTGCGGCGGCACCAGATCGATCAGCGGATTGTGATCGAGCTTGGGCGGCGCGGCGTCATGGACGGCGTTGACCACTTGCTCGTATTGCTGCGGACCGGTGACGGCCAGCACGCTGGGGTGCACGTTGCGAATCACGCTTTCGTCCACGCCCATGCAACCGGTGACGATCACTTTGCCGTTTTCGGCCAGCGCCTCGCCAATGGTTTCGAGGGATTCAGCCTTGGCGCTGTCGATGAAACCGCAGGTGTTGACCACGACCACGTCAGCGTCCTGGTAGGTCGGAACGACCTGATAGCCTTCCATGCGCAACTGGGTCAGGATGCGCTCGGAATCGACCAGAGCCTTCGGGCAACCGAGGCTGACAAAGCCGACCTTGGGGGCGGCAGACGTGGTGACGGTGGACATTGACTAACCTCGGCGTAGGATGCCCGGCGAATAGCCGAAGCATTGACTGGGCGCTTGGGGCGCCTCTGATCAAAAAGTGCGCAATTCTAGCGGCGCGTCGAACGATTGACCAGTGTTATACAGAGAATTACGACGAGTGCTGCGCTATGCTTCGCGGCGTTACGCCCGGCACCCCAGATTGGCCGGGCGCATCGGAATTTACCGGTGCGGTGTGAGTCAATCCGACAACACCGGATCGCGGTGCTCGAGTCACGGTTTCAGGAGTGGTACATGGGTCACGCAACGAATCAGGCAGAGGCCGGGCATTCTTCGGCAAAACCGTTGAGTCTGCTGGTGGGTGCGGTGGGTGTCGCCTATGGCGACATTGGCACCAGCCCGCTTTACACCATTAAAGAGGTCTTTGTCGGCGGCTATGGCGTGCAGGCCGGCCACGATGCCGTGCTGGGCATTCTGTCGCTGATCTTCTGGTCATTGATCTGGGTGGTGTCCTTCAAGTACATGGCCTTGGTGCTGCGGGCTGACAACGACGGCGAAGGCGGCATCATGGCCCTCACCGCGCTGGCGCGAAGGGCTTCCGCCAAGTACCCGAAGCTGCAGGCGAGCATGATCGTCTTTGGCCTGTTCGGCGCGGCGCTGTTTTACGGCGACAGCATGATCACCCCGGCGATCTCAGTGCTGTCCGCGGTCGAGGGCATGGAGCTGGCCTTTGACGGGCTTGAGCACTGGGTCGTGCCGATCGCGTTGGTCGTGTTGGTGGCGCTGTTCCTGATTCAACGTCATGGCACCGCGCGGATCGGCGTGATGTTTGGTCCGATCATGGTGCTGTGGTTCGTGACCCTCGGCGTGCTGGGTGTTCACGGCATTCTCCAGCAGCCGGAAGTGCTGCAAGCCATCAATCCGGTGTGGGCGGTTCGCTTCTTTATTGACCATCCCGGCATCGGCGTTTCGGTCCTGGGCGCTGTGGTGCTCGCACTGACCGGTGCCGAGGCCCTGTATGCGGACATGGGCCACTTCGGTCGCAAGCCGATCTCCCGTGCATGGTTCGCGCTGGTCTTGCCGGCGCTGGTGCTGAACTACTTCGGCCAGGGCGCCCTGGTGATCCAGGATCCGGAAGCGGTGCGCAACCCGTTCTACCTGCTGGCGCCGAGCTGGGCGCTGTTGCCTTTGATCGCGCTGTCGACACTGGCGACCATTATTGCTTCGCAGGCGGTGATCTCCGGGGCGTTCTCGATGACGCTGCAGGCGATTCAGCTCGGTTATATCCCGCGCATGTACATCCAGCACACCTCCAGCGACGCCCAAGGGCAGATCTACATCGGCGCGGTGAACTGGGCGTTGATGGTCGGGGTCATCCTGCTCGTTCTGGGCTTCGAGTCCTCGGGGGCACTGGCCTCGGCGTACGGCGTGGCAGTGACCGGCACGATGCTCTGCACGACGATTCTGGTGGCGTCGGTTATGTTGCTGGCGTGGAAATGGCCGCCGCTGATCGCAGTGCCGATTTTGGTGGGCTGTCTGTTCGTGGACGGTATGTTTTTCGCCGCCAACGTGCCGAAAGTGTTGCAAGGCGGGGCTTTCCCGTTTCTGGCGGGCATCGTGCTGTTCATCCTGATGACTACGTGGAAGCGCGGCAAGCAGTTGTTGGTAGACCGCATCGACGAAGGCGGTTTGCCGCTGCCAATCTTCATCAGCAGCATTCGCGTGCAGCCGCCCCATCGCGTTCAGGGTACGGCCGTGTTTCTGACGGCGCGTGCGGACGCCGTGCCCCATGCGCTGTTGCATAATTTGCTGCACAACCAGGTGCTGCATGAACAAGTGGTGTTGCTGACTGTTGTGTACGAAGACGCCCCGCGCGTGCCAGCGGCGCAACGTTTTGAGGTCGAGGTGTTTGGCGAGGGCTTTTACCGCGTGATCCTGCATTTCGGCTTCATTGACGAGCCGGACGTGCCGGCGGCGCTTAGCCTGTGTCACTTGAAGGAGCTGGACTTCAGCCCGATGCGCACGACCTACTTCCTCAGCCGCGAAACCGTGGTCTCGTCGAAACTGGAGGGCATGGCCCGCTGGCGCGAAGGTCTGTTCGCGTTCATGTTGAAGAACGCCAACGGCAATCTGAGGTTCTTCAAGCTGCCGTTCAATCGGGTGATCGAGCTGGGCACGCAGGTGGAGATGTAAGCGGCTCCGCTTTGGAGGGATGGGGTTTAACCGGGAATGTGTCGGGTGTCACGCCGCGAGATTGATGGCGTCCATACAGGCCTCTTCCCGGCTGAAGCCGGTCCCACTAAAAGTATCGCGTGCACCCGTTGAGATTGGCGCTACTGGACTATTGTAGGACTGGCTTTAGCCGGGAAGGCGTTTGGTGCCGCGCTGAAAGATTGATGGCGTATGCAGCGGCCTCTTCCCGGCTGAAGCCGGTCCCACTAAAAGTATCGCGTGCACCCGTTGAGATTGGCGCTACTGGACTATTGTAGGACTGGCTTTAGCCGGGAATACGTCAGGTGTAACGCCGCGAGATTGATGGTGTGCAAGCGGGCCTTTTCCCGGCTGAAGCCGGTCCTACGGGGACAGTGCGCAACCGGAGGTGGGACCCGTCGTGAGCAGGCCCTGAAACAAAAAATCCCCGCAATCGGCAGAGAGCGGGGATTTTTTATGGGTGAGGATTACTCGGCCGCAGGCTCTTTGCCCTTCCACTTGTCGATCACCGCACTCAGGCGCTTGGCCAGGGCAGGGTAGTCTTCGTCGAAGTGATGGCCGCCGGGCAGCTGCATCTTCTCGCCAGGGGCGGTGGTTTCGGTACAGCCGCTTTCATCCTTCTCCTCGATGCCGTAGACGCACAACACCTTGTCGCCAGGCAGCTTGGCCATTTCCGGGCCTGTCGCGGCTTCTTTGCCGGCAGCGCCCAACCAGCCTTCAACAGCAATCTCGAAGCTGCCTGTGCGGGCGAAGGCGAGCAGGATGATCCCGTCGACGCGAGCCTTGTCTTCTTCCGGCAAGCGGTTGTAGATCGCGGGCAGCACGTCGGCGCCGAAGGAGTAGCCGGCAAGGACGAAGTGCTTGGCACCCCATTTCTGCCGGTAATGGGCCATCAGCTCGCTGAGATCAGCGGCGGTCTGTTCAGGCGATTTGTGCTCCCAGTAATAACGCAGGGTGTCGATGCCGACGACCGGGTAGCCGCCCATCTTCGCCATGTCGCCTGCCACGTCCTTGTCCAGGTCGCGCCAGCCACCGTCGCCCGACAGGAACAGCGTCACCGTGTCAGAGGGCTGCGATGACGGTACCTCAACCACGGGAATGTTCAGGCCGCCGTTATCGTCACCCCCAATCAGGCGACGGCGCACTTCGTTGTTCAGCACCTGCGGGTACTTGATGTCGTAATCGCTGATGCTGGTTTCGGTGTTGGGTGCATCACGGACCAGCGTGGCGCTTTCGTCGTCAGGCCCATCGTTCCAGGCGACCGTCCACTTGCCGTGGGCGGCGGCTTTCGGCACAGGGTCGGTGCAGCCCGGCTGATCGCGGACAAAACCGACCGAGATAGCCCGGGCGTTGTCGTTGTTCTGGCCGGCCAGCCAGCGCCAGGCCACCGAAGCACCCGATCCGACACCGGCCACCAGATCAGGTGCGCCGTCGAGCTTTTGCAGCGCGGCATTAAAGGTCTTTGCCTGAAGCTGGCAGTCGTCCTTCGGCAGCGTCACCTGGATCACACGAGCGGAGGCGTCGTAGCTCAGGGCGAGCAGTTGCTTCTCCGTCAGTGATTCTTCGGTGGTCACAGCCAGCGCGACTTGGGTTTTCACCTTGGTCGAGGGCACCACGCGGATCAGCGCAGAGCCGTCGTCCAGCGTGATGTGTTCGAGGGTTGGTTGTGCGGCGGGGCGGTTCCACAGCCAGAAACCCAATGCCACCACCAGAATTACCAGGGCTGCGAGCAAAAAGCGCCAGTAGCGTTGAATCATCAGCGTTTCACCAATCCAGTCAGGCCGCCCGCGATCAGGGCGGCGGTATCTGCCAGTGCCACCAACGGATCAAGTCCTGCGGGCACGGCCATATAACGAGGTTCCCAGTCAGGCTGGAATTTGTCTTTGAAACGGCGCAGCCCCTGGAAGTTGTAGAGCTGTTCGCCACGGCTGAACACCATCGAACCCAGACGCTGGGTCAAAGGTGCGCCACGCCGCGGTTGCAGCCCTGACAACGGCACCATGCCCAGGCTGAAGCGGGCGTAACCTTCTTTTTTGTAATGCAGGATCAGCCCGACCATCATGAATTCCATGGTCAGCTTCGGCGCTTCCGGGTGCGAACGCATCAGGTCCAGGCTCGCCAGATCATTGCGCGAGGTCTCCAGCAAATTGGAGAACGCGACCGGCTTGCCCTGGAAATGGACGATGGCGATACGGAAATGCTTGAGGTACTCCAGGCTGAAACGGCCCAGCGAGAAGCCTTTTTCGCGGACGTTCTTGCCCATCAGCCACGCATCGGAAATCACTTTGAGCTCGTCCATGGGTGCTTGACCCACTTCGTAGATCTCCAGCGACAGACCGTCTCGCCCACCCCGATTCCAGGTGTAGCGCAGGTCCTTCATTTCCTTGCCCTTGGCTTCGATGTCGAACTTGTGCAGGTCGACCCGGGCTTCTTCGCCCAGCTTGATCGCAGTCAGGCCGATGTCCATGTAGAACGGCAGGTTCTCGGCACGCACCTGATAGAACACAGGGCGGGCATGGTGAACGTCGCACAGATCGCGGAACTGCCAGATCAGCTCGGCCCGCTGCTGGGTCGGGCCAATCGGATCGTAGAGCGCAACCAGACTGCGACCGCGATGGGCATACATCAGAAAGGCGTTGCCGTCCGGGTGCATCAGCACGGCCTTGTCGCCGGTCAGGACCAGGCCGCCATCGGGCTGGCTGGATGCTTTGATGATCTCTGCGGCTTTGGCCAGCTGCGCCTCGTCAGGCAGGTTGATCACGGGGCGCGCGGTGCGCAGCAGCCAGGTCAGCGAAACGATCAGCAGCAAGACCGCACTGCCCAGCGCCGAACGCAGACCGCGAGGGGCGTCGGCGTCCAGGGTGAATTGCCACCAGAGCTGATGGCTGTAGGGCACGTCCTGATAAGCGAACAGCAGCAACCAGACCGAAGCACCCAGTACGCAAACACTGGCGACCAGATACAGCGGCGAAAACGGCAACTCCAGCAAGCGACTCGGGCGGTAGAACGAGCGGCGGAAGACTGCCAGCAGGCACGCCGTCAGCAGCAGCAGGCTTGCTTCTTCCCAGTCGAAACCCTTGAGGATCGAGAGAATGGAGCCCACAAACAGCAGAATGGTTGTCAGCATCCACGCGGCCGAAAGACGACGACGCAGACCCTGGGCGAGCAGCAGGCAGAGCACGCCAATCAGGCTGGCGCCGAAGTGCGAGGCGTCGATCAACCGATGGGGAATGAGGAATCCCAGGCTCTCGATACGGGTGTCGATCTCGGGCGTGGAGCCGGAAAACAGCAGCACCACGCCTGAGAGAAATACCAGCAGCGCCAGAATCGGGGCGCCGAAGCCGGATGCAACGCGCATGGCCTGCTGCGCGAACAGCAGACGCTTGGCCTCGCTGTAGAGCAGCACCAGGCAAGCGATCAGCAGTGGCATCACCACATAAATCAGGCGGTACAGCAGCAGCGCGGCAGCCAACGGTGCAGCGCCCAGTTCGTCGGCAAATGCGGCGAGCAGAATGGCCTCAAAGACGCCGACACCGCCGGGCACGTGGCTGAGAACACCTGCCGCCAGGGCAAGCAGGTAAACCAGCAGGAACGCGCCGAACGGCGGGGCCGAGGGCAGCAACAGATAGAGGACGGCAGCAGCGGCCGCGACATCCAGCGCGGTGATCACCAGTTGCATCAGCGTCAGGCGCACCCCAGGCAGACGCAGCGTGCGGCGTCCGGCACGGACCAGCAGGTTATGGGGGATCGTCTGTTCCGGCAGGCGCCGGCGATAGACGGCATAACCCAGAATTGCGCTGATCGCCAGCACCGCCACCGCGACAATGGCCAGTACAGGCACCGAAACATGCAGCGCCAGCGAAGCGGCAGGCAGGTCGCTCAAGGTCGCGAGGGCCGCCAGCGGGGGAAGTGCGCAACCCAGTGACAGGCTGGCAAACAGGGTCATGTGGGCAACTTCGCCCGCACCCAGTCCCAATCGCGAGTAAAGGCGGTAACGAACCGAGCCGCCGGACAGCATCGACAGGCCTACGGCATTGCCGATGGCGAACGCGCAAAATCCGCCCATGATCAGCGACTTCGTCGGCAACTCAACATTGGCGTAGCGACTGGCTGACCACTCGTAGCCCAGCAGAATCACAAAGCCGATGGCTGTCGCCAGCACTGCGCCCGCCAGAGAAGGAAGAGGCACACTGAGCAGCGAATCCTGCAGGGCGTAGATGTCCAGCTCGGTCAGCATGTGCCGACAGGCGATCAGGGCGACGGCAAACAGAAGGATGGTGACGCCCAACCCTATGGGTTGACGGTACTTGTTCACCAGTTCGCGTAGACGCAATCGTTTCGGGGGAGCCGGAGGATGCTCCGTCACTGCTTCATTTGTGTCGGACGGGTTGGCGCGCATCAATCACTCCTTGGATCGTGCGCGACAGGATGGAGGTATACAGCCAAGTTACCAATCCCTACGCGAAAAATAATTCAGGATGTTAGCGCTTCAACGTCTAACGGGCGAATACCACGGATACGTATCAGTGACCGTTCAGTCTAGGTTCAGTCGCTGGCCAGCGTATCGGCAGGGGAGATAAAAACTATCGCTCCCGGCAACATACAGTAACAAGACCTCTCGGATGAACGCACCCTGGTAATGGGATGTGACAAGGATTCCGGCCCGCTGTTCGTGAGCTTTCAGCGAGGCAAAAAAAAGGCCACTCTTTCGAGTAGCCTTTTTAGATGTTGGTTGCGGGAGCCGGATTTGAACCGACGACCTTCGGGTTATGAGCCCGACGAGCTACCAGACTGCTCCATCCCGCGTCTGTGTGGCGGCATTCTACAGTCGAACGGCAGAGTGTCAACCTTTAATGCCAGGCATCGGCAAAATAACTGCTTCTGGAGCGTTGGCGTACCTAAGTGGCGGTCGGACAAGGCTTTTATCGCAATCCGCGCATAAGGGCAGGTCGCCATCATCCATGGAGCCTGTTTCATTTATATGAAGAGGTGAGGGGGAATAACGGTGAGGGCGGGCTTGCTCAAACAGCGGCCACAAAAAAGGCCACTCTTTCGAGTAGCCTTTTTTGATGTTTGGTTGCGGGAGCCGGATTTGAACCGACGACCTTCGGGTTATGAGCCCGACGAGCTACCAGACTGCTCCATCCCGCGTCTGTGTGGCGGCATTCTACAGAGGATCGACAGGCTGTCAAGCAATCGGCAGAAAAAATTGCTTTTTCTTCAAGCGGTTAGCGTGATGCGTAGGGCCAATAGCTGCAGCGCGCCTCGTTTCAGGGGCGTTTCAGTCAGGTTTGGGGGCGCACGTTCTTTAGGGAGCAAGGCTTATTCAGTGTCAGAAAGTCCCGTGAATGAGATACTGCGCGACCGTTTTCCTACGACCCCGTGTGATGCCGCAGCGCAAAATCATCCATATCGACTGTGATTGCTTCTACGCCGCTATTGAGATGCGCGACGACCCGCGTCTGGCCGGCAAGCCGCTCGCAGTCGGCGGGTCGGCAGAACGGCGCGGTGTGATCGCCACCTGCAACTATGAAGCCCGGGCCTACGGCATCCGCTCTGCGATGTCATCCCGGCATGCGCTGACACTGTGCCCGGACCTCACCATCGTCAAACCAAGAATGGATGCCTATAAAGAAGCATCGAAAGAGATCCAGACGATCTTCCGCGACTACACCGACCTGATCGAGCCGCTGTCGCTGGATGAGGCTTACCTGGATGTGACGGAATGCGAGCACTTTGCCGGCAGCGCGACGCGCATCGCTCAGGACATTCGCCGGCGGGTCTCCAATCAGTTGCACATCACTGTTTCCGCCGGGGTTGCCCCGAACAAGTTTCTGGCCAAGATCGCCAGCGACTGGAAAAAGCCAAACGGGCTGTTCGTCATCACGCCTGATCAGATCGAGGACTTTGTCTCCCAGTTGCCAGTGTCCAAATTGCACGGTGTCGGCAAAGTCACTGCCGACAAGCTAGGCCGACTCGGCATCGTCACCTGCACCGACCTGCGCGGCTGGAGCAAGCTGTCGCTGGTGCGGGAATTCGGTTCATTCGGCGAGCGGTTGTGGAACCTGGCCCATGGTGTGGATGAGCGGCCCGTGCAGAACGACAATCGGCGCCAGTCGGTCAGTGTTGAAAACACCTATGACGCTGATCTGCCGGATCTCGCCAGTTGCCTATTGATGCTGCCGGCATTGCTGGACACGTTGAACGACCGCATCGCGCGGATCGACAGCCTTTACCGCCCCGGCAAGCCCTTCGTGAAGGTCAAGTTCCACGACTTCACCCAGACAACGCTGGAACAGGCGGGGGCAGGGCGGGACCTGGGCAGTTACGAGCAACTGCTGACCCAGGCGTTCGCACGCGGTGGCAAGCCGGTGCGACTGCTGGGAATAGGCGTGCGGCTGCATGATCTCCGGGCCGCCCATGAGCAGCTGGAATTGTTCAGCTGAGGCCAGTTCAGGCCTGGCTATTCACTGCCTGGCGGCACGGCGACCAGTCGACCGGCGTCTTTCGCCAGTGAACGAAGGAATTCGTGCTGCAGCTGCGGATCGTTGCGGGTCAGCTCGATCAATGACTGTTCCAGCTCACTGGCTTCCTCTTCAAGGCCCAGCTCGGACAGGCGCTTGACGCGATGCACCCACTGGCTGACTTCGTCATCTTCCAGATCGTCGTAGATCAGGTCGTGGGCCTCAATCAGCTTGCCGCGCAGTGACTTGCTCAAAGGCAGCGTGGCGATTGCCTGAACGTTGCTCTGGTCATCCTGCACTTTGATGTTCAGTTGCGTGACATAGCTGAGGTTCTGCTCAGCGAACGGGCTGTCCAGCAGGTTTACGCGCAGCACGCCGTTACGGTCTGTCGTCATCTCGTGGGCTTCTTTGCCTGCGGTGACTTCGACCGGCGCTTCGCTCCAGGGCAGGTTCGAATGCTCGATGCGATGGTCGCGCTGAACCTCGTCGATACCAGCCAGGTTTTGCTGGGCACGACCGTGGGATGGTGCGTTCATGAACGGGTTGACGCCCGCGACGCCGTACGTGAGCCAGTCTTTGGTGACGCTGTCGGGCAGGCTGCCGAACGTCAGCACATTGACCACGTTGGCGCCGATGCCCGCGACAATGGCCACGGCGCCCAGGGGGATTTCATAGACTTCCCGCCACGGCTGGTACGGCGTGTACCGGTCGTAGTGCCGGGTGACTTCGAATTCGGTGATGTCGAAGGTTTTCAGCTCGTGGATGCGTATCCGGCGCTGGGGCAATTCCAGCGTCTTGGGTTCGCCCAGGTCGACCTGAAAACTGTGGTCGAGTAATTTGCGCTCGACACGTTCTTCATGCTCGCTGCGTTGAGACAGATGGTTGGCGCAGCCGCCGAGTAACAGGCTGGTGGACAACACAGCGCCTGCGAGGCGTGAGGGATTTCGCTTGAACATGAGATCTCTAGGTGCAGGTAAGGCGCATCGCAGAGGCGTCGCGGATAAAAGCGCGCCTGCACAATCGCAGGCGCGCCGTCCGGTCAGCGCTTGATCCGGTCCTTGATGAAAGACAACACATCGGCAACAGGCAGGGCCTGGGCTTCGGCTTCGGTGCGGCTCTTGTATTCGAGGTTCCCTTCGGCAAGGCCGCGGTCACTGACCACGATGCGGTGCGGAATGCCGATCAGTTCCATGTCGGCGAACTTGATCCCAGGGCTGGTCTTCTTGTCGCGGTCATCCAGCAACACTTCGAAGCCTGCAGCAGTCAGTTCGGCGTACAGCTTGTCGGTTGCCTCTTTGACGGCATCGGTTTCGTAACGCAGCGGCACGAGGGCGATCTGGAAAGGTGCGAGTGCGTCGCTCCAGATGATGCCGTTCGCGTCGTTGTTCTGCTCGATCGCGGCAGCCACGACACGCGACACACCAATCCCGTAGCAGCCCATGGTCAGCGTGACGGGCTTGCCGTTCTCGCCCAGGACCTGGCACTTCATCGCTTCGCTGTACTTGGTGCCCAGCTGGAAGATGTGCCCGACTTCGATGCCGCGCTTGATGATCACGTTGCCCTGACCATCCGGGCTCGGGTCGCCGGCGACGACGTTGCGCAGATCCGCGACGGTCGGAACCGGCAGGTCGCGCTCCCAGTTGACGCCGAAGTAGTGCTTGTCATCGATGTTCGCGCCAATGCCGAAGTCGCTCATCAGCTCTACCGAGCGGTCGATGATGCACGGCAGCGGCAGATTCAGCGGGCCGAGAGAGCCCGCGCCGGCGCCAATGGCGTCACGCAGTTCGGCTTCGGAGGCCATGACCAGCGGGCTGGCGACCTGCTCCAGATTGGACGCCTTGATTTCGTTGAGCTCGTGATCGCCACGGATGATCAGCGCAATCAGTTTGCCTTCTTCAGCGGCATGGACAACCAGCGTCTTGACGGTCTTTTTGATCGGCAGATTGAATTGCTCGACCAACGCCGCGATGGTCTTGGCGTCAGGGGTGTCGACCAGACGCAGTTCTTCAGTCGGGGCAGGGCGGCTGGCCTCGCGCGGCATGGCTTCGGCTTTTTCGATGTTCGCGGCGTAGTCGGAGGTGTCGCTGAACACGATGTCGTCTTCGCCGGACTCGGCGAGTACGTGGAACTCATGAGAGCCCGCACCACCAATGGAACCGTTGTCAGCCACTACCGGGCGGAAGTTCAGGCCCAGGCGGGTGAACACATTGCAGTACGCCTGATGCATACGGTCGTAGGTTTCCTGAAGGGAATCCTGGGTCGCATGGAAGGAGTAGGCGTCCTTCATGATGAATTCGCGGCCGCGCATCAAGCCGAAGCGCGGACGGATTTCGTCACGGAATTTGGTCTGGATCTGGTACATGTTGATCGGCAGCTGTTTATAGCTGTTGAGTTCGTTGCGAGCCAGATCGGTGATGACTTCTTCGTGGGTCGGGCCCGCGCAGAACTCACGGTCGTGGCGGTCTTTCAGGCGCAACAGCTCGGGACCGTACTGTTCCCAGCGCCCAGACTCCTGCCAGAGCTCCGCCGGCTGAATGCCTGGCATCAACACTTCCAGCGCGCCAGCTGCGTTCATCTCTTCACGAACCACCGCTTCGACCTTGCGCAATACCCGCAGGCCCATGGGGAGCCAGGTGTAGAGACCGGAGGCAAGTTTGCGAATCATGCCGGCACGAAGCATCAGCTGATGGCTGATCACGACCGCATCGGATGGCGTTTCTTTCTGTGTGGCGAGCAAATATTGACTGGTACGCATGGTCGGCCGTTGTCGGTTGCGGTGACTGGGAAATGACCCGGCATTGTACGGCGGTGATATCGCTGAGTACAGGCCGGGCGGGCGGCGCGAGGGGAGGGATTGTCAACCGAGCGTCCATGAAAAAGCCCGGCGCGAGGGCCGGGCTTTTCGGTAACGAGTGTCAGACAGTGCGATTACAGGACCGAAATCGGGTAGTCGACGATCAGACGGAACTCGTTGATATCGCCTTCGCCTTCGTCGGCATTGGCACGGTGCCATGCTTGACGAATACGGAACGACAGGTCTTTGGCCGGGCCAGTTTGAACAACGTACTTGGCCTCGACGTTGGTCTCGTGGTGGCTGCCGTCGGCGCCGTAGAGCGGCGAGAAGCTGCCATCCTGATTACGGGTGTGGTACGCGGTGTTACTTGGCGTATTTGTGCCGTCGATGTTGGTACCGCTGACGTAGCGAGCCATGAGGCTCAGGCCAGGTACGCCGTAAGTAGCAAGGTTCAGGTCGTAACGAGCTTGCCAGGATTTTTCACCCGGGGCGTTGAAGTCAGAGTACTGGATCGAGTTCGCGAGGAAGATCGAGTCGCCACCGCGGTTGTTGTCGCCGATACCGATGTAGTCGAACGGTGTATCACCGTTAACTTTCTGGAATGCCAGGGTCAGGGTATGAGCGGCCAGGAACGAGTAGGCTGCCGACAGGGAGTAAGCGTTGTTATTGATGTCGCCTGCTCTCTTGCTGCCAGTGTCCTGAGTATTGTAGTAGTTGAAGTCGAACGCCAGAGCCTGGTCGTCGGTCAACGGCAGTGCGTAGTTCACGTTGCCGTAGTACTGATTCCAGACGTCTTCCAGTTTGTTGTAGTAGAAACCAACGCCCAGGTTGTCAGTGATCGAGTACTTGCCGCCGCCGTAGGTAGCGGACTTGGAGGTCACGCCAGCGTAAGTAGCCCAGATATCGCCGTTGTGGGTCATATCGTCTTGGCTGGTGCCCGAAGTGAAGCGACCGGCTTCTACGTCAAGACCTTTGATCTCGCTGCTCTGCAAGGTCACGCCAGTTGCGGTTTGTGGCAACAGTCGAGAACCGCCGACTGCGAAAACCGGGTTCTGCGGCTGCATGTCACCGATTTTCAATTCGGTCTTGGAGACGCGGAATTTAACAGCGCCACCGGCCTTGCCGAAGCTGTCTTCGTTTTTGCCATCGCTGTCAGTTACGAGGTTGCCGGAACCCGAGTAGTGGTTCTCGCCATCCAGCTTGAAGCCGGCGTACCCGAACGCATCGATACCTACACCGATCAGACCTTGAGTGTATCCAGAGCTGAAGTTACCCCAGAAACCTTGGGTCCAGTCTTTCGAGTCTACGCCGCCATTTTTACGGTCACGGTTGAAATAGTAGTTACGAGCCTTAAGATCCAGCTTGCTCCCCTCTACAAAACCAGTTGCTTCGGACTGATCGCTTACGAATGCCGCAGCCGATGCCAATTGGGTGCTGGCTGCAGTAACGGCCAGTGCGATTGCGCTCCACTTCATCACTCTCATCGTGACTTTGCTCCTTTGGTTTTTAAGAAGAGTACTGCCGTCCACCTGTTTTTTTATCTGGCCGGCTTCTTTCTTTTTGGTGTCGGCGAAATCTACAACACGCTGACATTATTGGCGATAGTGAAGAACCTACCGTTGCAGTTTCTTTACGGCCTTGTCGCCGTCTGCGCTGTCCGTGTCGCTCCTGAACAGCTCCTGACGCTTAAAACTGTGCCACTACCGGGTCATTGTTAGGGCTGGGCTCAGTTACACCCTCATCGAATCCAGCCACCCCGGTTGCCTTTTACAATCGCGTTGCATCCCTTCAGTCCCCGCCCGTCTCTCGACGCGTTTGGCTTCAAGCTTGTGTGTGACAAAGCAACAACCGTGCACAAAATTTCGACGAATATGAAAAAAATGTCGAAAGCGCGGTAAAAGCATTCGAAGTTGGCTGCAAGCTATTGAATCAAAAGAGTAAAAATATTTTAGATAGCCTGCTTTGCAACTGCGATTTTCTTGAGAATAGCGCGCAGAAGTGTCACTGACGTTACCTGTTACCTATCGGGAGTGGGTAAATCGCGGATAGCTGTCACATATTCGCCCCTCATCTGAGTCTTTTTGGTGCGTCATTCAGCCAAATTGCCTGCCTTTGGTTCTTTCAGACTGGATTCGGCCGGTTGTTGGGCATGGTGCCCCTGGCGCCAATGGCGGAAGTTAGCCCTAAGGCCCGGATTCAAAGGGTTTACACGGAATCAGATAGCTGATTTCCAGTCACCTGCGCTCGCCTTGAGCTGCATCATCAAAGTGCGCTGCGGTTTTTTTCGCGCGTTCCTGGTGCAAGGTGGGTGTGTGCTGCGTACCGATCAACAGCAGATCCACAAAATGCCCTGAACGGCGCTGCCGGATGATTCATTCGGAATACGCGAGTATCCTCCCGCCACTCAGGGCCTGGTTGTCCGGTCCGGCGGCCGGCTCGATGAATGAAATAGGCGATCAGGAGTATTTACGTGTTTGTTCTAGATCCGCGCTTGCTGCAAGACACACTGCCGATTGGCGATTTCCCGCTGTGCACGCTGCTGCTGTCCAATGATTCCAGTTACCCATGGTTCATCCTGGTGCCAAAGCGTGCGGACATCAGTGAAGTGTTCCAACTGTCCGAACCGGAGCAGGCCCAGCTGTGGAGAGAAACCACCTACCTTTCGGCCGTTCTTGATCGTACGTTTCAGGCCGACAAGATGAACGTTGCCGCGTTGGGTAATGTGGTCAACCAGCTGCACATGCACGTCATTGTTCGCCGTGTCGGTGATGCGGCCTGGCCAGCCCCGGTGTGGGGCAGGCATCCCGCCAAGCCTTATTCGCCGGATGAGGTTGCCCGGATCACCTCGCAACTGAAGTCCGAACTGACCGAAGCATTCACCTTTAAGGAGGACTGACCATGGAGCTCGAATCCCGTGTCATGGAGCTGGAAAGTCGACTGGCCTTTCAGGACGATACGATTCAGGCCCTCAATGACGTGTTGGTCGCCCAGCAGCGCAGTCTTGACCGCCTGGAATTACAGATTGCCGCCCTGATCAAGCGTCAGGAGGAAATGGGCGGGCAGGGCGACGGCTTCGCTGAAGACTCGCGTCCCCCTCACTATTAAGGGAAAGGGCGCCAAGGGCAGGTATTTCAGCAAAAAAAACCGCGCCTGTGAGCGCGGTTTTTTTATGAGGCGACGTTAACGGCGCGGGAGCGCAGCGATGACGTCTTCCGCTTGCAGGCCTTTGTCGCGGTTCATCACCGAAAACTCGACACGCTGGCCTTCGACCAGAACGCGGTGGCCTTCGCCGCGAATGGCGCGAAAGTGCACGAAGATATCATCGCCCGAATCACGGGAAATGAATCCGAAGCCTTTGGAGGTGTTGAACCACTTTACCGTGCCTGTATCGCGGTTTCCCAAGTCCTGGGATTGTGCCGCGGGCGCGGGAGAGGAACGGTAAAAGCTGACCGCCAGGTGCAATGCCACGGCAATCACGACGGCGAGCAGACTGACCAGAACGGCCGGTTGGCCGGCGATGGTTTCAAGTGGTACGACCAGGGTGAGGATCTGAAGCACGACGGCCAGCACGAGCAAGCCGCTGACCAGGTTTTGCAGTTGATGACGTGGACCTTTGTTCCAGTAAGGAATCACTGGCGCGAGCACCAGGTTGATGAGGCCGAAGAGCGCCAGGTACAGCGCATCCGGTTGGGACAGGTAAGAAGACAGCGCTTCACTACGCAGGCTGGGGATGAAAGACAGCAGCAGGGCAGCTGCGCCCGTTAGCAGGTGGACTATTTTCAACATTTCGATGACTCACATTAAGATGGATCACAAGGAAATAGCGGGTGACCTTCGGTACGCTTCGGGAAAAAAAGGAGGCGTGATGCACGAGTGTCGGTCCCGCCTATGCACTGTCGCCGGACGGCACTTTGGCGGCAGCGCGACTGTATTTAACAGCAAAGCCGAGAGCTACTCAAATCAAGCGCTTAGCGCCCGCACAGGCGGGTGATTGTCATCGTGTGTCAGTTTTTTATGATTCCGGTCAAAAGCTCGTTCCAGAGCGGCCTGCATAAACAAACCGTCGAGCCGATCATTGCTATTAAAGGAAGCAGGTCTGACTTCGGCGTAGTGGCCGAACTAATCCCGACAGATGGCTGCGGAGGGCCGAGGGTCTTGGTAGAGTGGTCAGCAGTCGTTTGAAAAAAACCATCATAGAAGAGGGCTGAACATGGCAATCGATATCGGCATCAGCGAAGAAGACCGCAAGTCCATCGTGGACGGTCTTTCCCGCCTGCTGGCAGACACCTACGTGTTGTATCTGAAAACCCATAACTTTCACTGGAACGTGACTGGCCCGGCTTTTCGTACGCTGCACCTGATGTTTGAAGAGCAATACAACGAACTGGCGCTGGCGGTGGATCAAATCGCCGAGCGTATCCGCGCACTGGGCTTCCCGGCGCCGGGCACCTATTCGACCTATGCACGTTTGTCGTCGATCAAGGAAGAAGAGGGTGTACCCGCAGCCGAGGACATGATCCGTTCGCTGGTTCAGGGTCAGGAAGCGGTCACGCGCACGGCCCGTGGTATTTTCCCGTTGCTGGACAAAGTGAGCGACGAACCAACGGCGGACTTGCTGACCCAACGCATGCAAGTGCATGAGAAAACGGCCTGGATGCTGCGCTCGATGCTGGAAGCCCAGTAATCAGAAGCTCGGTAATCAACAACTGATCAACGAAACACCGGCGCGGGCAAAGTAACGAGTGCCCGCTCCGCACTGCTGTCACCCCGTCGCGCACGAGAGTCCCCTCCTGATTCACATTCAGTGCCGAATCCTTCAGCTCATAACGCTCATCTGTAAACCTCATTCGCTCTCTTTTTCCAGCTCGCGCTGACTTCAGCGATCGGCTGAGCCAAAAGAAATAAATCAGCAAAAAATACATATCTAACACCCCGAGCGGGATAGGGTCTGGGCCTTTTGCTGGCTCTCGAAAATCACCCCTGCAGCGTGGCGATCTCCTACAGGTTCAGAGTGCTCCTTCTGCTGGTTGCGCCCTTTGGAATACGGCTTGATAGACACCTCTTTTCAACTGATTGCGAAGGTGCCGATGCCATATCCGTGATCGCAACGAGGGGACTTGCATGAACCTGACTACTGCCCGAGAGGGATGGGAACCGACCCAGTGTCTGAACGCCCGGGGCGACCCGTTTATCGAAAATTTCAACATGAGCCTGGCCCAGCCACACTCCAGATCCGTAAGGCTCAATGGGCTGGCCACGTGCCTGCGACTTGAGGAGGTGTACTGGAATATTCTGTCCGAAATGGCGCGATTCAATGATTGCTCCATCAATGCAGTGCTGTCTTACGTCGATCGCGAGGTCCACTTGCGTTACGGCGGCGTCAAGAACTTCAGCGGCCTGATCCGCGTCGTGTGCGTGGCGCACGTATTGAGTGCCGAGGGCCTGCGCCTGACGCCGTCCCCGACCTGACCTGATTCCAGCGGGCCCGTTGCGACGGGCCTGCATTCGCCGGCGGCAATGCGACATCCACACCGCGCGCCGACATCTTCTTGCCCGGTATCGGGCTGCGCGGCTGCACAGCGATGATTATCCCTATATAATCCCCCGCCTTACTGTGGAAGGCAGGAACTGGCCGTCAGGTCGGACTGCATGCCAAAGCTTGCGCACCCTCGCACCGGCGACGGGCGAAAGCTCCATCGAATTCCGAATTACGAGAAGTGAACACACGATCATGATGCGCAGCCATTATTGCGGCCAACTGAACGAGAGCCTGGAAGGTCAGGAAATTACCCTTTGCGGATGGGTCCATCGCCGTCGCGACCACGGGGGGGTGATTTTCCTCGACATTCGCGATCGTGAAGGCCTGGCCCAGGTGGTTTTCGATCCGGATCGTGCTGACACCTTCGCCATCGCCGACCGTGTTCGCAGCGAATACGTGGTCAAGCTGACCGGTAAGGTGCGCGCGCGTCCTGCCGGCGCGGTCAACCCGAACATGGCGTCGGGCGCGATCGAAGTGCTGGGCTACGAGCTCGAAGTGCTCAACGAGTCGGAAACCCCGCCGTTCCCGCTCAACGAATACTCCGACGTCGGCGAAGAAACGCGCCTGCGTTATCGCTTCATCGATCTGCGTCGTCCTGAGATGGCGGAAAAACTGCGTCTGCGCTCGCGCATCACCTCCAGCATCCGCGGCTTCCTGGATGGCAACGGCTTCCTCGATGTCGAGACGCCGATCCTCACTCGCGCCACACCGGAAGGCGCCCGCGACTATCTGGTTCCAAGCCGAACCCACCCGGGCAGCTTCTTCGCCCTGCCGCAATCGCCTCAGCTGTTCAAACAGCTGCTGATGGTTGCCGGCTTCGACCGTTACTACCAGATCGCCAAGTGCTTCCGCGACGAAGACCTGCGTGCCGATCGTCAGCCTGAATTCACTCAGATCGACATCGAGACCAGCTTCCTCAACGAAGCCGACATCATGGGCATCACCGAGACCATGATCCGCAAGCTCTTCAAGGAAGTGCTGGATGTGGAGTTCGATGACTTCCCGCACATGACCTTCGAAGAAGCCATGCGCCGCTATGGCTCCGACAAGCCAGACTTGCGTAACCCGCTGGAACTCGTCGACGTTGCCGATCAGCTTCAGGCAGTCGACTTCAAGGTGTTCAGCGGTCCTGCGAACGATCCGAAGTGCCGTGTCACGGCGCTGCGCGTTCCTGGCGGCGCAAGCATGCCGCGCAGCAAGATCGACGAATACACCAAGTTCGTCGGCATCTACGGCGCCAAAGGTCTGGCCTACATCAAGGTCAACGAGCGCGCCAAGGGCGTGGAAGGCTTGCAGTCGCCGATCGTCAAGAACATTCCGGAAGCCAACCTCAACGTGATCCTTGATCGCGTGGGTGCAGTGGATGGCGACATCGTGTTCTTCGGCGCAGACAAATTCAAAATCGTCAGCGAAGCACTGGGCGCTCTGCGCATCAAACTGGGCCACGACCTGAGCCTGCTGACCTGCGAGTGGGCCCCTATGTGGGTCGTCGACTTCCCGATGTTCGAAGAAAACGACGACGGCAGCTTCTCCGCGCTGCATCACCCGTTCACTGCGCCGAAATGCACGCCTGAAGAGCTCGAAGCCAACCCGGCCACCGCGCTGTCCCGCGCCTACGACATGGTGCTGAACGGCACTGAGCTGGGCGGCGGTTCGATCCGTATCCATCGCAAGGAAATGCAGCAGGCTGTGTTCCGTCTGTTGGGTATTTCCGAAGACGAACAGCAAGAGAAGTTCGGCTTCCTGCTCGACGCACTGAAGTACGGCGCGCCGCCTCACGGTGGTCTGGCGTTCGGTCTGGATCGTCTGGTCATGCTGATGACTGGCGCTCAGTCCATTCGTGAAGTCATTGCCTTCCCGAAAACCCAGAGTGCTGCTGACGTGATGACTCAGGCGCCGGGCGTGGTTGATGCCAAGGCACTGCGCGAGTTGCACATCCGCCTGCGTGAAACGCCGAAGGCCGAGTAAGCCGTGTAGACAAGGGCTCGGCGGACCGATTCTTGGTCCGCCCTGATCCCCGCCCATACCGGGCACAGATTCGAGTGAAGCGTCTGCGTTTGAGCGATCAAACGCGGGCGTGCGTGTTTCAAGGTTTGGAGCGTGTTATGGCTGGTCATTCCAAGTGGGCGAACATCAAGCACCGCAAAGAGCGTCAGGATGCCAAGAAAGGCAAGATCTTCACCAAGTGGATCCGCGAGCTGACCGTCGCTGCCCGTCAGGGCGGTGGTGATCCTGCGTCGAACCCGCGCTTGCGTCTTGCGCAAGACAAGGCCCTTGGCGCAAACATGAGCCGCGACATCATCGACCGCGCCATCGCTCGCGGTGCCGGCGCCGCCGATGCCGATGACATGGTCGAACTGGGTTATGAAGGCTACGGCCCCGGCGGCGTTGCGGTCATGGTCGAAACCATGACTGATAACCGCAACCGCACCGCAGCTGCCGTGCGCCATGCGTTCAGCAAGTGCGGTGGTAATCTGGGGACTGACGGTTCGGTGTCGTATCTGTTCGAACGCAAGGGGCAGATATCCTTTGCACCGGGCGTTGATGAGAACGCGCTGATCGAAGCTGCAATGGAAGCCGACGCCGACGACGTGGTCAGCCACGAAGACGGCTCCATTGACGTGTTCACCTCGTTCTCCGGTTTTTACGCCGTGCGCAACGCGCTGGAAGCCGCTGGTTTTTCGCCCGCCGACGCGGAAATCGTGATGCAGCCGACCACCAGTGCGGTGCTCGATCTGGACATGGCGGAAAAGGTTCTCAAGCTGATCGATATGCTGGAAGACCTGGACGACGTGCAGAACGTCTATTCCAACGCGGAAATCCCGGACGAGGTACTGGAGCAGCTCGGCTGATCGTTTGTCCCCTCGGAATTGAGGCCGGAGCGCACGAAGCGTTGATGATCAACGCTATCGGCCTCCGGCTTCTGCCTTTATGCTGCGCCCAATTGTTCGCGTTACCTCTCAAGCTGCAGGCGTTATGACTCTTATTTTAGGTATCGACCCCGGTTCACGAATTACCGGCTTTGGCGTGGTGCGTGATACCGGGCGTGGCTGCGAGTACGTGGCCTCGGGCTGCATTCGCACGGGCACAGGCTTGCTCCATGAACGGCTGCAGATTGTTTACCGCGGCGTGCGCGAAGTTATTCAGACGTACGGTCCGGTGACGATGGGCATTGAAAAGGTGTTCATGGCGCGCAACCCGGATTCGGCGTTGAAGCTGGGTCAGGCCCGCGGTGCCGCTATCGTTGCGGGCGCCGAAGAGGGGCTGGAGATCGCCGAGTACACCGCGACTCAGGTCAAGCAGGCGGTTGCCGGAACAGGCGGCGCCAACAAGGATCAGGTGATGATGATGGTGATGCATCTGCTCAAGCTGACTACCAAGCCTCAGGTGGATGCCTCGGATGCATTGGCAATTGCGATGTGTCACGCACATACCCGATCCAGCCTCATCCCTCACGGCCTCAATACCGCGCGCAGTCGTGGCGGTCGTCTGCGGCTCTGATGGCACTATTTGCGTTAGCACGGCCCGTCGCAGCGACGGGCATCTGGAAAGGATTTGATTCGTGATTGGACGTCTACGCGGTACGTTGGTCGAGAAGCAGCCGCCGCATCTGGTACTGGATGTCAACGGCGTGGGTTACGAAGTCGAAGTGCCCATGACCACGCTGTATCGCCTGCCTCATCTGGGCGAAACCGTGACGCTGCATATCCATCTGGTGGTCCGCGAGGACGCGCACCTGCTGTTCGGGTTCTACGAGAAGCGTGACCGCGAGATGTTTCGCGAGCTGATTCGCCTGAACGGGGTAGGGCCGAAACTGGCGCTTGCCCTGATGTCGACGCTGGAAGTCGACGAATTGGTACGCTGTGTCCAGGCACAGGATACCTCCGCGCTGACCCGCGTCCCGGGCGTTGGCAAGAAGACCGCCGAGCGTCTGTTGGTTGAATTGAAGGATCGCTTCAAGGCGTGGGATTCACTGCCAGGTACCTTCGCCCTGGTATCGGACGGGCCGGGCGCGCCCATTGCCGTGGCGACAGCCGAGTCGGATGCGGTCAGCGCCTTGATTTCCCTGGGCTACAAACCCCAGGAAGCGAGCAAGGCAGTGACGGCGATCAAGGACAAGAATCTCAGCAGCGAAGACCTCATTCGCCGCGCACTGAAGGGGATGCTGTAAGTGATAGATGCCGACCGTCTGATCGCCGCCACCGGGCGTGACCGTGACGAGCAGCTGGACCGTGCGATCCGGCCGCTGAGTCTGGCCGACTATATCGGTCAGCCCACCGTACGTGAGCAGATGGAGCTGTTCATCCAGGCGGCGCGCGGGCGCAGTGAAGCGCTGGATCACACGCTGATCTTCGGTCCGCCGGGTCTGGGTAAAACCACACTGGCGCATATCATCGCCCAGGAAATGGGCGTGTCGATCAAGAGCACCTCGGGGCCCGTGCTCGAACGGCCGGGTGATCTTGCGGCCATTCTCACCAATCTTGAGCCGCACGACGTGCTGTTCATCGATGAAATCCACCGCCTGTCCCCCATTGTCGAGGAAGTGCTGTACCCGGCAATGGAAGATTTCCAGCTCGACATCATGATCGGTGAAGGCCCTGCGGCGCGCTCCATCAAGCTTGATCTGCCGCCGTTCACCTTAGTGGGTGCGACCACCCGCGCGGGTATGCTGACCAATCCGCTGCGTGACCGTTTCGGTATCGTGCAGCGTCTTGAGTTCTACAGCACTGCGGATCTGGCAACCATCGTGTCGCGCTCGGCGAAAATTCTCGGGCTGTACATCGAGGACGAAGGCGCATTCGAGATTGCCCGCCGTGCACGGGGTACGCCACGGATCGCCAACCGGTTGCTGCGTCGGGTGCGTGATTTCGCCGAGGTCCGCGCCAAGGGCGAGATTACCAAGGCGATTGCGGACCTCGCGCTGAACCTCCTGGACGTCGATGAGCGCGGTTTCGATCATCAGGACCGGCGCCTGCTGCTGACGATGATCGAGAAGTTCGATGGCGGGCCGGTCGGGGTCGATAACCTCGCGGCGGCGATCAGCGAAGAACGACACACAATTGAAGACGTGCTCGAGCCCTATTTGATCCAGCAAGGCTATATGATGCGCACACCTCGCGGCCGCATGGTCACGCGGCATGCGTATCTGCACTTCGGCCTGAACATCCCCTCGCGGATGGGCGACTGGGCGGTGCTGGATGAACCGGTCGAAGACCCTGATGAATAAATGCACAATCGACCGATTTATTCGGGTGATTGAGGGTCTGAAGGGCAGTCACCGCTAAGTGATGTGACGCAGGCAGTAAAAACGATGCAAAACAGTTGCCTGGCCGGATTGGCAACCTGAGGAGTAAGCACTAGAGTATGCGCGCGCAAAACGGGGCTCAGTCGTTCGCACATCGTTGTCGCGTTTATTACGAAGACACCGATGCCGGCGGCATCGTTTACTACGTCAATTACCTGAAATTCATGGAGCGGGCTCGGACCGAGCGACTGCGGGAACTGGGCTTTGCCCAATCCGCAATGGCGGGTATCGAGAACCTGTTGTTCGTCGTGCATTCAAGCGAGGCTCGGTATCACAAGCCCGCGCGGCTGGACGACGAACTGCTGATCAGCGCCGAAGTAATCGAATTGAACCGCGCCAGCCTGCGCTTCCAGCAACAGGTCAGGCGGGCTGCGGATGATGTGCTGCTCTGTGAAGGGCAGTTTTTAGTGGCGTGTGTGCGCGCCGACAGTTTGAAACCCCGGGCCATTCCCGAAGCTCTGCGCACGGCCTTTGCCGGGCAGGGCGGCGCGGGTACACATTCAGAGCAGGAGATACAGCGTGGAAGCTAACGTCGTCGACCATTCCTCCATGTGGAGTTTGGTCAGCAATGCCAGCGTGGTTGTGCAGTTGGTGATGCTGATCCTGGTGGCCGCCTCGGTCACCTCGTGGATCATGATTTTTCAGCGCAGCGCCATGCTGCGCGCCGGTCGTCGGGCATTGGACAGCTTCGAGGAGCGCTTCTGGTCAGGTATCGACTTGTCCAAGCTCTACCGTCAGGCCGGCAGCAATCCGGACCCGGACTCCGGCGTAGAGCAGATCTTCCGCGCGGGCTTCAAGGAATTTTCCCGTCTGCGTCAGCAGGCGGGTGTTGATCCGGACGCGGTCATGGAAGGTGTTGCACGTGCGATGCGCGTTGCCATCTCCCGTGAAGAAGAAAAGCTCGAGCAGAGCCTGCCGTTCCTGGCAACCGTGGGTTCCACCAGCCCGTACATCGGTCTGTTCGGTACCGTGTGGGGGATCATGAACTCCTTCCGCGGCCTGGCCACTGCGCAGCAAGCCACCCTGGCAACCGTTGCACCGGGTATCGCCGAAGCGCTGATCGCCACCGCCATCGGCCTGTTCGCCGCGATTCCTGCGGTCATCGCTTACAACCGTTTCGCCGCTCGTGGCGAGAACCTGATCGGTCGTTACTACACATTCGCCGACGAGTTCCAGGCGATCCTGCACCGTAAAGTGCACACCAGCGAAGAATAAGCAGGTATTTCCCAATGGCTTTAATCGCTCGCGGCCGACGCAACAAGCGCAAGCCGGTCGCCGAAATGAACGTGGTGCCGTACATCGACGTGATGCTGGTGCTGCTGGTCATCTTCATGGTGACGGCTCCGATGATCAACCAGGGCGTGAAAGTTGATCTGCCCAAGGTCTCCAGCGAGGCTTTGCCGCAGGACAACAACAATCAGGTCCTGACGATCTCGATCAAGGCTGACAAGACCTACTACTGGAACCTTGGCAGCGAAGTCGACACCGACAAGCAAATGGACAAGGCGATGACCTTGCCGCAACTGACCAGCGCAGTGACCAAAATCATTGCCGCCGGTCGTGACGCGGGCAAGCAGACTCAAGTGTTCATCCGTGGCGACAAGACGGTCGACTACGGCGCCGTCATGGGTACGATGGGCGGGTTGCAGAAGGCCGGGGTCGGGAACGTTGGTTTGATTACCGAGGCCCCCTGATGCAGCCGATTCGAGAGCCGTCCGCCTCGGAAAGCTACTTCTGGCCGTCCGTCTGGGCGGTGGGACTGCACGTCCTGATTTTTGGTTTGTTGTTCGTCAGCTTCGCAATGACGCCCGAGCTTCCTGAAGCCAGGCCGATCGTTCAGGCCACGCTCTATCAGTTGAAATCAAAAAGTCAGGCAACCACCCAGACCAACCAGAAGCTGGCCGGTGAGGCAAAGAAATCCGCTGCGCGACAAACCGAAGTCGAGCAGATGGAGCAGAAAAAAGTTGAGCAAGAGGCCGTGAAGGCGGCGGAACAAAAGAAAGCCGATAGCGCTCAAAAAGCCGAAGAGCAAAAGGCCGAGGAAGCCAAGAAAGCTGACGACGCCAAAAAAGCCGATGACGCTAAAAAAGCTGCGGACGACGCCAAGAAGGCCGAAGCGAAAAAAGCGGATGACGCGAAGAAAACCGCTGAAGAGAAACAATTGGCTGATATAGCCAAGAAGAAAGCCGAAGACGACGCGAAGAAGAAAGCCGAGGAAGACGCCAAGCGCGCGGCAGCCGAGGAAGCCAAGAAACAGGCTGCCGAGGACGCCAAGAAGCAGGCTGCAGACGACGCCAAGAAAAAGGCTGCCGAAGACGCGAAGAAGAAAGCGGCTGAGGATGCCAAGAAGAAGGCGACCGAGGACGCGAAGAAGAAGGCACAGGACGCTGCTCGCAAATCAGCGGAAGACAAGAAGGCGCAAGCACTGGCCGACCTGCTTTCCGACAAGCCGGAACGCCAACAGGCGCTGGCCGATGAGCGTGGCGACGAAGTGGCCGGCAGCTTCGATGACTTGATTCGCTCTCGGGCGGCTGAAGGCTGGGCACGTCCACCTTCTGCGCGCAAGGGCATGACGGTTGTCTTGCAGATCAACATGTTGCCGGACGGCACCCTGACTTCGGTCAACGTGAGCAAGTCCAGCGGCGATGGTCCTTTCGACAGTTCAGCAGTAGCGGCGGTCAAGAATATTGGTCGTTTGACAGAGATGCAGGGGATGAAGCCTTCGGACTTCGCACCTTACCGTTCATTCAAGATGACATTCACACCTGAGGACCTAGCCTTGTGATTAACCTTCTTCGAGGAATGCTTGTCGTTCTGTGTTGCGCAGCGGGTTTCGCCGCTGCCGACGAAAAGAACATTCTGGTAACAAGCGGCAGTGACCGGGCCACGCCTATCGCGGTCGTGCCGTTCGGCTTGCAGGGCGGCAGCGTGCTGCCGGAAGACATGGCCAAGATCATTGGCAACGACCTGCAGAACTCGGGCTACTACTCGCCGATTCCAAAGGAAAACATGATCAGCCAGCCGAGCCAGGCCAGCGAAGTCATATTCCGTGACTGGAAAGCGCTGGGTGCCCAGTACGTCATGGTTGGCAGCATCGTTCCTTCGGGCGGTCGCCTTCAGGTTCAGTACGCGCTGTTCAACGTAGCCACAGAACAACAGGTTCTGACCGGCAACGTTTCGGGCACCACCGACCAGCTGCGTGACATGTCGCACTACATTGCCGACCAGTCGTTCGAAAAGCTGACCGGCATCAAGGGCGCGTTTTCGACCCGCATGCTGTACGTGACGGCTGAACGTTTCTCGACTGACAACACGCGCTACACCTTGCAGCGTTCGGACTACGACGGCGCCCGCGCGGTGACGTTGCTGCAATCCCGCGAGCCGATCCTGTCGCCTCGCTTTGCGCCGGACGGCAAGCGTATTGCCTATGTGTCGTTTGAACAGAAGCGCCCACGCATCTTCGTTCAGCACATCGACACCGGTCGTCGCGAGCAGATCACCAACTTCGAAGGCCTGAACGGCGCGCCTGCGTGGTCACCGGACGGCACTAAGCTGGCCATGGTCTTGTCGAAAGATGGCAACCCGGAAATCTATGTGATGAATCTGGCGTCGCGTCAATTGTCGCGAGTGACCAACGATTCTTCCATTGATACAGAACCGTTCTTCGGTAAAGACGGCTCCACGCTTTATTTCACGTCTGACCGCGGCGGCAAGCCACAAATCTATAAAACCAATATTAATGGCGGAGGGGCAGAGCGCGTTACTTTCATCGGTAACTACAATGCCAACCCTAAGTTATCGGCGGATGAAAAGACTCTGGTGATGATCCATCGTCAAGATGGCTTCACTAACTTCAAGGTGGCGGCTCAGGATTTGCAGCGCGGTAGCGTAAAAATCCTCACAGACAGCAACCTTGATGAGTCGCCTACTGTTGCGCCTAACGGCACCATGGTAATCTACGCCACCCGCCAGCAGGGCCGGGGAGTCTTGATGCTCGTGTCCATTAATGGACGCGTAAGGCTCCCGCTTCCTACCGCTCAAGGCGAAGTCAGAGAACCTTCCTGGTCCCCTTACCTGAACTGACGCGGCGCTTTACGTTGTACTTAACACACTTGGGGTTCATTAGGAGTTTTACGATGGAAATGCTGAAGTTTGGTAAATTTGCTGCGCTGGCTCTGGCCATGGCTGTAGCTGTAGGTTGCTCGTCCAAAGGCGGCGACAATGCCGGTGCTGGCGGCGCTGCTGTAGATCCTAACGCTGGTTACGGCGCTAACTCTGGCGCTGTTGATGGCAGCCTGAGCGAAGAAGCTGCTCTGCGCGCTATCACTACTTTCTACTTCGAATACGACAGTTCTGACCTGAAACCAGAAGCCATGCGCGCTCTGGACGTTCACGCCAAAGACCTGAAAGCCAACGGCGCTCGCGTAGTTCTGGAAGGCAACACCGACGAACGCGGTACTCGCGAATACAACCTGGCACTGGGCGAGCGTCGTGCGAAAGCCGTTCAACGCTACCTGGTTCTGCAAGGCGTTTCGCCAGCTCAGCTGGAACTCGTTTCCTACGGTGAAGAGCGTCCAGTTGCTACCGGTAACGACGAGCAATCGTGGGCTCAAAACCGTCGCGTCGAACTGCGTAAGTAATTTGACATGCGAACGTGCCGACGTGCTTTAACCGTTTTGGCTCTCACCCTTCCTCTTGCAGCGATGGGTGCGGTTCCTGTGGTCGATGACAACTCTGGCTCTGCTGGTAGCAGTTATCCGCCATCGGGTTATGGTACGTCTGGCGCCTACGCCGGAGGTGCGGCTACGGCCGCGCCTTCGGCGCAAGGTCAGCTGTTCATGCAATTGCAGCAAATGCAGGACGAAATTTCGCGCTTGCGCGGAATAGTGGAAGTCCAGCAGAACGATATCCAGCAGATGAAGCAAGAAGCGCTGGATCGCTACAAAGATCTCGACTCCCGTATCGGAGCTGGCGGCGCATCTGCCCCATCAGCTGCCAACAATTCTGCTTCCGACGGCGGCACCAGTGCCGGCGGAGCACCCGCGTCACAATCCGCTCAAGCGCCCCAGGCGAGCAGCGAGCCTGGTGACCCAGCGAAAGAAAAGCTCTACTACGACGCTGCTTTCGACTTGATCAAAGCGAAGGATTTCGACAAGGCCAGTCAGGCCTTTGCGGCATTCCTGCGCAAATACCCGAACAGCCAGTACGCGGGCAATGCCCAATACTGGTTGGGCGAAGTGAATCTGGCCAAAGGCGACCTTCAAGGTGCCGGTCAGGCCTTTGCAAAGGTCAGTCAGCTCTACCCAAAGCACGCCAAAGTGCCTGACTCCCTTTACAAGCTGGCGGACGTCGAACGTCGTCTGGGTCACACCGACAAAGTGAAGGGCATCCTTCAGCAAGTCGTTGCTCAGTATCCAGGCACTTCGGCCGCTCAGTTGGCTCAGCGGGACCTGCAGCGTCTCTGATTACCAGGTAATCTGACCGCTGATTCAAGAAAGCCGCGCATTGCGCGGCTTTCTTCGTTAGAATTCCGCCCCCGAAATTCCGGTATTGATTACGCTTCTGTGGATTCTGCGTGTGCAGGGTGTACAGAAGTGCCTGACGGAGGCGGATGGCCTGTTTAGCCGTTACGCCCGTGGCCCCTATGCAAGACACATTACGCATCACCGAAGTTTTCTACTCTCTACAGGGTGAAACACGAACCGCAGGCTTGCCTACGGTTTTCGTGCGTCTCACCGGCTGCCCTTTGCGTTGCGGTTACTGCGACAGCGAATACGCTTTCACTGGCGGAACGATCCAGACCCTCGACTCATTGATGGAGCAGGTTGCCAGCTACCGTCCGCGATATGTTTGCGTTACGGGGGGCGAGCCCTTGGCTCAGCCGAACGCCATTCCTTTGCTTCAGCGGCTGTGTGACGCGGGCTACGAGGTTTCTCTAGAGACCAGCGGCGCGCTGGACATCTCGAAAGTCGATCCCCGTGTGAGCCGCGTCGTCGACCTGAAAACCCCGGGTTCAAAAGAGGTGGCGCGCAATCGATACGAAAATATCGAGCTGCTCACGCCTAACGACCAGATCAAATTCGTCATTTGTTCGCGGGAAGATTACGACTGGGCCGTCTCGAAGATCATTCAGTACGGTCTGGACCGGCGCGCCGGCGAAGTTCTGTTTTCCCCTGTCCACCGCGATCTCAACGTCAGAGACCTGGCTGACTGGATCGTTGCCGACAACCTCCCGGTGCGTCTGCAGTTGCAGCTGCATAAAATCCTCTGGAACGACGAGCCGGGGCGCTGAATGAGTGAGCAATCGATGACTGAGAAAAGAGCAGTAATCCTGCTGTCTGGCGGGCTGGATTCGGCCACCGTGGTGGCGATGGCCAAGGCTGATGGCTTCAGCTGTTACACCATGAGCTTTGACTACGGGCAACGGCATCGCGCCGAGTTGCAGGCGGCGGAGCGTGTGGCGGCAGACATGGGTGTGGTCGAGCACAAGGTGATCGGCCTTAACCTCAACGGCATCGGCGGGTCTGCGCTGACTGACAGCAGCATCGCTGTACCTGAGACGCAGGGCGAAGGCATTCCGGTGACCTACGTGCCGGCGCGCAATACCGTTTTTCTCTCTCTCGCGCTGGGCTGGGCTGAAGTGCTCGGTGCCCGGGACATCTTCATCGGCGTCAACGCGGTGGATTACTCTGGCTACCCGGATTGCCGTCCGGAATTCGTCGAGTCGTTCGAGCGCATGGCCAATCTCGCCACCAAGGCTGGCGTTGAAGGGCAGGGCTTCACGATACAGGCGCCGCTGCAAATGCTGAGCAAGGCCGATATTGTCAAAGCCGGTACGCGTCTGGGTGTGGATTACGGGTTGACGGTTTCCTGCTATCAGGCCGACGAGCAGGGACGTGCGTGCGGAAAATGCGACAGCTGCCGCTTGCGCGCTGAGGGCTTCGCGGCGGCGGGTGTGACGGACCCGACGCGTTATTTTTAAATTATTTTCGCTTGGGTGTTGAATTACTGTGAAATATCAGTAATATACGCGCCACAACGAAGCGGGTCGTTAGCTCAGTTGGTAGAGCAGTTGGCTTTTAACCAATTGGTCGTAGGTTCGAATCCCACACGACCCACCATTTCGAAAATCTGGAAGGCCCATGAAAATGCGGATTTCCAGATTTTTTTTTGCCTGCCGGAAAGGTAGCGGGTCGGGTGGACTCAATAAGTCAGCGCACTCGCCTCAGGCCTTGCCGAACACCACGTCCAGGGACATCGAGTCCGTATGGCGCATTGGGTTATTGCCCTCGCCCAGGGTGTCGTCATTCGGATGCTGATAGGTCATTCCAGTGCCCAGTTCTTTGGTCAGGAAATCGCCCCCCTGCTTCATCTTGTCCGTGGACCCGTCGTACCATCCGGCGATGGTCTTGTTCCCGGCGGAGTCGAGCGTAGTAATGCTGTCAGGGGCTTTATCAGCGACACTTTGCTTGTCACCGACTTCAAAGCCTTTGCCGTCGGTGGCATGAATCGCCGCGTTGCGGCCATCAATGTCGCTGGTATTGATGAAACCGTTGTAGAACTCCAGGCGGCTCGCATCAGGCTTGTAGTTGCCCTGCGCATCGGCTTGTTTGAGCAGCCCCGTCGTGTCTGCCTCGTACTTCATGGTCCCTTTTTGCCCAGGCTCCAGTGACAATTCACCTACCAGCTTTTCATTTTTGTCGAACTGGCCAATCTTTATCGCATGGTCTTGCGTATTGGTGATATTGAGCGCGTAAGGGCCACTGCCAGCGGTGGCCGCGTCGCCCACAGCGCTATTCTTGCCTACGGACTCAGGCGCAGTTGTCGCCGCCGGTGCAGCCTGAGCAGCTGCCTGTTGGGGCGCAGCGTTCGCAGCCATAGGCTGACCAAGGTTTGAACCTGTCGCCGACTGGCCTTGAGGTGACGCGCCGCTTCCTTGAGAGGAAGCACCTGTATCGCTCCGACTTTGCTGCATGAATTGAGTGAGCGCCTGCATTATTTGCTCGACCAGGTTACGTATCACTGCAGCAAGATCTTGTTCGGCGGGGTTGGCCGCACGCTCGTTGGCGCTCACTCGGCTGTCACTGACTTGTGGCGATTGGCCGCCGAAGTTCACCGACTGCGCACCGGCACCGGGCGACCCACCGAAATCGATTCCTCCGCCCGCTTGCCGCTGATCAGCGAAACGCCCTTGGGGCGAGCCATAATCACTGTTGTCTAAGCTAAAGCCCTGATCAACAGGCCCAGTCACCTTCATCGACATACGTCACCCGCTCTGGATTCTCTAGCGCTTGTGTGGCCCCTGAGCCGGTTTGGTTCCGTCATCCCTGGCCAACCGACCAATGCCCCTCATCAACACTTCAGTCGCCTCGCCCACAGCCGATACAAAGAAAAGCTGCTGTGTATGCACGCATGCGCTCAGCGATCCTTTCCAGTGAGCCAAATGATGAACCCATTGAACCTCTTCAATCGATCCCGTGCCCATCGCCATGAAGCGATCAGCATCAATTGCACCGGTGGCGAACTGGAAGGTGCCTTGGCAGGCGTGCGTTCAGTTCCCGTTCTGGTGACGGGTTTCGTTTCTCCGCATCTGGACATCGACCAAATCGCCGCGCGCATCAAGCAGCGCTTTCCCGACAGCGCGCTCAGCCTGTGCACCACGTCCGGCGAGCTGTGCAACAGTGCGACCGGTTTGTATTGTGCGACTGGCGATCGTTGGGACCGCATCGTCCTGCAGCTCTTCGAGCACAGCGTGATTGCATCAGCCGAAGTGGTGATGGTGCCGCTGGAGTGCGAAGACATCCGCAGCGGCGGCAAGCGCATGGAGATGCGCGAGCGTATCGAAAAGCTGGTCAACAACATCAAGCGCGCGCAGGTCAGCACGGCCATCGACCACCGCGACACCCTGGCGTATGTAGTGTTCGACGGCTTGTCGGCGTCCGAATCGTTTTTCATGGAAGCGCTTTACGAGTCCGGTCGCTTTCCCTGCCTCTTTGTAGGAGGCTCGGCCGGCGGCAAGTCGGATTTCAAGAAGACGCTGATCCACGACGGCAAGCGCAGCTATCAGAATCATGCGCAGATTGTCTTCATCAAGACCGCCGCCGACATACGTTTTGGCGTGTTCAAAAGTCAGAACTTCAAACCCGCCGGGCTGACCTTTAGCGTCCTGACCGCGTCTGTCGAAGACCGCACCATCGACCAGGTGATCGACAGCAAGGGCAACATCATGAGCATGGTGCAGGCCCTGTGTAACGCCTTCGACTGCGATGCTCAAGCCCTGGAAAAGAACCTCGCGGATTACTCCTTCGCCATTCGCGTGGGCAGCGAGTTGTTCGTGCGATCGATCGCGCGCATCGACCATGCACAGCAAATCATTCAGCTTTTCTGCGACGTGGCCCCCGGCGAAGAACTGGTGATGGTCAAGCGCACCCCCTTGCGCGAAGCCACCCAGGTGGATTACGAGCAATTCCTCCGTGGCAAGGGCGGTCAGCCCGTCGCGGCAATCCTCAACGACTGCATCCTGCGTCGGGCCAACAACGGCAAGGACCTGGGCAGCATGACCGGATTGTTCGGTAACGTGCCGGTGGTGGGGTTCTCGACCTTCGGCGAAATTCTCGGCCTGAACCTGAACCAGACGCTCACGGCGATCTTTTTCTTCCGGGTGGCGAAGGGCGCTTCGTTCACCGACGAGTACGTCGACCGTTTCATCGCTCACTACGGAGAGTTCAAGGCGTTCTTTCTGCGCCGTCAGTTGAAGAAGATGGTGGGTTTGAACCACGTCATCGTGAAGCAGATCGAGGCGTTCAAGCTCAACGATTTCAACAATGCGCTGGATACTCGGGGGCTGGATACCAAAGTTTTGCCTGTGTTCGAGGGCCTTGCCGCACTGGGTCGGGTCCTTGCCCAGGCCGGGCAGCAGCAGGAAGAGATGTCCACGCAAATCAAGCACTACTCCGGCGAGCTGCACCTGTCGATGGACGATCTGGCCGGCACGATTGACCAGCAGAACACCGTCTCGACAAACGCTGGCAACACCGTTGTAGCGCTGGTCAGTCAGGCGGACGAAGCGGTGGTCGGCGCCCGAGCCCTCGCGGAATCGAGCCTGCGCATCCAGTCCATCGTGCAGGTGATTCAGCAGATCGCCGGCCAGACCAACCTGCTGGCGCTCAACGCTGCGATCGAGGCCGCGCGGGCAGGGGACCTGGGCCGAGGCTTCGCCGTGGTCGCCGACGAAGTGCGCAAGCTGGCGGAAATCACCCGCAAGAACGCAGCGGAGATTGGCGTCGACATCGACCTGCTCTCCAGCGAGATCCAGCGGGTGGCGCAGCAGATCGAGGACCAGTCAACCGGCGTCGGCGCACTGCGCGAAATGCTCGATTCTCTGGAACACTCGAACCAGGCCACCGAAGGCACGGCGCGGCGCACTAAAGCCATCGCCGATACCTTGACCGGCTTGACCCACGCCAGGCCTTGACCCACGATGCCGGTTTTCCGCGATCAACCAAAACGCGGACCACGAGCGAGTTATGGCTAAAAGACCTTCTATAGAGCAGCGGCGTGAGTTCGGCAATTTCCTGTCCAGCCGGCGGGCACGCCTTGATCCGAAGGACTTCGGTCTGCCGGAAGGGCCGCGGCGCACGCCCGGATTGCGCCGCGAAGAAGTAGCGGCGCTCGCCGGGGTCAGCGTCAGTTGGTACACCTGGCTTGAACAGGGCCGCGACATACAGCCCTCGCCGGACGCCCTGCAACGGATATCCAAGGTCCTCAAGCTCGATCGTGTGGAGTCCGCTCACCTCTACGCGCTTTCCGCACTGGAAGTGCCGGCTGCCGCGACCGGCGGCGGTGTAACCGACGGCCTGGAAATGCTGGTGCGCGCGATAAACCCCATTCCGGCGTATGTGCGCAACGCCCGACTCGACATTCTGGTGTGGAACGACGCCATCGCCGAGCTGTTCGTCGACTACGGTTCGTTGCAGCCCCACGAGCGCAACACGCTGCGTCTGCTGTTTCTGTACATCCCCTACCGAACCATCATCCTCGACTGGGAGCAGATGGCGCGGGGCATGATCAGTGCCTTTCGGGCATCGCGGGCGCTGGCCCAGGACAAGGCACCGTTCGACAGCCTGATCGAAGAGCTCTCGGCCCTGAGCCCGGAGTTCAAAGAGTGGTGGCAGGACACCGAGGTCAAAGGTTTCGAAGAGGGCCGCAAGCGGCTGCTGCACCCTATCAGCGGCCATATCGATTTCACCTACGTCGCGCTGACGCCTGAGGGGCGGCCGGACCTGTCGCTGGTGACTTACATTCCCCGCCACACTGCCTATGACTCACGGTCATAGGATAACAACACGCCTTCCGGGCTTTTTCGGGCTTGCCTAGAGTGGCGGTCATCGCAGCGCCTATTTGCTGCACCGATCGCTAACGAGGTAATCACGATGTCTGACCTGAGCCCGATTTACACCGCAAACGTCGCCACATCACGCAACCCGGCCACCGGTGAGCTGATCGCCACTTACCCCTTCCAGACCCAAACCGACGTCGAGCAGTTGCTGGATGTGAACGCTGCGGCCTTTCGTCTGTGGCGCGCCACGCCGATGGGCGAGCGCGTGGCGGCCTATCGCCGTCTGGCGGACACCCTGCGTGAGCGGTCGGAATCCTTCGCTGCACTGATCACCGCTGAAATGGGCAAGACCCTGGCGGCGGCCCGTGGAGAAGTGGAGAAGTGCGCAGCCACCCTTGAATGGATTGCCGACAACGGCCCGGCGATTCTTGCCGATGAACCCGTCAATGTAGGCAGCGACGACGAAGTCCATGTTTCCTTCCTGCCGATCGGCACCGTGCTGGCGGTCATGCCCTGGAATTTCCCGCTGTGGCAGGTGATTCGTGCCTCCGGGCCGATCATGCTGTCGGGCAACGGCTTCATGCTCAAGCACGCGCCGAACGTCATGGGCTCGGCCTATGCGCTGCAAGAAGCCTATGAGGCAGCGGGCTTTCCCAAAGGTCTGTTCACCAATCTCATCGCTGACAACGACACCGTGGCCCGCACCATTGAAGACCCGCGCATTGCCGCCGTCACCCTGACGGGCAGTATGCGTGCAGGTTCTGCCGTGGCAGCCACCGCAGGCAAGGCACTCAAGAAGAGCCTGCTGGAGCTGGGCGGTTCGGACGCCTTTATTGTGCTGGCCGATGCGAACATCGATCTTGCGGTGAAAGCCGCCGTTGAAGCGCGTTTCCAGAACGCCGGCCAGGTCTGTCTGGCGGCCAAGCGATTCATTCTTGAGGCGCCGATCGCCGAGCAATTCACCCGTCAATTCGTTGCGGCGGTCGAACAACTGAAAGTCGGTAATCCGCTGGACAGCGCCATCAATGTCGGCCCGATGGCCCGCGCTGATCTGCGCGATGAGCTGGATGGTCAGGTTCAACGCACACTTGCAGCCGGCGCGACGTTGCTGCTCGGCGGGAAGAAAATCGACGGTCCCGGCAACTTCTACGCGCCTACCGTGCTGGCCGATGTGAAGCCAGGCATGGCCGCATTCGACGAAGAAACGTTCGGGCCGGTGGCCGCGATCACCATTGCCGCCAATGCCGAAGAGGCGATCGTACTGGCCAACACCAGTGACTATGGATTGGGCGGCAGCCTGTGGACTCAGGACATCCCGCGCGCGCAACGCATCGCCCGCCGTCTGGAAACCGGTGGCGTGTTCATCAACGGATTCCCGGCCACCAATGCGCGGATTCCGGTGGGAGGCGTCAAAAAGAGTGGCTATGGTCGCGAACTGTCCCACTTCGGGCTACGCGAATTCACCAACGCCCAGGCGGTGTGGGCCAAACGTGTTGACTGAGATTCAGTGAGCAGTATCAGCATGGGAGAAGCTCTGTAACCGCCCCATGCTGCAAAAAAAGCCGTCGCACCTGCGACGGCTTTTTCATGCCTGCCATTTGGGAGTGCGCTTCCGGGGTCAGCCGATCGGGTGCAGGTCGGCGGGTGCCAAACCCCAGCTCCCAGGGCTAAACCCTAACGCCGAAACGTCCAGCAGGTCGCCGGCGCCAAGCCTGAAGCCGTTGTTGAGGTTCACGCTGGACGGCCTCGTGCTGTCGTTCACAACGCTGTCGGTGAGGTATTCGAGGGCAAGGGTATCGCGGGCGCTGCTGCTGAGTATGTCGTCCGCAACTGCTCACCCGTCACAACGAGCATTGTGAGCGTTCCTCAATGCCTGCCATTGGCGAGCTAGACCCGTCACCGCAGTGTTTGTTGGGTTACTCGCATCCGCCCAGAAACGACAAAGCCCGACATAGAGTCGGGCCTGGGGTTGGGTTGAATCCGTTCATTACCAGTTCATGGTCGTGATCTCAGTGAAAAGGAGAAAGGCAGGGAGGGGTGCGAACACCCCTCCCTCCTGGCAGTGATCAGGCCGATTTGTGTTGCAGTGCCTTGATCAGCACGTCTGCCGCAGGGCCGGACGAAGCAGGGTTCTGGCCGGTAATCAGCAGACCATCGGTGAGGACATACGAGCCCCAGTCCGGACCTTGGGAGTAGACGCCGCCCAGTGATTTCAGCTCGTCTTCCACCAGGAAAGGCACCACGTTGGTCAGGCCGACCGCTTCTTCTTCGCTGTTGGTAAAGCCGGTGACCTTCTTGCCTTTAACCAGCGGGGTGCCGTCGGCGTTCTTGACGTGGCGCAGCACGCCAGGGGCGTGACAGACGACAGCGACGGGCTTGCCGGCGGCGATGAACGATTCGATGAGCTGGACAGAGTTTTTGTCTTCAGCCAGATCCCACAGAGGGCCATGGCCGCCTGGATAGAACACAGCGTCGAAATCTGCTTGAGACACGCTGTCCAAGCGGACGGTGTTGGCGAGCTGAGCAGTGGCCTTTTCGTCTTTTTCGAAACGACGGGTCAGGTCGGTCTGGGAGTCAGGCTCGTTGCTCTTCGGGTCCAGCGGAGGTTGACCGCCTTGTGGCGACGCCAGAACGATCTCGGCGTTGATGTCGCTGAACGCGTAGTAGGGCGCGGCCAGTTCTTCCAGCCAGAAGCCGGTAGGACGGCCGGTGTTGCCAAGGGTGTCGTGGGAAGTCAGAACCATAAGCACTTTCATCGGGCATATTCCTTGGGACGGGTTAAAGTAGATACACCTTAGACTTGAGTAGACCAGTCGTCTAGGATTATTTTCAAATTATTTCAGGAGGCTGTTTGAACGCTACTCAACAGTTGCAAAGTTATAAAGCCGGTCAGAACAGACCGGCCGGCGCTATACAGAAGAGGCGCGAGGCCACAGAGAGCGGCGGGACATGGCAGTGCGCCGATCAGGCAAGCCGCAGAATCACGCGTGTTGTTTCCATGGCCGTCTGAAACGGCGCGAGGCTTCTTTCGATCTTGACCATCACGCTGGCGCCGACCCACAACTGGTACAGGCTTTGTGCAACGGCATAGGGGTTCTCGCAGGCGGGCAGCGAGCCGTCGGCAACGGCAGCCTCGATCGCGCTGCCGAGCCGGTCGGTAATCCCGGCCGTGCCGCGCTTGAGAACAGCGCGCATCGCTTCCGAAAGATCAGCCACTTCCACGCCAAGCTTCACGGCGAGGCATTTGCCCTGACATTCCTGAAACGACTGCGTGTCTTGCCAGACGCGCCAGTAATTCATCAGCCGCTCACCCATGGGCAGGCCGGGCTCGCCGAGGATACGATCGATGTCAGCGAGGTAGTCGTCGAAGTAATGCTCAAGCAACGCCTCGCCGAAGGCATCCTTGGAACCGAAGTAATGGTAGAAGGAGCCTTTCGGCACGCCCGCAGCAGCCAGAATTTCGTTCAGGCCGACGCCGGAATACCCCTTGGCGGCCATGATGCGCTGGCCGACGTCGAGGATGCCTTGACGGACATCAGATGAACCACGTGTATGAGGAGTATTCATAGCGTCGGAGAATACATCCTAGTAAGTCGGTCTACTAGGAGATTCTGATAGGCGAGGATGTCGTGTATCGGCAGGGCCCGCAGTGACACGACGGCTTTGCCACAGAGCCGCCGTGTCGCTGCGGATATACCGCGAGTCTGCCGCTATACCTGATCCACCGCCTCAGGCACGCCCTGATCCTCGCCCAGAAACCCGCCGCTCTGGTGATGCCACAACCGCGCATACGTGCCGTTCTTGTTGAGCAGTTCAGCGTGGGTGCCCTGTTCGATGATGCGCCCGTCGTCCATCACGATGAGCCGGTCCATGGCCGCAATCGTCGACAGCCGGTGGGCGATGGCAATGACGGTTTTGCCTTTCATCATTTCGTCGAGGCTTTCCTGAATGGCCACTTCGACTTCCGAATCCAGGGCGCTGGTCGCTTCGTCCAGCAGCAAAATCGGCGCGTTCTTCAGCATCACCCGGGCAATGGCAACCCGCTGGCGCTGGCCGCCCGACAGCTTGATACCGCGTTCGCCGACCAGCGTGTCGTAGCCGCTATGGCCATGCTTGTCGCTGAGCTGACTGATGAAGCCATCCGCCTGGGCGTTAACCGCCGCGGTGTGGATTTCCTCATCGGTGGCATCGGGTCGACCATAGGCAATGTTGTCGCGAATGGACCGATGAAGCAGCGACGTATCCTGAGTCACCATGCCGATGGCGCTGCGCAGGCTGTCTTGCGTGACCTGCCTGATGTTCTGACCATCGATGCGAATTTCGCCGCTGTCCACGTCATAGAAGCGCAGCAGCAGGTTGATCAGCGTGGATTTGCCAGCGCCTGAACGGCCGACCAGTCCGATCTTCTCGCCCGGCCGGATGGCCAGGTCCAAACCCTCCAGCACCTGGCGCTCGCCGTTGTAGTTGAAGCTGACGTTGTCGAAGGTCACCGCACCTCCAGTGGTTTTCAGCGCGGTTGCATCCGGGGCGTCCTGTACTTTCGGGCCCTGAGTCAGGGTTGCCATGCCGTCTTGCACCGTGCCGATGTTCTCGAACAGCGAGGTCATCTGCCACATGATCCAGTGGGACATGCCATTGATGCGCAGCGCCATCGCGGTAATCGCTGCCACCGCGCCAGTGCCGACGTCACCCTGATGCCACAGCCACAGGGCGTAACCGCCGGCGCCCAGAATCAACGCAACGACCAGCGCCTGATTGACGATTTCGAACTGGCTCACCAGCCGCATCTGGCGGAAGCCGGTCTGCTTGAAGTCCTCCATCGCTGCGCGCGCAAACTGCGCTTCGCGTTTGGAGTGGGAGAACAGTTTCACCGTGGTGATGTTGGTGTAGGCGTCGGAGATCCGCCCGGTCATCGACGACCGTGCGTTGGCCTGTTCCTGACCGACTTTGCCCAGGCGCGGCACGAAGTACAGCATGGCCAGCCCGAACAACACGATCCAGGCAAGGAACGGCAGCATCAGCTTCAACGCGAAGCCGCCGGCCAGCGCGATGATCGCGATGAAGTAAACGCCGATGCCGGGCGCGATTTCGATCAGGGTGAACAGCACGTCCCGCACCGCCAGCGCGGTCTGCATGACCTTGGTGGTCACCCGACCGGAGAACTCATCGGAAAAGAACGACAGGCTTTGCCGCAGCATCAGGCGGTGAAAGTCCCAGCGCAGCCGCAACGGCAGGTTGATCGCCAGTATCTGGTGCTGGACCATCGTGCGCATGGCCACCAGACCGATACTGACCACCAGCAAAATGCCGATGCCCCACAGCGCCCGGCTTTCTTCGCCTGCGGTGGCGCCTCCGTCCTTCCAGGTCGACAGCAGATCAACCACTTGCCCAAGGAACGAGAAAAGCCAGGCTTCGTAAATCGACACGCAGGCGCCGAGCACCGCAAGGGCGAGGATGTAGCCACGCGCACCCCGGGTGCAGGCCCACAGAAAACGCGCCAGACCCACAGGCGGCGGCGGTGCTTCATCGGGTGGGAAGGGATCGAGCCGTCGTTCAAATACGCGCAGCATGAGGGTCTCCAAAACTGTCCAGTGACACAGATTCTGCCATTGAATGGCGGGCTTGAGGGTTTCGGTGCTTTTTTTGCTGACTCGTTCCAACCGTTGCGAACCTGTTTTTGCGATGTCCTGCGCTTGATGTGATGGCGATGGAGCTAACATTGACAGCGGGGACTGCCGGTAAGTGATCGCTCAACAGATCCCGTGCTAACTTCCCGGCCGTTTTCCATCATGCGGACCTTCTGTCCGTACGCGCATTCAGGTCCATCGACATGACACACATCTCCGAACGCCTCCTGGTCCAAGCGCACCTGGACGCCAAACAGCCCAAAATCCTGACCCCGGAGGAGGAAGCGGAATATCGCTGCCTGATCGCCGCCGAGCTTAAGGCCCAGGACGCTGTGCTGGTGGCGCACTACTACTGCGATCCGGTGATTCAGGCACTGGCGGAAGAAACCGGCGGTTGCGTCTCGGATTCTCTGGAGATGGCGCGTTTCGGCAAAAACCATCCGGCGAAAACCGTGCTGGTCGCCGGGGTGCGTTTCATGGGTGAAACCGCAAAAATCCTGACCCCCGAAAAACGCATCCTGATGCCGACCCTCGAAGCGACCTGCTCGCTGGACCTCGGCTGCCCGGTCGACGAGTTTGCTGCGTTCTGCGATCAGCACCCCGAGCGCACCGTGGTGGTTTACGCCAACACATCCGCCGCCGTAAAAGCCCGTGCCGACTGGGTAGTGACGTCCAGTTGTGCGCTGGAGATCGTTGAAAGCCTCATGGACAACGGCGAGAAAATCATCTGGGCGCCCGACAAGCATCTGGGCCGTTACATTCAGCGTGAGACCGGGGCGGACATGCTGTTGTGGGACGGCGCCTGCATCGTGCATGAAGAGTTCAAGTCCCGGCAGCTAGAGGACATGAAGGCCTTGTATCCGGATGCGGCCATTCTGGTTCATCCCGAATCGCCCGAGTCGGTGATCGACCTGGCCGATGCTGTAGGCTCGACCAGCCAGTTGATCAAGGCGGCGCAAACACTGCCGAACACCACCTTCATCGTCGCCACCGACCGAGGCATCTTCTACAAGATGCAGCAGCTGTGCCCCGATAAGGTCTTCATCGAGGCGCCTACCGCTGGCAACGGCGCGGCATGCCGCAGTTGCGCCCATTGCCCGTGGATGGCGATGAACACCTTGGCACGCACGCTTGAATGCCTGCGTGAAGGCACTAACGAGATCTTCGTTGACCCGGCGGTCATCCCTCACGCCGTCCGGCCGTTGCAGCGCATGCTCGACTTTACCCAAGCGGCACGCATGAAAGCTTCGGGGAATGCTTGAATAAAAGCGGTTAGCCGCAAGCTTCAAGCTTCAAGCTTCAAGCTTCAAGCGGAAAGCCGATTGGCTGCGTTCCAGCTTGCAGCTTATGGCTTGCCGCTTGCAGCTGACCTCAATTCATCATGTCCTTCACCGCCCGCTCCTGAGCGATGATTTCCTGCTGCCGCGCGTCGATGCGTGAGGCCAGCTGGAAGTTGTTGTTAGCGCGGCGCTTGGCGAATTCAAGCTGCTGGATCGCCTGTTTGAAATCGCCCATCAGCGCGAAATATTCCGCACGGGCCTGATGCAGGCCGATGGTGTTGCCCGACAGGCCGCGGGTGTCAGCCACCTGATTCCAGATGTCTGGATCGTCGGGGCGGCTCTTCAACAGAATCTCCAGAGACTTCAATGCCTCGGGCGCCTTGGACTGCTTGAGCAGAACGTCGACTTTCGCTTGATTCAGCGGGTAGTTGTCCGGATACAGGTTCAGCATTCGGTCCACCCGCTGTTGAGCATCGGGCAGGCGATTGTTGGAGATGTCCAGGTTCACGGCGGCGAGGTTGTAGGGAATGTTATCCGGGGCCTTGTCGAGCAAGGGCTTCAGTGTTTCGCGACCCTCATTCAGCTGACCCGCCTTAGTCTGGGCGAGCGCCAGACCGTAGCGAGCAGCGTCGTTTTTCGGGTTCTCGGCCAGTTGCGCACGGAAACGCTTGGCGGCCATGCCGGGGGTTTCTTCGTAGATCAGCACGGTGCGCGCGCGCATCAGTTGATACGCAGGGCTGTCTTCCTTGCCGCCGGGCTTGGCCTGCTCGGCGCGGTTGCGGGTGTCGGCGATACGGGATTCGGTCACCGGGTGGCTCATCAGGAATTCCGGTGGCTTGGCGTCATAGCGATACTGGCGTGCCAGACGCTCGAACATGGTGGGCATGTTGCGCGGGTCGTAGCCTGCCTTTTCCAGGTTGAGGATGCCGATGCGGTCCGCTTCCGATTCATTCTGCCGGGAGAATCTTGCCTGCTCCTGAATTGCAGCGGCCTGGGTGCCGGCGATCGCAGCAATCCCCGCATCGCCTGCGCCCGCTGCGGCCATGACGATGCCGGCAAGCATTGCTGCCATCACCGGCACTTGCATACGCTGTTGCGCCTGTACGCCGCGGGCGAAGTGCCTTTGCGACAGGTGAGCCAGTTCGTGGGCGAGGACCGCAGCGTACTCGCCTTCGGTTTCGGCGTGGAGGAACAACCCGCCGTTGACCCCGATGATCCCGCCGGGCGCGGCAAAGGCGTTGATCTCCGGCGTGTTGATCAGAATGAATTCGAGACGGCGGTCCTGCACCTGGCTGGTTTCGGCGAGTCGGTAGACCGAGGACTCGACGTAGTCCTTGAGCAGCGGGTCGGACAGCTGCGCCACTTCAGAGCGCAACAGCCCTAGCCAGGCACGCCCCAGGTCATGTTCCTGCTGCGGAGAAACGATGGATGAACTCGCGTCGCCGAGGGAGGGCAGGTCGTCTTCTGCGAAGCTCGGCGCTGCCAGCAGGCATGCGAGGGTCAGCAGCGTGGGGCGCAAAAAATTCATGCACGAAACTCTGGGGCAGAAAGGCGTCACTGTAGCTGGCTCAATGGCTTGCTGACCAGAGTGGGGTATTCTGGAAAACTTGTAAGAATGTTCTTCCGCCGCTTTGCTTTTATGCGAGGGCGGATGTGTCTACCCGGAGAGAAACGATGTCTGACGCTTTAGGACACCCCGCAGCCTGCGATGCAGAGCTGGACGCCAGTGGCCTCAACTGCCCGCTACCCTTGCTCAAGGCCAAGATGGAGCTCAACCGTCTGGCCAGTGGCGCGGTGCTCAAAGTGACTGCGACGGATGCAGGATCGCAGCGCGACTTCCGTACATTCGCAAAGCTGGCCGGCCATGTGCTGCTGCACGAAGAAAACGCTGACGGCATTTATCGGTATTGGCTGCGTAAGGCCTGAGCATTTCTGACCCCTCGCAACCCCCCCCTTAGGATTCTTGATGTTCAAAGTGCTTCGCGACTGGATACAGCGCTACTTTTCCGACGAGGAAGCGGTGGTGCTGGCGGTGCTGTTGGTTCTCGGATTTACCGTTGTTCTCACCCTCGGCGGCATGCTCGCGCCGGTGCTGGCCGGCCTGGTGCTCGCATTTCTGATGCAAGGGCTGGTCAACCTGCTCGAACGTCTGCGGGTCCCGGAAGGTGGCGCAGTGGGGCTGGTGTTCGCTTTATTCATGGGGGCGCTGGCGCTGTTTCTGCTGGTGCTCGTGCCGTTGCTGTGGCACCAGCTCATCACCTTGTTCAACGAATTGCCCGGCATGCTCGCCAAGTGGCAGTCGCTGCTGTTGCTGCTGCCGGAGCGCTATCCGCATCTTGTGTCGGACGAGCAGGTCTTGCAGGCCATCGAAGTGGCTCGCGGTGAGGTCGGAAAATTCGGCCAATGGGCGCTGACGTTTTCCCTGTCCAGCCTGCCGCTGTTGGTCAACATGATGATCTACCTGGTGCTGGTGCCGATCCTGGTGTTCTTCTTCCTCAAGGATCGTCGGATGATCAGCCGCTGGGCGAGGGGTTATCTGCCCCGCGAACGCACGCTGATTACCCATGTGGCCGAGGAAATGAACCGACAGATCGCCAACTACATTCGTGGCAAGGTCATCGAGATCTTCATCTGCGGCGGGGTGACGTACATCGCCTTCGTGACCATGGGCCTGAATTACTCGGCGTTGCTGGCGATGCTGGTGGGGATTTCGGTGGTGGTGCCGTACGTAGGCGCTGTGGTGGTGACCGTGCCGGTGGCATTCATCGCGCTGTTCCAGTGGGGCTGGAGCGATCAGTTCATTTATCTGATGGCGGTCTACGGCATCATCCAGACCCTGGACGGCAACGTGCTGGTGCCGCTGCTGTTCTCCCAGACCGTTAGCCTGCACCCGGTGGCAATCATCTGCGCCGTCCTGTTGTTCGGCGGTCTGTGGGGGTTCTGGGGGATTTTCTTTGCGATTCCGCTGGCGACCCTTTTCAAGGCTGTGCTAGATGCGTGGCCACGGAACGAACCGACGGTGGCGCCGTTGTTATAGGCGTTGCCTTGCTTTTGTAGGAGTGAGCTTGCTCGCGACCGGGTTCGTTTAGTCATCGTATATCGACCAGGACGACGCTGATCGCGAGCAAGCTCACTCCTACAGGATGGCGATCAAGCGTTATTCAGCGCCTGAGCGGCTTCAAGCACCGCCGCCACATGCCCTGGCACCTTCACGCCGCGCCATTCCTTGCGAAGCACACCGTCCTTGTCGATCAGGAAGGTGCTGCGGTCGACGCCCAGGTATTCCTTGCCGTACAGCTTTTTCAGCTTGATCACATCGAACAGCTGGCACAGCGATTCGTCCTTGTCCGAAATCAGCTCGAACGGGAATTCCTGCTTGGCCTTGAAGTTCTCGTGGGATTTCAGGCTGTCGCGCGACACACCGAACACCGCCGTGTTGGCGGCCTTGAAGTCGGCGTGATGATCGCGAAAGCCCTGGCCCTGGGTGGTGCAGCCCGGGGTGCTGTCCTTCGGGTAGAAATAAAGGACGACTTGCTGACCTTTCAACGCCGACAGGCTGACCGCCTGTTCGCTGGTGGCCTGCACCTGGAAATCGGCAACGGGTTGGTCGAGTTCTACAGCCATTCGAGACTCCTTACATCGGTGCTTGAGGGCGCCATGGTTCGATCAGCGCATCGAGGTTGAGTGCATCGGCGAAGTCCAGGAACTGGTCACGCAGCCAGCTGATCTGGGTGCCGGCCGGCAATGTCACGGTGAACGTCGCGTTGAGCATGGTGCCGCCGGTCTGCGGTGCCTGATAGGTGTCGCAGATCAGGTTTTCCAGCTCGACGTTGTGGTCGATGAAGAACTGGCACAGCTCGTTGATGATGTCCGGGCGATACGCCGAACTGACGTAGGCCACGTAGGGTAGGGCTTCCGGACGGTTTTCCAGCGAAGCACTGCGCACCACATTGACGGTGAAGGCGTGTTTCTTCGCCAGATTGGGCAGACCGGTTTCCAGACGCGCCAGGGCGTCCCAGCTGCCGGAGATCTGCAGGATCAGCGCGCTGCACTCACCGTGGCGGGTGAGGCGTGAGCTGACGACCGAGCAACGGCTTTCGTTACTGGCGCGGCACAGCACGTTGGTCAGCTCCATTGGGTTGGCGCCAAGGGCACTGATGACAAGGAATTGTTCGCGAACTGTGGGGATGGATGACATGCAGCATTCCTAGACGATGAGCGGTCGGTACGCAGCAGGCCTTTGCCGGCGGGCTCGACGAACGAAGGCATCGTGACGTCGCTGCGCCCCACAGCCGCCAATCGCTGCCATGAGCCTGTCATGGCGCGCGATAACGACGCAGGGCGGGGGTAAGTGACGTCAAAATCGAGCAGTCGAACGAGCCGGGCAGATGACCCGTACCGATCAAAGACCGAAGGGTAGCGAAAACCGGCGCCGAGGGGAATGCTCGCCTTGTGCAAGGATCATGGCGCCAGTACCATTACCGCTCTCTTTTTCCGGCAGGAGCGGTTTGCATGATTGCGGGCAGTATGGTGGCACTGGTCACACCCATGGATGCACAAGGTCGTCTCGATTGGGACAGCCTGAGCAAACTGGTGGACTTTCACCTGCAAGAGGGCACCAACGCCATTGTTGCCGTTGGCACCACCGGTGAATCCGCGACGCTCGACGTCAACGAGCACATCGAAGTCATCCGCCGCGTGGTTCAGCAGGTCGCTGGCCGCATTCCGGTCATCGCCGGCACCGGCGCCAACTCCACCCGCGAGGCGGTCGAACTGACGACCAACGCCAAGAACGCCGGTGCCGATGCCTGCCTGCTGGTCACCCCGTACTACAACAAGCCGACCCAGGAAGGCTTGTACCAGCATTTCAAGCACATCGCCGAAGCCGTCGACATCCCGCAGATTCTGTATAACGTGCCGGGTCGTACTGCCTGCGACATGTCAGCCGAGACCGTTATCCGCCTGTCGAAAGTCAAAAACATCATCGCCATCAAGGAAGCCACCGGAGACCTGCAGCGCGCCAAGGCTATTCTTGCCGGCGTGAGCAGCGACTTCCTGGTCTATTCCGGCGACGACGCGACCGCCGTCGAGCTGATGTTGCTCGGTGGCAAAGGCAATATTTCGGTTACTGCCAACGTCGCGCCGCGCGCCATGGCCGACCTGTGCAAGGCCGCGATGGCCGGTGATGCCGATACTGCCCGCGAAATTCATGAAAAACTGATGCCGCTGAACAAGACCCTGTTCATCGAATCGAACCCTATTCCCGTGAAATGGGCCCTGCATGAGATGGGTTTGATGCCAGACGGTATTCGTCTGCCGCTTACCTGGCTCAGCGAGTCCTGCCACGAGCCGCTGCGTCAGGCCCTGCGCCAGTCCGGTGTATTGGTCTAATGAGGAAGCATTACGCAATGAAGCGACTGGCCGGACTTTCCGCACTAGCCTTGATTATCTCCAGCACCAGCGGTTGCAGCTGGCTTTTTGGCCAGGACGGTTATTTCCGCGATCGCAGCAGCGATTATCTGGAAGCGACCCAGAAGCCGCCGATGCAATTGCCCGAAGGCGTTCAGGAAGTCAAACGCCTGGACCCGTTGCTGCCGATCCCGCGCAACGTTGCCGACGACACCCAGAAGGGTGAATTCACCGTGCCGCGTCCGCAACCGCTGGCCACTGCTCAGGACTCCGGCGACTACACGCTGCAGAAGAGCGGCGACAACCGCTGGATTCTTGCCCAGCGTGCACCGGCTGAAGTCTGGCCAGTAGCGCACCAGTACTTCGAAGACAACGGTTTCCGCATCGCGGAAGATCGTCCGCAGACCGGTGAATTCAACACCACTTGGCAGCGCATGGACGAGTTGTCGGCATCGGTGGCCAAACGCATGGGTTCGAGTGGCGATGCCGGCAGCACCGAAACCCGCCTTCGCGTTCGTATCGAACCGGGCGTGCAGCGCAACACCAGTGAAATCTACGTGGTCAGCGTGCAGCGTCCGGCTGGCAGCAAAGATGACCCCGCATTCCCGTCGCGCAGCACCAATGTCGGCCTCGATTCCGTGCTGACCGACGACATGCTGGCGAGCCTGACCCGTACTGCCGAGAAGGGCGGTTCGGTGTCCTTGCTGGCGGCGCGTGATTTCGACACCCCAAGCCGTGTTTCCCTCAGCGAAGACGGCAGCGGCAACCCGGTGCTGAACCTGGGCGCGGACCTGGATCGCGCATGGTCGAGCGTCGGTCGTGCGCTTAACCAGGGCGACTGGCGCGTTGAAGACATCAACCGCAGCCTGGGCCTTTACTACATCAACCTGGCGGAAAAAGCCGACAAGCCTGAGAACAAGCCTGGCTTCCTCAGTCGCGTGTTCGGCAGTGAAGAGTCTAAGGAAGAGAAAGAAGCACGCGCCGAGCGTTATCAGGTTCGCCTGAGCAAGGTCGGCGAGAACGTTCAGGTGACGGTCGAGAAGAACATCAACACCGTGGCGCCGACCGAAGTCGCTCGTCGTGTGTTGAGCGTCATTCAGGACAACCTGGGTTAAGTGCGCTTCGCGGTTCTGGGCAGCGGCAGCCGTGGCAATGCCACGCTGGTTGCGAGCAACGACACGTACGTGCTGGTCGATTGTGGTTTCTCATTACGGGAAACCGAACGTCGGCTCGACAGGCTGGGCGTCAGTGGCAAACAGCTCAGCGCCATTCTAGTGACCCACGAACATGCCGATCATGTGCATGGCGTGGGTTTGCTGTCTCGGCGTTACGATGTGCCGGTGTACCTCAGCGACGGCACGCTGCGCGGCATGCGCAAGCCCGTGGAAGCCGGTCTTCGACTGGTGGGCGGGCAGGGGCTGCGCATCGGCGATCTGGGGATCGACGTGGTGTCGGTGGCTCACGATGCGCTGGAGCCGACGCAGTTCGTGTTCAACGACGGGCGCCGGCGCTTCGGCCTGTTGACCGACCTCGGCTCGTATTGCCCGATGGTCCTGGACAGCTACCGCGGGCTCGATGCCCTCATGGTCGAGTCCAATCACTGCCGCGATCTGCTTGCCCGGGGTCAGTACCCGTACTTTCTCAAGCAGCGTGTGGGTGGTGATCACGGTCATTTGAACAATCATCAGGCTGCCGGCCTGGTGAACGAGTTGGGATGGCAGGATCTGCAGCACCTGGTGCTGGCCCATCTGAGCAGCAAGAACAACCTGCCGCATCTGGCCCGGCAATGTTTCGTCGACACCCTTGGGTGCGACGAGGACTGGCTACAATTGGCCGATCAGGATTCAGGGCTCGACTGGCGAGAAATCGCCTAGCGTCCCAAACGGGCGACTCGCCCCCCATTATTCAGCCAGATTCAGCAAGCGGAGCCCATCATGGAAAAACGTGAAGAACTCTACCGCGGCAAAGCCAAGTCGGTTTACAAGACCGACGACGCTGACCGCTTGATCCTTGTGTTCCGCAACGACACCTCGGCGTTCGACGGCAAGCGCATCGAACAGCTCGACCGTAAAGGCATGGTGAACAACAAGTTCAACGCCTTCATCATGCAGAAGCTGGAAGCCGCAGGCATTCCGACCCAGTTCGACAAACTGCTGGCCGACAACGAAGTGCTGGTCAAGAAGCTCGACATGATCCCGGTCGAATGCGTCGTGCGTAACTACGCCGCCGGCAGCCTGGTCAAGCGCCTGGGCGTGGAAGAGGGCATGAAGCTCAACCCTTACACGTTCGAGCTGTTCCTGAAGGACGACGCCAAGGGCGACCCGTTCATCAACGACTCCCACGTCGTCGCGTTCGGTTGGGGCACCGCCGAGCAGCTGGTTCGCATGAAAGAGCTGTCCCTGAAGGTCAACGAAGTTCTGACCAAGCTGTTCGACGACGCCGGCCTGCTGCTGGTCGACTTCAAGCTTGAGTTCGGCGTGTTCAGCGACGGCTCGATCGTCCTCGGTGACGAATTCAGCCCGGACGGCTGCCGCCTGTGGGACAAAGAGACCCGCAAGAAAATGGACAAGGACCGCTTCCGTCAGGGTCTCGGCGATGTCATCGAAGCCTACGAAGAAGTCGCCCAGCGTCTCGGCGTACCGCTCTGATCCAGCGCTTCACGCGGAAAACGCTGCAAGCATCTGAAAGAACGCGAAAAAATCCGTAAAAAGGGTTCGCGTTCTTCGAACGAACTGTTATGATGCGCGCCGTTGGAGAGATGCCGGAGTGGCCGAACGGGACGGATTCGAAATCCGTTGTACTGGCGACAGTACCTAGGGTTCAAATCCCTATCTCTCCGCCATCATTTGAAAAGCCCCAGAAGCTATGCTTCTGGGGCTTTTTTGTTTCTGCCTCGCGTCAAATCACTGCGCGACGTCCTCTGCCGCCTTTGCTTCGTCACGCCTTGTTGCTCTTGAATAACTGCTGTCCAGAAAAAAGGCATGACCACTTGAGCCGCGCAACAGGCGAAAGGAGGGGCTCCGCAATCGGGGTTTCAGCAGCGCGAAGAGCGACGCCGCTGCATGACAGGGCCATGCAGCGGCGGAGGCTGGATCAAGTGGCTGGAAGGCCATGGTTCACTCGGTTTCAGGAGTATCCACCCGAGACCGTGGTGGCATGCGACGGCGTGTGTCGGCCGTTACGCCGATGGGGGAAGCCCGTTATCGGTAAGTGTTCTGACCCGCAGCGGGGCAGGTTCGCTCATGCCTCTACCCGTCCATACACATCTTCGATGCGGACAATGTCGTCCTCGCCCACATAGTCGCCACTTTGCACTTCGATCATCACCAGATCGATCACGCCGGGGTTTTGAAGGCGGTGCTGGTGGCCTGCCCGGATGTAGGTTGACTCGTTGGTTGCCAGCATCATTGTCTGATCGTCATTGACGACCACCGCCATGCCGCTCACGACGATCCAGTGCTCGCTGCGGTGGTGATGCATCTGCAGCGACAGCGAAGCCTTGGGCTTGACGACGATGCGCTTGATCTTGTAACGCTCGCCTTCTTCAAGAGTTGTGAAAGTTCCCCAGGGGCGGTGGACTGTCCTGTGGAATTTGTGCAGCGGATGGCCGGTCGCCTTGAGCGTTTGAGCGATGTGCTTCACATCTTGGGCGCAAGATTTGTGGGCAATCAGCAGCGCATCTGGTGTATCGACGATGAGCAGGTCCTCTACCCCCGTCAGCGCTACCAATCTGTTCTCGCTCTGAACAAAGTTATTCTTGGCGTTATGTGTCAGCAACTCGCCGTTAGAGCGATTCCCTGCGTCATCAGGAGCGGTCAACTCACTGATACTGTTCCATGACCCGACGTCACTCCAGCCGATGCTGCAGGGAATAGTGGCCACGCGTGCAGAGTGTTCCATCACGGCGTAATCAAAGGAGATGTCGATTACTTCATCAAACGACGGGGCATCCAGGGTCAGGCAGCGGTGGCCGGCTGCTTCAACCAGCCTTGAAGCTGCGATTGTTTTTGCTACTGCGGCGAGCAGGTCAGGGGTATGTCGTTCCAATTCGTCGAGAACGGTACCAACCTGAAAACAGAACATGCCCGAGTTCCAGAAATAGTTGCCGGCTTCGAGATAGCCCGCGGCCGTCTGCAGGTCTGGTTTTTCGACAAATCGGGCCACTCGCAGGCCATCACCCTTGTCCAGGGCCTGGCCCGCTTCGAGATAGCCGAAGCCGGTCTCGGCATGGGAGGGCTGGATGCCGAAGGTAACCATCCAGCTATTGTCCGAAAGCTCTACTGCCTTAAGTACTGCCTGTTCGAAAGCTGTCTGATCCTGGATCAAATGATCAGCTGCAAGCACCAACATGTGTGCATCTGTACCGTGTACGTCGCGTAAGTGCAGCGCCGCTATAGCAATTGCCGCTGCGGTATTACGGCCAAACGGTTCCAGTATAAAACTTTGCAGTATGTGAGCGCTGTCGAGGGTCCGGTAATCGTCTTCTGTCTTGAACAAGAGATCCCTGTTGGTAACAGTGATTATCTCGGTGACGTCGGGAAGTGCAGCGGCACGAAGAAAAGTCTTCTGAAGTAAAGTCTGGCCATCTGCAAGTTTCATGAAGGGTTTTGGGTGTGCTTCGCGGGAGGCTGGCCATAGGCGACTTCCTACCCCGCCAGATAGTATTACCGGAATTAACTTCAAGATGAGTCCTTAATAACCTAGCGGGGAGGTGACACTTAAAGATAGGCAGTTTAACTACCTGTTACCCCTCTGTCGGGGCATAGACTAAACCGAAGACGCATGATAGTGGCCGTGTGCCATATGGGCAATATTTTTCCGACGGACTGCATGCCCGTTTCTCGAGAGCACCGTAAAACCTGAGGCAAAAGGGCTCCCCGGAAAAGTTCCATCAAAGTCCATGTCGTAATATTGGCGCCGTAATAGCGCCAGTGATTTTTAAAATTCTTCAAAAAATCTTTTCCGGGCCTCTTGAAATCTTCTGTGACAGCATTATAGTGGCACCCCTCTGGAGATGGCTTCCAGGCGCCGCTTCGCCAAAACAAAAAAACACCGCAGCTATAACTTCCTTTTTGGTTTGCCTGTTATACGGCAGGTAACTTCGCATTTGTGCTGTCACAACACTTATTCGTCCGGCGCCCTTATAAGGGTGCCGGTCAGCTAGCGCCTGCGCACACTTTCTGCTGGCAGGCGGAATGAAGCTCGGTACTGTCCTCGATTTTCGTGCATGTCATAAGCGCGAGTAACGCACGTGATGATATCGACCTCCTCAATTTTGAGACCGAACCATGCCCGGCAATACTTTCGAATTGAGAACCACTCCTACAGGTGCTCATAGGCTGCAGACCCAGTCAAACATTGATTTGCTGCAATTGCTGCGCACCCTGTGGCGCAATAAATACAGCATTCTCGCACTGACTGCCGCAGTGGCCGGCATCGCCTCGGTCGTGGCCATTAACCTCACGCCGATCTATCGCGCAACAGCTGTTTTGCAGATCAGCGATAAGAACGCAAAGGTGGTGTCCTTCGATCAGTCCAAGACCACCGCAGATGCCGGCGCGGCCAACCAATACCTGGAAACGCAGTTCGAGTTGCTGAAGTCGCGCGCCATCGCAAGTCGCGTTGTGGCCACGCTTGACCTCAGCCATCACCCCGAATTCGACCCGACGCATAATTTTGGTTTGATTGCCCGAATGCAGGCGAGGCTCGCAGCGGTCGGTATTGGCAGTCCGGCAACGCCTAAGGTTCCACCGACTGAAGCACAGGTTCAGGATCTGGTCGCAAGTCGCTTCCTCGACAGGGTGCAGGTTGAGCAACTGGGTAAAAGTCAGCTGGTTCAGATTCAGGTCGACATGGCTGATGCCCAAGCGGCTGCACAGGCAGCGAACACGCTGACAGCTGCCTACATGGAAGGGCAGTTGAGAGCGACCGTGGGTGTGTCAAATACCGCCACGGCCTGGATGAACAGTCGTTTGGGCGAGTTGGCCGAAGTACTGAAAGAGTCCGAAGACCGGCTCCAGGCTTATCGCGAAGCAGAAAAACTGGTAGATGTTCAAGGCGTCAGCACGATCAGTGCAAGCGAGCTGTCCCTGACCGGCGAACGCATGATCGATGCGCGACGCCAGCGCGCCGAAGCCGAAAGTCAGTATCGCCAGGTGCAGAAAATGAGCGCAGGCGGATGGGAGAAGCTGGCCAGTGTCCCCGCCGTCCTGGCGGATCCGGTCGTGCAGAAGTTCAAGGCCGAGAAAGCCAAGGCTCAAGCCAAGGTCGATGAGCTGTCGAGCCGTTACGGCGATCGGCACCCCGCCATGGAAGCCGCCCGCTCGGATCTGACCGCCGCGTCAGCCAGCCTGCGTTCTCAAGTCGAGCAGGTGGTTGCCGGTATCGAGCGTGCGTATCAATTGGCCGTGGCCAACGAAGGCTCCCTGCAGAGCTCGTTCGACGCCAACAAGTCGCAAATTCAGGACATTTCTCGCAAGGAGTTCAAACTCCGCGAACTGCAACGCGAGGTGGATGGCAACCGCGCGCTGTACGACACATTCATGACGCGTTTGCGTGAAACCACGGCCACTTCCGACCTTGACACTGCCTATATCCGGGTCGTGGACCAGGCGGTTGCCCCGACTGCACCCATCAAACCAAAGAAATCGCTCCTGGTGGCACTCGCGGCCCTCATCGGACTGTTGATTGGCTGTGTGCTGACACTGATTCGTGAGGCATTGAACCCGACGTTCCGTAGTGTCGAGCAGGTAGAAAGCATTCTCGAGGTGCCGTTGTTAGGCGTGGTTCCAAAGGTCAAGGGGAGCACGACCGAGCTCGCGCGCATGTTCAGCAATGACAAGCGGCGCACATTCGCAGAGGCCATTCGCACGATCAGGACCGGCGTCTTGATGAACGATATCCAGCGTGCTCAAAAGGTCGTCCTGGTGACGTCTACCGTGCCTGGCGAGGGCAGGACGACTGTAGCGGTGAACCTGGCGGTTGCATTCGGCCAGCTGGAACGGGTGTTGTTGATAGATGCTGACTTCAGGCGCTCCAGGCTGACCGCCACCTTTGGCCTGCCGGTGACTACGCCTGGTTTGGGCAATCTTCTGGAAGGTAACGCGCCGCTTTCGAGTTGCGTACACCGGATCAACGACATCGATGTCTTGTGTATCGGTACTGCCGGCGCGCGTCCGCTGGAGTTGCTGGCATCGGGCCGTTTCAGAGCGTTGCTCAAGGACTTGGGCGAGCAATATGACCGGATCATTATCGATTCGCCGCCTCTGCATGCAGTAAGCGACGCCATCATGCTTTCCGGCAGCGCTGATGCAGTGATCTACGTGGTTCGTGCCGACGCCACCTCCCGCACCCAAGCGACCAAGGCCTTGCAGCGCTTGCAGCATAACCACGCCAACATCTCGGGTGTTGTGCTTAATCAGGTCGATATTCGTAAAGCGGCCAGTGGCGGTTACAGCTACGACGGTTTTTACGATTACTTTGATTACAGCGCCTCTGGCAGCCCTAAGCTGTCGGGCAAGTAAGGCTGCCCATGCGCGCTTATACGCTCAACCCCACATGGCAGCGCCCACTGGCGCAGGACGGGCAGTCATTCGGCACGTCCGTCTTCGTGCCGGCCGAACAGATCGATTACCGAATCGTCTGGCTGACGCTGCTGGCCGTGGGGTACAACGCTTTGCTGGCGATATTCAATGCGCATGTCGCCGGTATTGGTTTCAGTGCCGTCGCGGCCAGCGAAATTGTTATCCTGGCAGCCTGCGTACTGGTGTTGCTGCGTAGCGGTTTGACGCCCGATAGCGCCAATACGCTCTGGTTTTGTTGCGGATTTCTCGGCCTGGCGCTGTTAGTCAGTCTGTTGAATGAAAAGATCTTTGTGGATGCATTCCGCAATGCGCTGATTATCACCATCTTTGTCTGTCTGGGACGGCGCATAAACTTCAAGACGCTCGATCGCACGGTGCTGGTGTGCAGCAGCGTCGTGTTGGGCTTCCTGATTCTCGAATTGAGCTCACTGACGACCTATGCAGGCTTTTTCAGACCTGCGCAGTATTTCTTCGCGACTCGCGGCACCGAAGAGTTCGAGCTGGACGACAGCGGTCTGTTCCGTAATGCGCTGGGCTTTGCGGGTCGATTCTCTTTCGGGATCTTCGACGGGCCGCGTACGTCATCGATTTTCCTCGAACAGGTGTCGGCGGCGAACTATGCCGGGGTGTTATGCGTATTCCTGCTTGCGCTGTGGCCGCACCTTGGCAAGTGGTCGCGGCTGATCCATGCCTCCACCGCGATACTTATTATCGTCTCGAACAACACCCGTACCACGTCGATTCTATTTTTGGTCTCGGTGATGGGCTACTGGATCTATCCGCGTTTGCCGAAGTACCTGAACGTGTTGCTGGCGCCAGCGATCATCTGCATGGGCGTGGTCGTTTATCTGGCCAACCCCTACGCGGCCGGTGACGATCTCGTCGGCCGTATAGCCCACACAGGCCAAATCATCGTGAAGATGGGGTTTGCCGAGTACGCGGGTATGCGGATCAGCGAACTGGGCAAGCTGATGGATAGCGGCTATCCGTACGTTATTTACTCAAGCACGGTGCTGGGGTTGATCCTGCATTGGCTTTATGTGTGTTTCATCGTTCCGCAACACACGCCTGAACAACGGCGCTGCGCCTATGGACTGGCCGTATATACCTTCATGAATCTGTTGATTGGCGGCACGGCGATCTTTTCGATCAAGGTGTCTGCGGTGCTCTGGCTGCTGGTGGGTTTCATGTCTGCCCCGCAACGCAACTCTGTGTTGAGCACTCACTCTTTCGCACCTGTATCAGGGACGGTAAAACCGTGAAAATCATCCATATCGTCCGCCAATTCCGCCCCAGCGTAGGGGGCCTGGAAGATTACGTCGAGAACCTTGCCCGCGAGCAACTGGCTGCTGGCCACAGAGTGCTGGTGATAACGCTTGATACTGACTTCCAGACGGACGAAACCTTACCGGCGCGGGCTAACTATGACGGGCTAGAGGTTCAACGGGTGAGCTGGCGCTTTTCCCGGCGTTATTCCCTGTGCCGGCTCGACATGGCAACGTTGAATGCAGTCGATATTGTGCATGTCCACGCCATCGACTTCTTCGTGGACTACCTGGCTGCCATGAAGCGGCTGGGCGCCTTCACCGCACCGCTTTTGGTGTCGACGCATGGCGGATTTTTTCATACCGCCAAGAACCAGCGCCTGAAGCAATTGTTCTTCCGCACCGTCACGCGGGCCACGCTGTCCATGGCGGATGCCGTACTGAGTTGCTCCACCAACGATCAGGCCCTGTTCAGCAGCATCAGCAAGCAGGCGCAGTTGGTCAACAATGGTATCCGCTTGCGTAAGTTCGGTGCGTTGGCAGACGTAGAGCGCGGCAATGACATCGTCTACCTGGGCCGCTTCAGCTCGAACAAACGCATGCCCTGGCTTATCCAGGCGTACGCAGCGTTGAGCAACCCGCGCGGCAAATTGAAAATTATTGGCCGCAGCAAAACCGGCGACACGTCGACGTTAGTGGCGCTGATTGAGCAACTTGGTTGCGCTGACCGCGTTGAACTGGTGCTCGATGTGGGTGATGACGTGATCGCTCATCATCTGGCCACGGCTCGATTTACGGTAAGCGCGTCCGAGTACGAAGGTTTTGGACTGGGCGTTGTAGAACTGATGTCCTACGGACTGGTGCCATTACTGTGCTCGGCCCCGCCGTCCTTTAATGACTTCGTACGCGATTCGCAAAGCGGTCAGCTCTTTGACTATCAGTTCCAGGACTTCGAGCGGGCTTACGAGCGCCTGATCGGTCAATGGAATCCCTCTGCTGCCAATGCTGCGGTTTTATACGCCGAGCAGTTCTCCTGGGTGTCTGTCGCTCAAGACATCTTCTCGGTGTATGAGCGCGTTCTGGCCAGCACCTCTTCCAGGAAAGGGCGTGCGGCATGAGCGGGTCGGATACCTTGCAACCGCATGTCTGGAACGGTCAAACACCGCGTGCGGCTGCATCTGCACACCTGACGTTGACCTCGTTGCAATACCTGCGCGGCGTGGCTGCCTTGATGGTGGTGTATTTCCATGGCGTGCTGCAGCTGCAAAATTTCACCTCTGTCGCGGGAAGCTTTCCGTTGTTTGGTGAATCGGGAGTAGACCTGTTCTTCGTGCTCAGTGGCCTGTTGATGTGGATAACCACGGCTCGCAGCCAAACTACCCCTTGGGCCTTCATGCGCAAGCGGCTGCTCCGCATTGCTCCGCTCTATTGGGCGCTAACGATTGCCGCAGGCGTCGCTGCGCTGTTAGCGCCGACGTTGCTCAAAAGTACCGTCTTTGTAACGTCGCATTTCGTGTCGTCGCTGCTCTTTATTCCGGCGCAAAATCCTGCATTCGCAGAGACTGCGCCGGATAACCTGCTCTACACGCCGGTGCTGGTCCCCGGCTGGACACTCAACTATGAGATGTTTTTTTACCTGATATTTGCGCTGTGTATTCTGCTCAAGCCCTCGATGCGATTGGTGCTTATCCCTTGCGCGTTCGCGCTGCTGGTGTGGGCAGGCGTCGCAGATCTGATCGGCAACGGGCCTTTGAGCTACTACAGCAATCCGATTATTTTCGAATTCATACTAGGGATGGGCGTCGGGGTGCTCCTGCAGCGCCGCTGGTTTCTGGCTCCACTGTTTGCTGTCCTTGCCGCTGTCAGCGCCGCTGCGCTGCTGCTGTATGCCGACCTTCATCATGCGCCATTGCGTCCGCTGACTTTCGGATTGCCTGCGGCCGTCATCATCTATTGCATCTGCAGCCTGGAAGCAAAGAATCGCACCTTGAACATGCCACTGCTCCGTTTGCTGGGAGACGCTTCTTACAGCATCTATCTCACGCACGTGTTTTCTCTGGCCGCTTTGCGCATCATCTTCCTGCATTTCTCAGCAGACGCCGGGCCATCGGCACTCCTGTTTTTGCTAGCCGCACTCATCCTTTCGGCAGTGGTCGGTATCGTCACATACCGCTTGTATGAGAAGCCGGCCATGCAGCTACTGGAGCGGTTTAAATGAGCCGACTCTTGGGAACGCTGTTCCTCCTCGGGCTGCGCGCCAGCGGATTACTGTCGAAGTTTCTACTGACGTTATTCATAGCGCGGGAGATGACGCTCGCCGACCTCGGCTTTTATGGCCTCATCGCCGTAGGGGCGACCCTGGTGCCGGCGTTGTTCGGGCTGGGCCTCAATGGGCCGACAGGTCGCGCCTTGGTCGACCTCAATACCGAGGCCGCCCTGAAGCTGGGCACGACGCGCGTCGGCGTGACGGCACTTTTGCATTTGCTGCTGACGCCCGTGATCGTCGCCGTGCTCGCATTTGTCTTGCCTGCTGATCAACTTCCACTGATAGCTCTGGTGGCGATCACGCTGTTTTTGGAAAACCTGGGATCGGACCTTAACGCCATTTTGCTTTCCCGGTTCCGCGCGAACACGGCGGCGATCTTTCTCTTCATTCGCTCGGGTGCCTGGCCGATCGTGTTTATTGCTTGGGCATGGTTCGAGCCTGCTTATCGCACTATCCCGGCAATGATGATCTTCTGGCTGGCCAGTCTTCTGCTGATCGGCTTGCTGGTCGCCGTCATCATCGCGACTCAAGGCTATCTCAAGTCCATGGGGTTCGATGTTGCTCAGGCGCGGGAAATGATTGCCAAGGGCAGACATTTCTACTTGGCGGACATCGGCAATAACGGTGCGCTTTACCTTGATCGTTTTTTGGTCACCACCTTTCTGGGGCTCGAAGCGACCGGCATCTATACGTTCTTCTGGGCACTGACCAATGCAATCAACAATGTGATTTTGTTCGGCGTGACCAGCCCGAAGGCGCCTTCGATCATCGCCGCCGTCAATCAGGGCGACAAGAGTGTGATTCTGCGTGTGTGCAAAAGCATGCTCAAAGAGATCTGGCTTTGGTGCCTGGGCTTGTCAATCCTGCTGATCGCGGTGATGCCTGCGCTGCTTGCACAGCTGGGCAACGACAAATTCGATCAACACAAAGCCGTGTTCCTGATCATGCTGCTGGCCACCGTGCTGCGTACCGTTTCGGAGGGTATGGGCAACATACTCTATGCGCATCATCAAGACGCCCGGATTGCGCGAATTTCAATGGTCGCGATGGCGTTGTCTGCCGTACTTATCCTGGCGCTGGCGCCTGCCTTTGAACTGCCAGGTGTCGCCGTTGCCATGTTGCTGGCCGCAGTGTTCGTCTTCGTATGGCGGCAGCGTATCAGCGGAGCGCTGCTGGCATGAGCCTACCTTTCCTTTTAGCAACTGATACCCAGCCCGCATTCCACGGCTGGCAACTTGCGGTAATGCCCTTATGAAACTTATCACCACCAGCGGGGTTATCGCGCTCGGTTGCATGTCCTTCAACGCCTATGCGGATAAACCTGCCAGCATTGACGTGGCCGGCTTTGATTTCACGCCGACCCTCAAACTCAGCGAACGTTACGACGATAACTTTCGGGCGCTGCAGGACAGCCAGCGAGTGTCTTCGTGGATTACTTCGGTAAATCCGACATTGCTCCTGGAGGCGAACACCAGGAACACCGGCTATCAGCTGGAATATGCAATCGATGACCAGGTCTACCATGACGTCAGCTCCGCGAGTCACACCGACCAAAGCCTGGCGTTTCGAAGTGTGCTGCAGCTCAGTTCCATCAGCCGCGTGCACTATGACTTCAGCTACAAAAAACTGGAGCTGACCTCCGATACCGCCGACAACGTCGATAACGACCGTCTTACGCTGAAGCACGCCGGACTCGGGTACACCCTGGGAACAACTGAAGGCATGAACCAGTTGGATACCTCGGCCAACTACGAGCAGCGTCGTTACCAGAATGCCGACGGCATCAACGATGACAAGGAACGTAACACCACAGCGCTGGTAGGTACGTGGTACCACCGTCTTACCGGGAAAACACGATCGATTGCCGAAATACGTTACACGGACTTCGACTATCTGCAGACCCGGAGCGGACGCAGCTCGGTAGGTACCGCCGCTCTGGTGGGCCTGACTTGGGACGCGACCGCGCAAACCACTGGCAACTTGCGCATCGGCGAAGAGCGCAAGGATTTTACGGACAACGACAGGGACGATAAGAGCCCCACGTGGGAAGTGGGTGTGGACTGGAAACCGCTTACGTATTCGACCTTTTCGTTGAAAACCCGCAAGGCTTATGACGAAGGCGATGATGATGCGACGTCCATTCATCAAGTCAGTACAACGCTGGGTTGGAAGCACGAATGGTCTTCCCGGATCAAAACGGGCTTCGATATTGCCCACGCTGACCGTCAATACGAAGGACTTGCCCGCGACGACCGTCGAAATATCTATGGCGGGGAAGTGACGTACGCCTTGCGGCGTTGGGTCGGCATCACCGCGCGCGTTCAGCACACCAACAATGATTCGAACGACAGCAGCGAATCCTACACACGCAACCTTTATCTGCTGAGCCTTGAATTCAGCCTCTGAAGCAGAACACCGCAGTACAGGAGATTTGAAACATGATCATTAGATACGCGTTGATGGCGCTGTTGTTTGTTACCGGTCTGGTGACCGCGGCCGAGGCGCCTTACCGTCTTAGCTCCGGTGACGTCTTGAAAGTGAGCGTGTTCGGCGAGCCGGACCTGAGCTTTGAGGAAATTCGCCTGAATGACTCCGGTACGTTCAGTTATCCATTTATTGGCACCGTGGATGCACGCGCAAAAACACCATCGGAAGTGGAACAAGCGATCAGTAACAAACTGCGTGACGGTTACCTCGTTTCCCCTCGCGTGTCGGTGAGTGTTGTTACCTACCGCGATTTTTTCATCAGTGGTGAAGTCAAGAACCCGGGGGGGTATCCCTATGAACCTGGTTTGACACTTGACCGTGCCATTGCGCGGGCGGGCGGTCTTACTGAACGAGGTTCTGATAAGCGTGTGAGTATTATTCGTGGCAACGATGCCAGGCGCGGTGTTGAAAAGGCTACGTTGGGGACGGACATTCACCCGGGAGATGCAATCACTGTCGACCAGGGTTTCTTCTAATTAGCCGCTGACAAAACCGACTGGAAACAACCGGTCGGCGGACGGCCATTTTCGCAAAGTACGGGTGACTGAAAGTTGCCCTGACGCTGGAGTATTGCCTTTAGCTTCGTAGTTAACATTGGCGCGGTGCGTCGTGCGTAACGGTTGGCAGGCAATGTAATGAGACTAGTGAGGGTTTTAGATGATCGCTCAACGTACTAATCCTGCTGCCAATCGTCGCGGACTGACCTTCTGGGCACACTGGGCCGCCGCGCTCAGTGCTGTTTGCATGTTTTTGTTTGTGATGGTCATTCACCGTGTGGGCACTTTCAGCCCCGAATACCGCGCGCTCGCAACCATCACCGTCCTTGGGTCCGTGCCGGCGTACAGTTTTGTGCGGGTCTATCACAAACGATTTGGCTACATCGCCGGCTTGCTCAGGCTTCTGGTCGGCTGGACAATCCTGCTGTGTGGCGTTTTAGCTTTTGTATGGGTGGGCGGTTTTGAATCACTGGATAAAGAGATTCTCCGCGACTGGGCGGTGTGTGGCTTTGTCGTCCAAGCGTTGGCTTTTATCCCTCTGCGCTACCTGGCCGTGCGCCATGCGCGCCAACTGCGCGAAAATCGTACGTCGGTGATCATCGGCCAAGGCCCGATCGCTCAGGACCTTGCCCAGCGTCTGCGCCCGCGTGTACCGCTGCTTGGGATGCTCACCCTGGGACCTGACGAGCCCGTTGTGCAGGGCCCTTCAAAGGTGATCGGCCACTTGGGTGATCTTCGTGGAATGATTGAAGCGGGTACCGTTAGGCGCGTCTATATCGCTTTGCCGCTGGAACAAAACGCGCTGACCACCCAAATTTACATTGATCTGCTGGACATGAGTGTTGACGTTGTCTGGGTCCCGGACCTGAGTTCGATGCCTCTGCTTAACCAGTCCATCGCACAAATCGAACAGCTGCCTGCGATCTACCTTAACGAAACCACGCGCAGTTCTCACCCGGCTGCGGCATTTGCAAAAGAGTTGTTCGACCGCAGTCTGGCGTTGCTGGGCTTGTTGGCGCTGAGTCCGCTGCTGGTGGTTGTGGCGATTGCTGTCAAGGCGTCATCACCAGGCCCCGTGTTTTTCCGTCAGCCTCGCCATGGCTGGAACGGCGGCATCATTCGGGTCTGGAAATTCCGCTCCATGCGTGTGCATGCCGATACACCCGTTACCACCCAGGCCACACGCAGTGATCCTCGCATCACACGAGTCGGCGCGCTGCTTCGCAAATCGTCAGTAGATGAACTCCCGCAATTGATAAACGTGCTGATGGGTGAAATGGCGCTGGTGGGCCCTCGGCCCCATGCGGTCTCTCATAATCATTATTACAGCGACAAGATCCGGGCTTATATGGCGCGTCATCGCATCAAACCGGGGATTACCGGTCTGGCGCAAATCAGCGGCTTGCGCGGTGAAACCGAGACCATTGAAAAAATGCAACTGCGGGTCGCGAAAGATCTGGAATACATCAATCACTGGTCCTTGTGGCTTGATTTGAAGATCCTCGTCAAAACGCCCTTTACTTTGTTCTCCCGAAATATTTACTGATTAAGATAGGGTTCTCGCCATGGACGTTGTAAAACAAACCGGCAGTAAACTGCTGGGCCTGGAGATCATTCGGTTCGCGGCGGCGTTTGCTGTGCTGGTATGGCATTACCAGCATTTCTTCTACGTCGCCGATGCGCCCGTTGGCTTTATCAGAGAGCAACAGCCGTTTTATGGATTGCTGAAACTTTTCTATGAATATGGCTACTACGGCGTCCAGGTATTCTGGTGCATCAGTGGGTTCATCTTCTTTTGGAAATATCGGGATGTTCTGGCGGCACGTCTGATGTCGCCTGCAAAGTTTTTTGTGTTGCGTTTTTCCCGGTTGTACCCGCTGCACATCGTGACGCTGTTCATTGTCGCCGGACTGCAGGTGGTGTATTTCAGTGGCCATGGCCACTACATGGTCTTTATGTTCAATGACCTCAAGCATTTTGCATTGCAGCTGTTTATGGCCAGCAATTGGGGCTTCCAGGATGGCGAAAGCTTTAACGGCCCCATCTGGTCAGTGTCCATTGAGGTACTTGTCTACCTGGGTTTCTTCCTCGGCCTGAGGGTGTTGGGAAAGTCAGCACTGATCAATATTGCCGTGGTGGGAGGCTGCGCGGCGCTAAAGGTTGCGGGCCTGCACACGCCCATCCTTGACTGCTTCGCTGTCTTTTACATCGGCGGATTGTCGGCCATCGCGCTGCGTTATTTCAGAGACACCCGATTCCACAAGCTTCTTACCATCGTCGCCTGCTCCCTGCTCGTCATCGTACCCGTCGCCGCAGGTATCACCGGTCTTGCAAGCCGCGGCTCTTTTGCGCCTCTGTTCTTGATGTTTTATGTACCCATACTGCTTTACGTCGCGGCAACGGATTTCAAGGTCTCGCCGCCATTGCAGCGAATGATCGAAGTGTTGGGGAATCTGACATATGCCAGCTACCTGATCCATTTTCCGATTCAGCTCTGCGTCGCCATTGCGTTTACTGCTCTGGGGATGGCCATCCCTGGATACAGTCCGCTGCTGTTTTGCTGCTTCGTCGGGATCACGCTGCTGCTTTCCTATTTCGTATTCAAACATTTCGAAATGCCGGCGCAGCGGTTCATCCGTGATGCTTACAAGGGCCGACAACCACTGCCTGAAATGACTCGCGGTGGTCGTATCTGATGACTGAAGGTCGGGTAGGGCAGCACGCTGCGTCAGAACCGGCCTTTGCACTCGCCGGAGTTCACAAACGGCGCAAGCGTTTTCCATTGCGGGCGGTCCACACCATTGGCGGGTTCAATGGACAGCGGGTAGCTGCCCCACATGGAGCCCGCGGCCCAATAGGCGACGGGAATGCAATGCGCCTTCAGGTATTGGAGGAGCAATTTGCCAGCTTCGTGCCAGCGCGCATCATCCCCTGGGAAGCCAAACTCGCCGATATGGCCCTGTTTACCGTTGCGCTCGAGCCATTCAACAAACGGCTTGGCGCGGTCGACGCCCACCATCGGATCGAACAGCAATCCCGGGCCGCTCTGGTAAGTCCCGCTTCCATTGCTATCCAGGTAAAGGTGCGCCGAGAAGATCAACTGATCGGAAGGGTCTTTGAGGTCAAGAAGATCATCGTTGAGCGCGGGCCAAAGCGCCGCGCTGGACCATGCACGTCCTTCGACGTAGATAGGGCGGGTCGTGTCAACGGAGCGCACGCCGTCAATGCCCGCCTGAGCGGCGGCAGGCCAGCCGGCATCAGCCTTATCGTGCGGCTCATTCATCAAGTCGTAGCCATGAAGCCCGGCTCTGTTGTGCCATCGTCCGGCGATCCGGCTCCAGAGATCGCGGTAAGCGGCCAAAGGCACTTCACTCGAACCTACGGCCTTGCCACGGTAAGCCCCGTAGTTGTGAATATCCAGAATGGCAGTCATGCCTTTCTGGCTCACTTGGGTCAGGAACGTGTCGATCAACGCCGCGTAGGCGGGATCGAAATCGCCGTTGAGGCGCGGCTGCAATCGTTCCCACAGTATCGGGAAACGTATCACCTTCAAATGCCTGACACGCCACTGTTCAAGGTCATTCAACGTCGGAAAAAAATAGTTGTAGCCCAGGGTGCCGGGCAATTTCTGTTCTCCAAATGCGGCACCCGCAAGGTTGATTTGCACCAAAGGAAGATTCGCCGACTGCACCGCGTTGATCACCATCATGGGGCTCAGCAGCAGACCGCATGAAAAGAGAAACCTGTTTCCGAACATTTTCAAGGCATCAAATCCTTCAATGGGTGTTGGGCCATTATCTACAATCGAGAAATATATGACACAGGTAAATAGTACCGAGAGCGCGTTGGATTGGCTGTCGCTCCTCGATGCAGTAGGTTATGACTCGCTGCTCACGCAAATTGCCCACACCGATAAGCCATTGGTCGTGGGGTTCTTGAATCAGCATGCCTATAATCTAATTGAACAGCGTGCCGATGTTAGAGATAGCTTTGAAAAAATAGACTGTCTGCTTCGTGATGGGATAGGCATCAAGATGGCCTGCAAGTTGAATGGCCTCTATCCGGGTTTGAATCTCAATGGTACTGATTTTATTCCCAATCTTATTGCGAGACTGGGCGAAGGCACACCTCGCCCGATCCAATACTTTGCTTTTGGTACTCAGGAGCCTTGGCTGACCCTCGGCGCCGAAGCACTGACCGGGTCCAGAGACATTGTCTCGCTTGACGGATTTCAGTCCCCGGGAATGTATGTAGATATGTTTAAAGCCCGGCATATCGCCTCGAGTCTCGCTGTGATTATTCTTGCCATGGGTATGCCCAAGCAGGAACAGGTTGCGCAGCTGTTGAAGGCACAAATAACGGGGCCTGCAATCATCGTTTGTGGGGGTGCGATCCTTGATTTTGCATCAGGCCGTGTGGACCGAGCTCCAGAGATCATGCGCCGTACGGGAACGGAGTGGCTCTACAGACTGTGCAAGGAACCCAAGCGTCTGTGCCAACGCTATGTCATCGGGATTCCGGTGTTTTTCATGTATGTGCTTCGCAACATTATGAGAGGCGAAGCCACACAATCCGCAACAAAAGCCGGCGCAACCACAGCGGTCAATCCGTCCGGGCGCAGTGAACAACCGGTACTCGCTTCCCAGGCAAGGCCCGAAGCCTCCCCGACGGGTAACCCAGTTAAACCTGTGGAACAGGTGTCGGTGGTCGAAGTGGAGACTCCGAATAAAGTTTCTACGAGAGGGCAGTAAAGAGTAGCCCGGCCTAACCCGGCAGTAGCGGATATTCGAACGGGCTGTCATGGAACTTGGCGAACGCTGATTCCATGTCCAGGATCACTAAAGTGCGGCGGCGTTAGCAAGGATAAATGATGGACATTACGGCAAATGCTTCGGCAATTATATTGGGCGTGGTGGAGGGGCTCACAGAGTTTTTGCCTGTCTCCAGCACCGGTCACCAGATTATCGTGGCGGATCTTTTGAACTTTGGTGGTGAGCGCGCAATGGCGTTCAATATCATTATCCAGTTAGGCGCCATTCTTGCGGTGGTGTGGGCCTTTCGACGCAAGATCTTTACCACCGTCGGCGGTTTGAGGACTCAGCCCGCGTCCCGGCGCTTCACGGCCAACCTTGTTATTGCCTTTCTTCCTGCCGTTGTACTGGGTGTCTTGTTCGCCGATACCATTCATGAGTACTTGTTCAACCCGATCACCGTTGCGGTCGCTCTGATTGTTGGTGGATGTGTGATGTTGTGGGCGGAGAAGCGTAATCATACCGTTCGCGTGGAGGAGGTGGATGACATGCGCTGGAGTGATGCCCTGAAGATAGGGTTCGCTCAATGCCTGGCAATGATCCCCGGAACCTCGCGCTCCGGGTCGACGATAATCGGTGGATTATTGTTCGGAATGTCGCGGACGGCTGCGACCGAATTTTCATTCTTTCTGGCGATGCCCACCATGGTCGGTGCAGCCGTGTATTCCGGCTATAAATACCGCCACCTGTTTGTCGCCGAGGACTTGCCCGTATTTGCCCTTGGCTTTGTGGTGTCGTTTGTCTTCGCGATGATTGCCGTGCGCGGTTTGTTGAAGTTCATCGCAAGCCACAGTTACGCAGTGTTTGCCTACTACAGAATTGCGTTCGGTTTGCTGATTCTCATGACCTGGCACTTCCATTGGGTTGACTGGTCCACAGCCCAGGGATGAGTCCCTGCTGCTGCCACTCAGTGCCGGCCGTGACTGCTGAGTGTTGAACAAAATAGTCCGCCGTCGCACACAGGCTAAACGCTGAAGTCACAAGCCCTCCTGACAACGTGGTACGAGGGCTGCGGGTTGCCGGATCCGGGATCATGTACTGATAATGAGCCCGGGTTTGCGGCACATCGATAATCGAGCATCCAGAATGGTGTGCTCGGGCCTTTACTTTCCCCAACCCCCGCCTACTCTCGATCTCACGCCCACTCGCGGCACGAGATCGCTCCACGCTCCATCCCCCAATCCCTGCACCCTTCCAGCCAGTCAGAGAAGCCATGACTACCATCCAAGAGCTCAACGATTTCATCAGCAACCCGGAACTCAATGACTCGATCGCCCAGATCTGGACGTTGATCGGCAAGCACTTCGAGCAGGCGCAGAGCACGTTGCCGGCGGAGCGGGCGATGCCGCGCAAGGAGTTGTCGTTTCACGATCATGTGCGGTTACTGGGTTACCTGGCGCTTCTGGTCGAAGGCATCCCCGGCGACGTGGTCGAGATTGGTGTCTGGAAGGGCAAGTCGCTGGTGCTGATGAATGAGGTCTGCAACCGCGAGCGCCGCATCATCGGGATTGATCCCTTTGAGCTGCCCAACCAGTTTGAAGAATTCAGTTACTACCAGGAGAAGCTGTTTTCGAACGCCCTGGTGCTGAGGGGGTATTCGGAGTTGTGTGCCGAGCGCTTCTACAACCTGTCGCCAAAGGTGGCGCTCTTGCACATCGATGGCGGCCACGCCGGGCGCAATGTGCTGCTGGACTTCCTGCTGTACTCGCCAAGCGTCGTCACGGGCGGGTTTATCGTGTTTGACGACTACGGCGACTTCCAGCATTCACCTGAAGTAGGCCCTGCTGTGGATTTGCTTCGCGCGACGGGCTATTTCAAGGGATTCAACGTGATCGGATGTGTTCACGGCTTTGAGACGAGCTATGTGATCCAGCGGATTGGATAGCGTCAACCGCCTTCTGCAAAAAGCGCCGGCGGAGGGCTGGGCAGAACCATCAGACCCACTCTCCCCAGCGCACGTCCGTCAAACCATACCGCCGGCCATGGGTGATCAGCGCGGTCAGCTCTTCCCGTGTCTTGGACAGGTTGTGCAGCACGCCAATGCCTGCGTGCAGGCAGGCGTAGTACCAGGCGTCTGCTTCTTCCAGCACTGTGTCTGGTTGTAGGAACACTCGCTGCTCGTCCAGAAAGCGGTAGTGGATACGAAAGATGCGCTGGTCTGACATTGATATCTCCGGTCTGATATCAATGTGACTGCACTGGCTTATCGCCAGTTCAATGTGTAAATCCTTTCAGCGCGGCGAATCTGTGACCACGATGCCGACTTCATCACGCGAAGAGGGCAGCCTGCCACCGTTAGTTTTATCTGTGACCGCAGACAGTTGATTTGCTCGCGGTGACAGGCGAATTCCTGACCGGTCCGATGACTTCCCCCCATCATTTCGCAATCGGAGGGCGACAAAATGTCGCAATCGTTTTCAGGCGAGTAAGATAGGCACCCTGTTTTTACCCCCTATTTCTTCCGACGGATCCTGCGTTGAGCGTCGTGTACACCGACCTCCGGGGCTTCGTTTCGACGACGTATTGATAGAGCAAACAGAGAAAAGGCGATCACTGCAAATGACCAAGACCTCGCGACCTTTATATATTTCCTATGCCGGCCCTTCTTTGCTGGAGATGCCGCTGCTCAACAAAGGCAGCGCGTTTACACCGCAAGAACGTATTGATTTCAACCTGGTCGGCCTGCTGCCACAGAATGTCGAAACCATCGAAGAGCAGGTCACTCGCGTTTACAACCAGTACCAGCAATGCGCGAGCGATCTGGATAAACACATTTATCTGCGTTCGATCCAGGACAACAACGAAACCCTGTTCTTCCGCCTGCTGGATTCCCACCTCGACGAGATGCTGCCGATCATCTACACCCCGACCGTGGGTCAGGCGTGTCAGGAATTCTCGAAGATCTACCGCACCCACCGCGGGCTGTTCATTTCCTACCCCGAGCGCGATCGCATCGACGATATCCTGCGCAGCGCAACGAAAGATCGCATCAAAATCATCGTGGTGACGGACAGCGAGCGCATCCTCGGTCTGGGCGATCAGGGCATCGGCGGCATGGGCATTCCGATCGGCAAGCTGTCGCTGTACACCGCATGCGGCGGCATCAGCCCGGCGTATACCTTGCCGATCGTGCTCGATGTGGGCACCAACAACAAAGAGCTGCTGGACGACCCGATGTACATGGGCTGGCGCCACGAGCGCGTCACCGGCAAGGAATACGAGGACTTCATCGCGCTGTTCATCGAGGCCGTTCAGCGCCGCTGGCCGGACGTGTTGCTGCAGTTCGAAGACTTCGCCCAGACCAACGCCATGCCGTTGCTGGAGAAGTACCGCGATGAGTTGTGCTGCTTCAACGATGACATTCAGGGCACCGCGTCGGTTGCCGTGGGCACCTTGCTGGCGGCTTGCAAGGCCAAGCACGAAACCCTTGGCCAGCAGCGCGTGGTGTTCCTCGGCGCGGGTTCGGCGGGTTGCGGGATCGCCGAGCACATCATTGCGGCCATGGTTATCGAAGGCCTGAGCGAAGCTGACGCACGCAAACGCGTGATGATGGTCGACCGCTTCGGGCTGCTGACTGACAGCATGGACAACCTGCTGGACTTCCAGAAGAACCTCGCGCAGAAGACTGCGGACGTGGCGGGCTGGTCGAGCGGTGAGGGTTCGCCCGAGTTGCTGGACGTGGTTGCCAATGGCAAGCCGACCGTGCTGATCGGTGTCTCTGGCCAGCGCGGCCTGTTCACCGAGCAGGTCATCCGCGAGATGCACAAGCACTGCGCCAAGCCTTTGGTCATGCCGTTGTCCAACCCGACCTCGAAGGTCGAAGTCACGCCGCAGGAAGTGCTGACCTGGACCAACGGCGATGCGCTGGTAGCCACTGGCAGTCCGTTTGCCCCGGTCACTGTGGGCGATCGCACGTTCCACATCGCCCAGTGCAACAACTCCTACATCTTCCCGGGCATCGGCCTGGGTGTTGTGGCGTCGAAAGCCACGCGCATCACCGACAAAATGCTGATGGCGGCTTCCAATGCGCTGGCGGAATGCTCGCCGATGGTGACGGGCAAGGGTGACGCAGTCCTGCCGCCGCTGAAGGAGATTCAACAGGTGAGCAAGAAGATTGCCCTGGCCGTGGCCAAGCAGGCTCAGGCTGAAGACGTGGCGCTGGAGACCACCGAAGAAATGCTCGTCGAAGCCATCGAGCGTAACTTCTGGATGCCGAACTACCGCAGCTACCGTCGCAGTGCGGTGTAAACACCTCCGTCACTGACGGCAAACGCGTCAACCCGGACCGCCCCATGGAAACATGCGGCGGTCTTTTGTTTTGTGGCGAAAAACTTCAGGATGGGGCCTGCATAAAAACAAAAAACATCAGCGAGGGACGCATGCAAACGGACGTCAGTCTTTATGACTACATCATCGTCGGCGCAGGCCCGGCGGGCTGCCTGCTGGCCAATCGGCTGTCAGAGAATCCTGCTCACCGGGTCCTGTTGCTCGAAGCCGGCGGCCAGGACAATTACGCCTGGATTCATGTGCCGGTGGGCTACCTCTACTGCATCGGCAATCCGCGCACCGACTGGTGCTTCAAAACCGAAGCGGAGCCCGGCCTCGGCGGACGCGCGCTCAACTACCCTCGCGGCAAAGTACTGGGCGGATGCTCGTCCATCAACGGCATGATCTACATGCGCGGCCAGGCCCGGGACTACGACGGGTGGGCGGAGCAGGGCAACATGGGCTGGGGCTGGAAGGACGTCCTGCCGATCTTCAAACGCTCGGAAAACCACTACGCCGGCGACTCAGAACTTCACAGCGGGAGAGGCGAATGGCGGGTCGAGCAGCAGCGTCTCTCATGGACCTTGCTGGATGCGTTCCGTGAGGCAGCGGCGGAAACCGGCATCCCGTCGATCCCCGACTTTAATGGCGGCGACAACGAAGGGTGCAGCTATTTTCAGGTGAATCAGCGTCGCGGTGTGCGCTGGAACGCGTCCAAGGCATTTCTCCGGCCGGCGTTGAAGCGGACGAACCTGACGGTGATCACAGGCGCGGAAGTGTCGCGCGTGGTGTTCGAAAACAGTCGAGCCAGTGGAGTGCTTGCGCGCGTCAACGGGCAGGAACAGACGCTTCGCGCCAGGCGGGAAGTGATTCTCTGCTGCGGCGCCATCGGGTCGCCCATGGTCCTGCAACGCTCAGGCATCGGGCCACGGCCTCTGCTGGAAAAGCTCGGCATGGCCGTTCTGCATGAGCTACCCGGCGTTGGCGCGAATTTGCAGGATCACCTGCAGCTCCGTCTGATCTACAAGGTCACTAATGGCCAGACGCTGAATCAGATGGCCGGCAGCCTGTGGGGCAAGATGAACATGGGCCTGCGCTACGCCTTCAATCGCAGCGGGCCCTTGGCGATGGCGCCGAGTCAGCTGGGTGCGTTTGCGCGCTCGGGGCCGGAGCAGGCAAGCGCCAATCTTGAGTACCACGTGCAGCCCTTGTCCCTTGAGCGCTTTGGCGAGCCGCTTCACGGGTTTCCCGCCTTCACTGCGTCCGTGTGCGATTTGCGCCCGCAGAGCCGCGGCACGGTGGAGATTCGTTCGGCGCTGGCCGATGCTGCGCCGATCATCAAACCGAATTATTTGAGTCACGAGACCGACCTCAAGGTGGCGGCGGATGCGATTCGCCTGACCCGTCGCATCGCCGCCGCGCCCGCCCTCGCTCCCTTCGAACCGGTTGAGTACCTGCCTGGCGCAAGCCTGCAAACCGAGGAAGAGCTGCGCGAGGCGGCCAGCGTCGTCGGCACGACGATCTTTCACCCGGTCGGCACCTGCAAGATGGGGCAGGGCCGCGACGCCGTGGTCGACGAACGCCTGCGCGTGCACGGCATCACCGGCCTGCGCGTAGTGGACGCGTCGATCATGCCGAACATCACCTCCGGCAACACCTGCTCGCCGACCGTGATGATCGCCGAGAAGGCGGCGCAGATGATTATTGAGGATGCAGTGGCGCAGAGCTGCCCGGCATAAAGCTTGATCGACTACTCAAGACCTGACTGATTTCCTGCGGCTTGCCCCGCAGGAGCCTATTCAACAAGCAGCAAACCCACCCCACCAATCGTTCTCATCCTTTTCACAAAAAATTGATGGCCAGATGCCTAAAGTTCGCGGCATCGGCGGGGTTCCTTCCGCGTTTAATTTCTCATTTCCAGCCAAGCAGACTTTTATGCTGAACGTCAAAGCAGTTCGTCCCGAGCTTGTGACATTGCTTGCCAGTGCCTTTTTATTGATCGGGTTTAACCTGACCCTCTGGCAGCATCTATTCGCCATTACCGACTCAGACGGTAAGGGCCTGTTGTTGCGCGGTGCTTTTGCGCTGATGGTGTTCTGTGTGTTTAATATCTTCTTCACACTTTTAGCGTTCAAGCGCGTATTGAAACCGGTGCTCGTCTGCCTCTTTTTTATCAGCGCTGGTGTGGCTTATTTCATGAGCCAATACGGCGTGATGATTGACGCGGGGATGTTCAGGAACTTTGCTGAAACCAATGTCACCGAAGTGCGCGATCTTCTTTCATTGAAGTTGCTCGGTTATTTGTTCTTTCTGGGTGTTGTACCGTCATTCATTCTTTTCAAAACACCGATTGCCTATCGTCGCTGGCCCCGTGAGTTGCTCAGCAAGGCGCTGGTGTCGGTTGTGTGCGCGGTCGCCATTGGCGGCGTGGCGTTGTCGAATTACCAAGGGCTGTCGTCACTGTTTCGCAATCATCACGAGTTGCGCCTCATGGTGGTGCCGAGCAACTACCTTGCGGCGTCCGTGGGTTACTTGAGCGAGCAGGTCAAGTCCGCGCAGCGGCCGTTCGTGAGTATCGGTCAAGACGCCAAACTTGCCAGCGACTGGCAGCAGCACAAGCGCAAGTCACTGACCGTGCTGGTCGTGGGTGAAAGTGCGCGAGCCGAGAACTTCGGCATTCTGGGTTACAACCGCGATACCACGCCCCAGCTGAGCAAGGAGCGCGGCCTGCTCACCTTTACGGATGTGCATTCCTGCGGCACAGAGACGGCGGTGTCGGTGCCGTGCATGTTTTCCAACATGGGCCGCAAGGATTACAACGCAACGACTGCACGCAATGAAGAAGGCATGCTCGATGTACTCAAACGCGCAGGGCTCGATGTGATCTGGCGCGACAACCAGTCGGGCTGCAAGGGCACCTGCGACCGGGTGACGTTGCAGGATGTCAGCAATCTCAAGGATCCGGGGCTGTGTGCCAACAACGAGTGCCGCGATGAAATCCTGTTGCAGGGGCTGCAGCACTTCATCGACACACTGGACAAAGACACCGTGCTGGTACTTCACCAGATGGGCAGTCATGGTCCCGAGTACTTCAAGCGTTATCCAAAAGAATTCGAGAAGTTCACCCCGGTGTGCGAAAGCAATGCACTGAATAATTGCTCCCGGGAAAGTATCGTCAACGGTTACGACAACACGTTGCTGTACACCGACCATGTACTGGCGTCGCTGATCGATATCCTGCGCAACAATCAGGGCAAAGTGGACACGGCGATGGTTTATCTCTCCGATCACGGCGAGTCGCTGGGTGAATACAACCTGTTCCTGCATGGCACGCCTTATATGCTGGCGCCCGACCAACAGAAACATGTTCCGATGATTGCCTGGTTCTCCGAGAACTATCAGCAGTCATTCGCAGTGGATACCCATTGTTTGCAAAAAGAGCGGAACGCCCCTCTCAGTCAGGACAATCTTTTCCATTCGATGCTGGGCCTGCTGCAAGTGCGGACCAGTGTCTATAACCCGGCACTGGACATGTTCGCGGGCTGTCGGGGGATTTATACGGACGGGGTACTGGCCAATGAGTGAGCCCCTCGGCAAGAAAGTGCACGTCGACGAGTACGTGAGACGGCATGAACACACCCTCAGCCGACGTCTGAGTCTCTGGCGCGATGCGCAGTTGGCACGGATGGCGTTGCGGGATGCGGGCGAGCCAGGGCTGGTGCTGGACTTGCCGTCGGGCGCCGGGCGCTTCTGGCCGGTGTTGGCCGAACACGCCAATCGGGTAATCCTCGCGGCCGATCCTTCCACCGATATGCTCGCGTTTGCCGAGGCGCAGTCGTCAAGCGAGGTGCGCAAGCGCATCCGCACGTTCCAGAGTTCGGCGTTTTCCATCGGCCTGTCCGCCAATGCGGTGGACTGCATCTTCTGCATGCGGTTGTTCCATCACCTGGCCGACAGCGAAAAACGCGGCGCGATTCTCGAGGAGTTTCACCGGGTGACCCGGGACACGGCCATTGTCGGGCTGTGGGTGGACGGCAACGTGAAATCGTGGCGTCGCAAACGTCAGCAGGGTCGACTGGACGTTGAAGTGTCCGCGCCCCGCAATCGATTTGTGGTGTGCCGCAGCGACATTGAATCCGAGTTCGCGCGGGCGGGTTTCAGGATCGTCGATCACCATGATTTTCTTCCCGGCTACGCCATGTGGCGTGTGTACGTGCTGCGCAAGGCCGACCAGTGATCGGATGGACGGTCGTCGCCGCGGCGGCTATTTGCGCGCTTCAAAGATGAAGTTGTTCGAGACTTGCAGGACGGATGCCCGGTAACCGCTTGTAGCGATATATACTGCGCGCCATTCTTCGAGGGAGAGCCGTGTGGCCATCGATATTCACTGGATTCGCGACGACCATAGCCTCGCCGAACATTGCGCACAGTGGCAGACACTGCCCTACGTCGCGCTCGACACCGAATTCATGCGGGTCGACACCTTCTATCCCATCGCCGCTCTGTTGCAGATCGGCGATGGTTCACGCGCTTACCTGATCGACCCGTTGCTGATAAGCGACTGGAAACCTCTGGCCGCGCTGCTGGAAAACCCTGACGTCATCAAAGTCGTTCACGCCTGCAGCGAGGACCTTGAGGTGCTGCTGCGCCTGACCGGCAGCCTGCCGGCGCCGCTGTTCGACACGCAACTGGCTGCCGCCTATCTGAACCTCGGGTTCTCGATGGGTTATTCGCGTCTGGTCCAGGAAGTGCTGAACATCGATCTGCCGAAAGGCGAGACGCGTTCCGACTGGCTGCAGCGTCCGCTTTCGGAAACCCAGATCAGCTACGCCGCCGAAGACGCCGTGCACCTGGCCGAGGTGTACAACCTGCTGCGTCCGCGTTTGTCCGATGAAAAGTATGCGTGGGTGCTGGAAGACGGTGCCGAACTGGTCGCCAACCTGCGCCGCGAAACCGATCCCTATGACGCTTACCGCGACGCCAAGCTGGCGTGGAAGCTGTCCCGCGCGCAGCTCGCCGTGCTGCGTGAACTCTGCGCCTGGCGCGAGCAACAGGCGCGCCTGCGCAATCAGCCGCGCAACCGCGTTCTACGCGAACATTCGCTGTGGCCGCTGGCAAAGTCCCAGCCGGACAACCTCGCCGCGCTGGCGAAAATCGATGATATGCACCCCAAGACCGTGCGTCAGGACGGCGAGTTTCTGCTCGACCTGATCAAGAAAGCCGGCAGCGTGTCGCCGGATCTGTGGCCGCCCGCGCTGCCGGAGCCGCTGCCGATCGAGGCCTCTAACGTGCTCAAGAGCCTGCGCGTCATTGGTCAGCAGCAAGCCGAACGCCTCGACATGGCGCCGGAACTGATGCTGCGCAAAAAGACCCTCGAAGCCCTGCTCAAGACCGGTTACCCAGACGGTCCCTATAAACTGCCCGATTCGCTGCGTGGCTGGCGCCGCGAATTGATGGGCCAGATGCTGCTCGACAGCCTGGCCAACGCCGGAGAACAGCCTTGAAACGTATATGCTCCATCTACCGCAGCCCGCGCAGGAACGAAATGTACCTGTATGTCCTCAAGAGCGACGCACTGGAGCGTGTGCCCGAGGAATTGCTGACCGCGTTCGGCAAGCCTCAGCACGCCTTCAATCTGGTGCTGTCGCCGGAACGCGCCCTGGCCCGTGAAGACATTCACGCGGTGCTCGCCAATCTGGAAAAGCAGGGTTACCACCTGCAGATGCCTCCGGCTGAAGACGATTACATCGAGCACTTGCCCGAAGAGCTGCTGCGCCGCAACGATCCGATGTGATCGATTTCTGACCCTGCAATCCACCGCAGGGGTATACCGGACCGTTGCATGCGTCAGACCTGACCGACTCAGCCGAGCACGGTCCGGAACGCTGCGCGGTCGCATGTCCCGTTTATTCGAGTTTTGAATCCATGCGCGTTCTGATCGCCGAACACGATTACCCCGTTTACACCGAACTGCTCCGCCAGACTGCCCCCGAGATCGAAGTGTTGAGCAGCGGCAACTCCGCCGAGCTGTCGAAAATGGCCGCCGAGGCGCCGGTCTGGCTCGGTCAACCCGACCTGCTGGCGAATTTGCTCCGCCAGGGTCACAAACCGAAATGGCTGCAATCGACCTGGGCCGGCATCACCCCGCTGCTGGCTGACGGGCTGTACCGCGACTATCAACTGACCCGCGCCGTCGGCATATTCGGTCAGGTGATGGCCGAGTTCGTGCTGACCTACATGCTGGTACACGAGCGTGAAGTGTTGGCGCGGCTGGTCAGTCAGGTCGAGCGCAAGTGGGACAATCGCATGGGCCGTAGCCTGTCCGGGCGCAAAGCGCTGATTGTCGGTACCGGCGACATCGGCCGGCACGTGGCGCAGTTCCTCGTGCCGTTTGGGGTCGAGGTCTACGGCATAGCGTCGAGCGCGCGGGCCGAAGCGCCCTTCGTTGAAGTGGCTGCACTGGAGGACCTGCCGCGTCTCGTGGCCGAGGTCGATTTCGTCATCAACCTGCTGCCCAACACGCCGCAGACCCACGACCTCTACAACGCCAAACTGTTTGCCTGCTTCAAGCCTTCGGCGTTGTTCATCAACGTCGGCCGGGGCACGGCGGTGGTCGATGCGGATCTGGTCGAAGCGCTGAAGGAAGGGCATCTGGCAGGGGCGGTCATTGACGTCTGCCGCCAAGAGCCGCTGCCTCAACGTCATCCGTTCTGGACGGCGTGGGGGCTGTTGCTCACCGGCCACAGCTCGGCCCCGACCTCGCCGCCGGCGATGACGCAGCTGTTCGTGGACAACCTCAAGGCCTATGCCGCTGGCGAGGCGTTGCGCGGAGAAGTGGATTTCGCGAAGGGGTATTGAGCACTTCCCTTGTGGGACCGGCTTCGGCCGGGAAGAGGTCAGTGTGTACGCCATCCATTTTGTGGAGTGTCCCCCGACGCCTTCCCGGCTAAAGCCGGTCCCACTAAAACCCAGCGTCCAGCCCTTACAAACTGAAATCCCCTTCAGCCGCCCGATCAGACAGCGGCCGACGCGGGCTCGGCGTTTCGCGGACCGCATTACCCGCCGAACCAGGTCCAGCCGGAGGAACGCGTTGTACCGACAGTCGCCAATGCTTGGCCCAATTGCCTTGTGCCTCTAGACTGGCGGCCTTTCATTGCCCGACAGTTGTTTGCGCGAGAACCATGGCCGCCATCGTAGAACCCTTCTGGATACGCAAAACCCTCGAGCAACTCGATGCAGTCGAGTGGGAGTCGTTGTGTGACGGCTGCGGTTTGTGCTGCCTGCAAAAGTTGGAGGACGAGGACGACGGCAGCGTTTACTACACGCGCATCGCCTGCAAGCTGCTGGACCTGAACACCTGTGCCTGCACTGACTACCCGAATCGCCGCGCCCAGGTCCCGGACTGCATTCAGCTGACGCCTGGAAAAGCCGACGAATTCAAGTGGCTGCCGCCCACCTGCGGCTATCGGCTGGTCAGCGAGGGCAAGGACTTGCCGCTCTGGCACCATCTGGTGTGTGGGGATCGGGAGCAGGTGCACAAGCAGCGTATTTCTCAGTCCGGCCGCATGCTCAGCGAAGGCAGCGTGCCCGAGGACGACTGGGAGGATTACCTGATTTTTCGTGCGGGCTAAAGCAAAAAGCTCGTGAGGCTGTCGGTTCAGCCGTCACGAGCTTGCGTGCGATGCAGCGTGGATCAGACGCCTTTCGGACCTTTCAATGCGTCGACGCCGGTGTCGACAGCGTCCTCTACAGCGACTTCAGCCTTGGTTTTCAGCTTGCTCAGTTCAGCGCCGGCTTCTTCGATGCGCGAGCGGGCCACGTCCATCTCACTGCGGCTTTTGTCGATGAGCGCCTTGGCCGAGCAGTGGCCGGTAATGCCACGGGCCAGAACGGCACCGCCGATTGCCAGTTGCACCAGACCAAAGATCCCGCCGCGGCGCAGACCCTTGCCCATCATCAGTACACCACCTGCCAGCGAGCCAATGCGCTCCCAGCCCTGTACGTTCTGCTCCGGGTAGTCGTGCAAAGGTCGTTCGATGCGTTCAATGATCGGGGTGTCGCTCATGATGCGTTCTCCATGAAGGGTAGGGTCCTTAAAGCTGACTGCCTCACGCGCAAACTGTTCAATGCGTTTTGTCAGCGCGCGGACGTCAGGTGCGGTCGGTTTCCCGTCCGAACTGCGGGCCAGAGCGGGTGTTGATGCCTTTGGCCATGCGGTCGTAAAGCACGACGTTGACCGTCGCCGCGAGGTTCATGCAGCCCGTCGTGGGGATGTACACCACGTCTTCGCACCAATCGCGGATCTCTTTATCCAGCGAACCGTCTTCGGGCCCGAAGATATAGATCGCCCGGTCAGGGTGGGTGTACTCCGGCAGCGCTCTTGCGCCTTCCACCAGCTCCACGGCTACAGGCACACAGCCCAGCGGGATGATCTTTCTCAGGTCATCGATGCCGATCAGCGGAATGTCCTGGTGGATCTTCTTGGTGTCGGTGACGAAATCACGCGCACGTTCGTAGCGCTTGCCGGTGTAGAACACCGACGCCACGCCATAGCAGCCCGCTGCGCGCATCACCGAACCGACGTTTTCCGGGGATTTGGGATTGAACAAGCCGATGCAGGCATAGCGTTTGTTGGCCACGGGGGAGGGTGCTCATCAGAGAAAGCGCGGGAGTATAGGGGAAGAGGCAGCTTTAAGCTTTAAGCGGCAAGCCACAAGCCACAAGCCACAAGCCTGGCAAGCGATGATCGCATAAGCGCCGCCGTGCCCTTGCTTGCAGCTTGCCGCTTAAAACTTGCAGCTCGTCTACTAGTCCTTCTTCATCAACCCCGCCAGCGCGGCGAACGGGTTGTGAGTGGCCTTGGCGGTTTTTGGACTGCTGGTGGAGCTTTCCGAGAAGTATTGCTGATCGGTGTAACGCGAGTGTTCGTTGTCGTGGCAGTAAAGGCACAGCAGTTCCCAGTTGGAGCCGTCCTGGGGGTTGTTGTCGTGGTTGTGGTCGCGGTGGTGAACGGTCAACTCGCTGAGGCGTTTGCCGGCAAACTCCCGGGCGCAGCGGCCGCAGACGTGCGGGTACATGCGCAGGGCTTTGTCGCGATAACCCATTTCGCGGTCACGCTGGTTGTCGGCGAGGATGCGGTCCAGTTTTGAAGTGTTGGTTGGCGTGTTGGCCGAACTCATGGCGTCACCTGTTTCATGTTCTGTTGGCGATGGAGAGCAATGCAGGCAAGTCTAGCGCTTTGCCCGTCGATCAGCCCTTGAGTTTTTCAGCTATCCAGATGGTATGCCGTGTGCCCTTGTTGCCATGGGCGTAGACCTTGACCTCTTCGGCTTTGAAACCGGCGTTGCGCAGTTTGTCGCTGAAGGCCGCGTCAGCGCTGGCGGACCACACGGCCAGCACGCCTTTTGGGCGTAGCGCGCTGGCACAGGCGGCGAGACCGCCGGCCGAGTACAGCCAGCTGTTGGACTTTTGCGTCAGGCCCTCAGGGCCGTTGTCGACGTCCAGCATGATCGCGTCAAAGCCCTGGGGTTCGGCCTTGAGTACCTGAGCGACGTCCTGTATCACCACCTTTGCGCGCGGGTCCTGCAACGGATTGCCCGATTTCTCGCCCAGCGCGCCGCGATTCCACTCGACCACGCCGGGCACCAGCTCGGCGACTACTACTTCGCCGTTCTTGCCCAGGTGCTTAAGTGCCGACGCCAGGGTAAAGCCCATGCCGAGTCCGCCGATCAATACCCGCGGGCTGATACGTGAGGCGACCTTCTTGCAGGGGATTTCGGCCAGGGCGTCTTCGGAGCCGTGCATGCGCGTGTTCATCAACTGGCCGCCGTCGCCGCCCTGAATCTTGATGACAAAATCTTCGCCGTACTCGAACAGGCACAAGGCGCCGCCGTTATCGGGGATCGGAGTGGTGTCGAGCAGAACAAAACGTTTCATGGATAACTCGTCAAAAGGGTAGGGCCGCATGCAGCGCAATTTGTCAGAGCGCGATGCGTTGCGCAGGAGTAGCCTGAGCGGTAAGCGAAAGATTGGCAGGGGAGGCCAACGATGAAGTGCTCCATTCTACTGACGATTGTCATCACTGTGCTCGGCGTGTCGCAAGCGTCTGCCGAGAGCCTGCAGCCGGTTCTGAATACGCCCGAGCCTATCGCGGCTTCCGAGGGTTCGCCGGGCACTGCAACACCGACGCCTTACCCGCAAGTGGCCCCGCCGGGCGTTCCCCATGCAGGCGGGCAGGGCAACCCGCCGCTACTGCCGAAGATTCCTCAGCCAGGTCCGCCAAAGGACGATGACCCCTTGCCGGGACTGCAGCCGTCGGCCAAGTCAAATCCCTGAATCACCCTCGGCGCTCTCAATCCTGCTGCGTCACCACCTGACCGTCCATCATGCGCAGCCGCTTTGACATGGCCACCGCAACCGCGCGGATGATCTTCGCCGCCACTTTCGGCGCCTCGTTGAGCATCTTGTCCAGCGAATCCTTGCCCAGGTTCAGCAGATAGCACGACGAAGCGGCGATGCACGTCGCCGAGCGGCGTTCGCCGTCCAGCACCGCCATTTCGCCAAACGCTCTGCCGCTGCGCAGAATGGCGGTCTCCACCGGCTGGCCGTCGCTGTTGAGCTTCTGCACCGACACCGTGCCCGAATGAATGATGCACATGAACGTGCCGGCGTCGCCTTCGTTGAAGATCGCGTCGCCCTTTTCAATGCTGCTGATGCTGAAGTACCCCGCAGCGGCGGCAAATTCCGCCGGCGTCAGGGCGATGAACAGACCGCAGTCCATCAGCATGTCGCGGATTTCTTTATTCAGTGACGAAGAGTTGAGCAATGTAGACATGGCGAGTTCTTGTTGAGTGTTCTGGGAGATTGCGTAAAGCACTGGCTGGCGTGAGAGCAGCCCCGGACTTTACAGCGTCCAGGGGCTTGCTACGTGACACACCGCCCGCGCAGTTTTCGTCAGGCCATTTTCAGCACGTTCAGAATAAATCCGTATTCGAGTGCTACGTCACGTAATCCCTGATAACGACCGCTCATGCCGCCGTGGCCTGCACCCAGTTCGGTCTTGAGCAACAGCAGGTTGTCGTCGGTTTTTTGATCACGCAGTTTTGCCACCCACTTGGCCGCTTCCCAATACTGCACGCGACTGTCGTTATAGCCCGCGATCACCAGCATCGCCGGATAATCCTGCGCCGTGACGTTTTCATAAGGCGCGTAGGCCTTGATCCGCGCGTGAACATCCGGCTCCTGCGGGTTCCCCCACTCGTCGTACTCGGTGACGGTCAGGGGCAGATCGGGGTCGAGCATGGTGTTCAGGACATCGACGAACGGCACTTCAGCGATGGCCGCCTTGAACAGCTCCGGACGCTGGTTCACTACCGCGCCGATCAACAGGCCGCCGGCACTGCCACCGCTGATGACCAGCTGTTCGGCAGTGGTCAGTGTCTCCGCGATCAAGTGTTCGGCACAGGCAATGAAGTCGCTGAAGGTGTTCTGCTTGTGCTCCTGCTTGCCGTTGCGGTACCAGGCCTCGCCCAGCTCACCGCCGCCGCGCACATGGGCGATGGCGAAACCAATGCCTCGATCAAGCAGGCTCAGCCGCGCGTGGGAAAACCACGGGTCCAGGCTTTCGCCGTACGCGCCATAGCCATACAGATACAGCGGAACGGTCTGACCGGCCAACTCGCGCTTGACCACCAGGCTGATCGGCACTTGCGTACCGTCGGCGGCGGTCGCCCACAATCGCTGGCTGACGTAGGCATCGGCGTCGAATAAACCTAGCACCGGCGTTTCTTTGAGTACGATTTTTTCCCCGGTGGCCAGCGACAATTGCCACACCTGCGGCGGACGATTCAGCGATTGATAGCGCAGACGAATTTTGTCGCTCTCAAACTCAAGGGTGTCCTGCACATACAGGTTGTACGCCGCATCCGGCAGTTGCACGCGGTACGCCGGCAGGCCCTGGGGATGCACTTCGACGATCGGCAAACCGCCTTCGCGCAGGCTCAAGGTCAGGCCTTTGGCGTTGAGGCTGAAGCCGTCGAGCATCACCGTCTCGCTGTGGGCAATCAGGTTCTGCCAGTCGCTCCGCTCCGGGATGCCATCGCTTTTTTCCGGAGCGTGGTACAGCGCAAAGTTAATGCCGTCCTGATTGCTGCGGATCACCCAGCTCCATTCGCCCTCGATCAGCCCATGGTCCACCGAATACTCGTGGCCTTCGCTGCGCGGTGCCATGCACACGAACGCCTGCTCGGGCGTGCCAGCATCAAGCACCCAGGCCTCGCTGGTGGTCTTGCTGTCCAGCCCCACGATCAACTGCCGCTCCGAGCTGCTGCGGTAGCAATGCAGGAAGAAGCGCCCGTCCGGCTCGCTGAACACCAGCTCGGCGGATACTTCGCCCAGCTTGTGGCGGTACAGCTTGTGCGGACGATGGGTGTCGTCCAGTTCGCCGAAGAACAGCGTCTGGCTGTCGTTGGCCCAGGTCATGCTGCCGTCGCAGTCTTCGAACGGCAGGCTGCTGACCGCGCCGCTGCTCAGTTCCTTGACGTACAGCTGATAAACCTCCTCGCCGCTGGTGTCGAGGCTGTAGGCCAGGCGCTGATGGTCGGGGCTGATGCTGAAGGTACCGAGGGAGAAGAAGCCACCGCCGGCCAGCTCGTTCGGGTCGAGCAGCAACTCTTCAGCGCTTTCGTCGAGGGTCTGGGAGTCATCGGCCGGACGCGGGCATCGGTAGTGACGGGCGTATTCGTCACCCTCGGTGGTGCGGGTGTAATAAAGATAAGGGCCCCAGGGGGAGGGCAGTGACAGGTCGGTTTCGAGAATACGACCCTTGATCTCCTGAAACAGGGTTTCGCGCAACGGCTGCTGGCCGGCGAGCTGCTGTTCCTGCCAGGCGTTTTCGGCCTTGAGGTAATCGAGCACTTCATCGGTGTCGCGGTTTTGCAGCCAGGCGTACGGGTCGGCGCCGTCAGCCTGGCGGGCGACGGGGGCGTTGGAAATATGTGGTGCGGAAGGCATGCTGGGCTCTCTCACGTGGGCTCATCTGAAAGGGATCGGTCGCGCTGCCGGGTGCTGGACATACGGCAAACCGATAACTGAAGCCGGGGAAGCCGGGCTGGTGAAAAGTCGTTATCATAAGCGCCTCTTTACCTGCCTTACCACGGACGTCATGACCGACAACGACTATCTGATTGCCTGGGGCCTCTACGCGTTCGCCGCGTTGGGCTGTCTGTTGGTGTGGTTCAAGCTGACCGGCTGGATGTGGCGCTACCTGCGCGAACCCTTGCGGGTGGTCGGCGCCGTGCTGTTGTTTTGCCCGACCATCGTCGATCCGGCCAAGGATCAATATGCCCCGGCGCTGGCGATCAGCGTGCTGGATCTGGCGCTGAAAGTCGGCAACAACGTCTGGCGCGCCGTGCTCGACCTCGCCACCTACGGCGCCATCGCCCTGGGCCTTTACCTCATTTACGCCTTGATCCGCTTGCCGTTCCTGCGCAAGAAGAAAGCCCGTCTGGCCCACGCCGAAGCTGCCGCTGCACAGGCCGCCGCCGAGCAGAAGGAACACGACGAGCCTTACGCAGACCAGGCCGCAGGGCGCTTCGCCAGCCAGTCGCCCGCGACAACGCCAGTGGCTGCTTCAACGCCGGCGCCGAGCGGCCGCCATCGCGTCGAACCCAAACTGTGATCGTGACCGGCATCTTCCCAGACGCGTGCTTGAACGCACCGAGACCTGAGCATGTGTGAACTTCTGGGCATGAGTGCCAACGTACCGACGGACATCGTGTTCAGCTTTACCGGGCTGATGCAGCGGGGTGGTCGTACCGGTCCGCACCGCGACGGTTGGGGCATCGGTTTCTATGAAGGCCGTGGCCTGCGCCTGTTTCAGGACCCCGCCGCAAGCAGCGAGTCGGAGGTCGCGCAACTGGTTCAGCGTTACCCGATCAAGAGCGAAGTGGTCATCGGCCACATTCGTCAGGCCAACGTCGGCAAGGTCTGTCTGTCCAACACCCATCCTTTCGTGCGCGAACTGTGGGGGCGCAACTGGTGTTTCGCCCACAATGGTCAGCTCGCGGATTTTCATCCCGGCGCGACCTTCTATCGGCCGGTGGGCGACACGGACAGTGAAGCGGCCTTCTGCGATCTGCTCAACCGCGTCCGTGAAGGGTTCCCTGAGCCGGTCGAGATCGAGCAGCTGCTGCCGACCCTGGTGCAAGCCTGCGACGAATACCGCAGCAAAGGCGTGTTCAATGCGCTGCTCAGTGATGGCGACTGGCTGTTTTGCTACTGTTCGACCAAGCTGGTGCACATCACCCGCCGCGCCCCGTTTGGGCCGGCACGCCTGAAAGACGTCGACGTCATCGTCGATTTCCAGGCGGAAACCACGCCCAATGATGTGGTGACGGTGATTGCCACCGAGCCGCTGACCGAAAACGAGACCTGGAATCGCTATGAGCCAGGTCACTGGAGTCTTTGGCGCCGCGGCGAATGCGTTGCCGAAGGCTCGGCCTGAAAGAGAGGGATCTATGCTGCGAAGCTACCTGCGACTGGTGTTGTTCACGGCGGGCCTGTTGATAGGCGTGCAGATTCCGGGCTTCATCAGCGATTACAGCAAGCGCGTCGAAGCGCACATGCTGGAAGCCCAGCAAAGCCTGCGCGGCTATAACGAGACCGCCCAGCGGTTCTTCAATGGCGACGTGCAGGCGCTGATCCAGCATTACCGCAGCAGCGATGACCCGGTGTTCCGCACCGATGCCGACAACATCAGCAACCTGCTTAGCCGCAATCAGACCCTTGACCGGGAATGGCTGGCGCTTCAAGGCCCGTGGTACACCCGCGCCTGGCATGTGCTGACCGCCGCTGACACCGACATCCGCAACGAAACCTGGAATGGCTACACCTGGCAGGTGCTGTTGTCGCCGGAAGTCATCGGCTGGGGCCTGCTGTGCGCGCTACTGTTCTCGCTGGTTATCGAAAGTATTGTGGTGTTCATCGACTGGTTGTTTGTCGGCCGCCACCACGTGCGGCCGGTGGGGCGCGACTGGCGCTGAGGCGGATTGCCCGGCTTGGCTTGCGTTGACGGTGATGCTGCCGACGCCTTCCCGGCTAAAGCCGGTCCTACAATGATGCGTACTTCGTAGGACCGGCTTTAGCCGGGAAGGCGATTTAGCAGAACACCCCGCGCACCCGTAGGACCGGCTTCAGCCGGGAAGGGGCCATCCCAGTCAGTAAAGATCCCTCGCACTGTTCACTTTTTCTTATCCTCCCCCCGCGCTTTAATTAGTTGGACGCTTCGGCAATCCGCGCCGAAGAATGCTCCCATCCGCACAGCCCCGTGTCCCGCGCTGCCAACCTGATTATCCCGCGCGTACACTCGAGCTTCTCCCCGTTTCGTTCGCACAGGAGTCACGCCTTTGAGCCGCCTGTTATTGAATTGTGATATCGGCGAAAGCTACGGCGCCTGGACCATGGGTCTGGACGCAGAGGTCATGCCCTACATCGATTGCGCCAACATTGCCTGCGGCTTCCACGCCGGCGACCCGAGTGTCATGCGCAAGACCGTCGCGCTGGCGCTGGCCAACAACGTCACCATCGGCGCGCACCCGGCTTATCAGGATCTGGTGGGTTTCGGTCGTCGCTCGATGGCCTGTTCACCGCAGGAAATTCAAGACCTGCTGCATTACCAGATCGGCGCGCTCGACGGTGTTTGCCGGGCTCAAGGTAGCCGCGTCAGCTACGTCAAACCCCACGGCGCGATGTACAACGACATGATGGCCAACCCGACGCAACTGCGCGCCGTCATCGAAGCCATCGCCCGTTACAACCCGGAACTGCCGCTGATGCTGCTGGCCATGCGCGACAACGCGGCAGCGCAAGCAATTGCCGATGAATTCGGCGTCACGCTGTGGTTCGAAGCCTTTGCTGACAGGGCCTACGACAATGTGGGGCGTCTGGTCTCGCGCAACCTTCCCGGGGCTGTGCACCACGATGCAGACGTCATCATCGCCCAGGCCATGACGTTGTCCCGAGGCGAAGCCTTGATCGCCAGCGATGGCAGCGAGCTGCGACTCCAGGCCCACACCTTGTGCGTGCACGGCGACAACGCCAGCTCCATTGGTGCAGTTCAGCGTATTCGTCAGGCCTTGAACAGCGCTGACGCCGGACCGTCTGCCCTGTGAACCTGCGCATCGAAGTCGTCGCGATCGATTGCCTGATGGTCCGCCTGTTCGACGCCATCGACCAGACCAACATGCCGTGGATGCTCGCCGCGACGTTGCGTCTGCGGGAGGGTTTCGCTGCACATTTGATTGATCTGGTGCCGTCCTACACCACGCTGATGGTGCATTACGATCTGTTGGCGCTGAGTCCGACACAGGCTCGGGCACTCATTACCGAGGCGCTGACCGACCTTGCACCCGATGCCGCCCAAAGCGGCCGGCAGCATGTGTTGCCGGTCTGGTACGACCTCAGCGTCGGGCCCGAGTTAAGCCTGTTATCGACGCGCAGCGGGTTATCGGTTGAGGAGGTGATTGGCCGCCACAGCCAGCGCGAGTATCAAGTCTTCGCGCTCGGGTTCGCGCCGGGGTTCGCGTTCATGGGGCTGGTGGAAGAGGTCCTTGCCGCGCCGCGCATCAAGACACCCCGCAAGCGCGTTGCTGCCGGGAGCGTCGGCATCGCAGAGCGGCAAACTGCGGCCTACCCGCTGGAGTCACCCGGCGGCTGGAACATCCTCGGGCGCACCCCGGCCAAACTCTTTGATCGCGAAATCGACGGCTACAGCCTGATGCAGCCCGGCGATACGGTGCGGTTTGCCGCCATTGATCACGCCGAGTTTATTCGCCTGGGCGGCGACGACACGCCGCTGGAGGGCTTGGCATGAGCATGTTGACGGTTAAAGGCAGCACGCCGCTGTGCCTGTTGCAGGACGCGGGACGGTTTGGCGTGCGGCACCTTGGCGTCGCGCAGGGCGGGGCACTGGACTGGGTGTCGATGTCGTGGGCCAACAAACTGCTGAACAACGCGCTGGACGCTGCCGTTATCGAAGTGACCTTGGGCGGTCTGACGCTGCTGGCCGAATCAGACTGCTGCCTGGCGCTTGCCGGTGCGGATCTGGGCGCCATGCTTGACGATCGCCCGATTGCGCCGTGGCGCAGCTTCTTCGTGCGGAAAGGCCAGCAGCTAGGTTTTAGCCGGCCCATCACCGGTGCTCGCGCCTACCTCGCGGCGCCCGGCGGATTTGCGGCGGTCGATGTGCTCGGTAGCTGCGCCACGGTTACACGTGAAGGGCTGGGCGGGCTGGACGGTTCCGGCAGAGCGCTGTCTGAAGGCGATCAACTCAGTTATTCAGGGGCGTCATTTGAGCTTCACGCGCTGCCCGGTCACCTCATCCCTGACTTTTCCGAACAGCGTCCGCTGGATGTCGTTCTCGGTGCACAGATCGGCCAGTTCAGCGGCTTGAGCCTGTTCGATGCGTTCAATAGCGACTGGACCCTCGACAGCCGCGCCGACCGCATGGGCATGCGCCTGCTGGGGCCGGAGCTGGTTTACCAAGGCAAACCGATGATCTCCGAAGGCATCCCGCTCGGTGCTATACAGGTCCCGCCGGACGGCCAGCCGATCATCCTGCTCAACGACCGTCAGACCATCGGCGGCTATCCAAGGCTCGGCGCGCTGACGCCGCTGTCACTGGCGCGGCTGGCGCAGAAACTTCCGGGGAGTGTGGTGCGGATGAAAGCGGTGGTGCAGGATGTGGCGCATCGGGAGCAGGTGGGGTTCCAGGATCTCGTCCGCCGTCCGCTGTAGGAGCGTGGCTTGTCCCGCGATCTGCCGGGAACCGGCAGCAATTCGGAAATGCGTTCCGCGTGATGGACGCCACAATCCGGTTTTACGACGACTGCGTCGCCGATCGCGGGACAAGCCACGCTCCTACGGTCTCAGCATTACTTCGCCAGATACCGCATCCCTTCCTCCAGCCCGCGCAGTGTCAGCGGGTACATCTGATCTTCGATCAAGTCCCGCACGATGTTGGTGGAGGTGGTGTAGGCCCAGGCGTCTTTGGGGTACGGATTGATCCAGATGATCTTCTTGAACTTGGCCATGAACCGCTGCATCCAGACGTAACCCGCTTCTTCGTTCCAGTGTTCGACGCTGCCGCCCGGTTGGGTGATTTCGTAGGGCGCCATGGAAGCGTCGCCGATAAAGATCACTTTGTAGTCGGCGCCGTATTTATGCAGCAGGTCCTGGGTAGGGGTGCGCTCGGAGGTGCGGCGCTGGTTGTTCTTCCACACCGATTCGTAAACGAAGTTATGGAAGTAGAAGTACTCCATGTGCTTGAACTCGGTCTTGCAGGCCGAGAACAGTTCTTCGCAGATCTTCACGTGGGCGTCCATCGAACCGCCGATGTCGAACAGCAGCAACAGCTTGATGGTGTTGCGGCGTTCGGGACGCATCTGGATGTTCAGCAGCCCGGCGTCGCGGGCGGTATGGTCGATGGTTCCGTCGATGTCCAGTTCGTCCGCCGCACCCTGGCGCGCGAACTTGCGCAGGCGCCGCAGCGCCACTTTGATGTTGCGCGTGCCCAACTCAACCCCATCATCGAGGTTCTTGTACTCGCGCTGATCCCAAACCTTTGCAGCCTTGCCCTGACGCTGGCCGGCGTCGCCCACCCGAATCCCCTCGGGGTTGTAACCGCCTGAGCCGAACGGGCTGGTGCCGCCGGTGCCGATCCATTTGTTGCCGCCGGCGTGGCGCTCCTTTTGCTCTTCCAGACGCTTCTTGAATTCTTCGATCAGTTTGTCCAGGCCACCCAGCGACTGGATCTGCGCGCGCTCTTCAGCGGTCAGCGAGCGCTCGAATTCCTTGCGCAGCCAGTCCTCGGGGATCAGCGCCTGCAAGTGATCGTCGAGCTTTTCCAGGCCATTGAAGTAAGCGCCGAACGCCCGGTCGAACTTGTCGAAATGGCGCTCGTCCTTCACCAGAATCGTGCGCGACAAGTAATAGAACTCGTCCATGTCAGCGAACGTCACGCGCTGCTTCAGCGCATTGATGAGGTCGAGCAGTTCACGCAACGATACCGGCACTTTGGCCGCGCGCATTTCGTTGAACAGGTTGAGCAACATAATCGGCGTCCCGCCCTTGATCTAAATAAGCTTGACCAGAAAAGGCTCAGCGATTGCCGCGACGACTCATGAACGCGAGGCGTTCGAGCAGATGCACGTCCTGCTCGTTCTTGACCAGCGCACCGGCCAGCGGCGGGATGGCTTTGGTGGGGTCGCGCTCGCGCAGTACCGCTTCGCCGATGTTGTCGGCCATCAGCAGTTTGAGCCAGTCCACCAGCTCGGAGGTCGAGGGCTTTTTCTTCAGGCCCGGGACTTTGCGCACGTCGAAGAACACGTCCAGCGCCTCGCTGACCAAGTCCTTCTTGATGTTCGGGTAATGCACGTCGACGATCTTCTGCAGGGTGCTGCGGTCGGGGAACGCGATGTAATGAAAGAAACAGCGGCGCAGGAAGGCGTCAGGCAGCTCTTTTTCGTTGTTGGACGTAATGATGATGATCGGGCGCTTTTTGGCCTTGATCGTCTCGTCGATCTCGTAAACGTAGAACTCCATTTTGTCGAGTTCTTGCAGAAGGTCGTTGGGGAACTCGATGTCCGCCTTGTCGATCTCGTCGATCAGCAGAATGACCCGCTCTTCGGATTCAAAGGCTTCCCAGAGCTTGCCTTTCTTCAGGTAATTGCGCACGTCGTGGACTTTGTCGACGCCCAGCTGCGAGTCGCGCAGGCGGCTGACGGCGTCGTACTCATAGAGGCCCTGGTGCGCCTTGGTGGTGGACTTGATGTGCCAGGTGATCAGCCGCGCGCCGAAGGACTCGGCCAGTTGCTCGGCGAGCATGGTCTTGCCGGTGCCGGGCTCGCCCTTGACCAGCAGCGGGCGCTCCAGGGTGATGGCGGCATTGACCGCAAGCTTCAGATCGTCGGTGGCGACGTAGGCATGGGTGCCTTCGAATTTCATCGGGAAAATCCTCGAACAGCGCGAACGGACCAGTGGCCTGAACCGCGAAAGATAGGGCGCAAAGAATGCAGCGACTATACCGCGCACCCCGCGCGACTGTGAACGCAGACGCTTTATTCAGTATCTGAATGGAGCGTCACGGTCTGACCGGGAAGAAAATTGTAACCACCATTGAGGTATCGCCAAAATAGCGATACCTTCCTGCGCATGTCGACTAAATACAGATTCAGGGACAAATACAGGATTCAACTGCGGGAAAAGGATCACCTGCCGCCTCACGTGCACCTCACCGGTGGCGGGCTGGATGTGTTGATCTGTCTGCAGTTGGTTGAACCCATGCTCGGCCACGCCCCGGCCGCCGTACTCCGGGAGGCGCTCGAATGGGTAAGGGCCCACCAAACAGAATTGCTGGAGGAATGGAAACGATGGCATCCATGAAACGTCCACGCCTCAAGACCATAGAGGCGCTGGCTCATCAACAATTGGCGCTGACATTCATCAACGACATGAAGTACGTCCTCGACCTGAGCAGCGACATTGCTGCATTTCCGGGGCTGCAACCGCTCAAGGATCCGGACATTTTCAAGCAGGCACAGATTGGCGACGACGGCTGGACCGTCGAGTGGGACGAGGCCGACATCCAGATTGGCGCCGACACCCTTTATCTGGATGCCAAGGCCCAGGCCGCCACTGACGAGAACACGCGGATATTCATCGGCTGGCGCGCGCGCACCGGGCTGCCGCTGGCCCTGGCGGCCGAAGCGCTGGGCGTCAGCACGCGCAGCATCACTCGCTACACCAACGGCAGCGAGGCGGCACCGCGCACCTTGGCGCTTGCGTGTCTGGGATGGGATGCGTTGCAGAATCAGTCAGGCAATGGCGTGTTGCTGGCCGAGAAGCGTGCGGCCTATGGCGTTGACAAAGGGGGCGGTGTCGACAAGGCAGCCGGAGTCGACATGGAGGCAGGCGAAGATGGCGAGTGAGCAGACTCACGATACAGGCGTGTCAGCGATCAAGGTCATCGCTGACTAAACGCTTCGCGAGCAAGCTCACTCCCACAGGCATGCGCCAGTCAAAACGTTGTGTTTACTTCGCCTCGCTCTTGCCACTGTCATACCGCGTGTTGAACGCCTTCACGAAGGCATTGCGCAGGATCTGCAAAAACGCTTCGAAGGCGTTGATGTCCTGTTTGTGGACACTGCCGCTGAGTTCCACGCGGGTGGCAAATTGATTCTTCCCCTGGTTCTTGAGCACTGTTTCGCTGCCGCCGACCACGGCTTCCCAGATTGAGCGGAAGAAGCCTTTGTTCTGGTTCTCGACGTCCTGCTGCCAGTCAAATACATCGACGTTACGCAGCAGGGGCTTGATGTAGCCACTGAGCTGGCCATTGGTGGCCTGGGCTTCGATGACCACGTCGCCATCGCCCGCGTTGAAATCGAATTTGCCGTACGCCGACGCGAAGTCGTTCAGGCGCTTGAGCTGGATACCGGTCGCGCGTAGCTTGAAGTCGAAATCCTCCAGGCTGAACGGATCGAAGGTCGCGGTGCTTTCCAGTGGCGCATGGCCCAGCAGCATGGCCTTGCCCTCGAAGCGGGCATCGCGCTTGCCGGCTTTGTCTTCGACGTTGGTCAGGTTATAGATGCTGGCGTTGATATTGTCGGCATCGATTTTCACTTTCGGCGTCGAGTTGAAGTTGTTAAAAGTGATCTTGCCGTCCTGAATGCGCATCTCGTTGAGGGTGATCGGCAGCAGCTTGTTCAGCTGAGCTCGCCAGTCAGTGCCCGCACCGGTCTGGGACTGGCGCTTGTCCGGGCCACCGTCGACGAAGTTGAGTTCGGGGCTGGCGAACGCGACCTCGGCGACCACGGCATGGTCGTACCAGAGCGAATGCCAACTGACAGCAATGTCGATGACAGGCGCGTTCAGCAGCGGCACCGGCACCTTGCCGTCGACCTTGACGATTTTCAGGCCGTTGATGCGGTAGGCCCCGCGCCACAGGGCGAGGTCCACATCGGTGACCTGACCGCGGTAGTCGCCCATGTCAGCGAGTTTTTCATTGAGATAATTGCGCACTACATAGGGCAGCGCGATATGGACGGCGATCAGCAACACCCCCAAGCCAACAATTGTCCATAACGGCCAGCTGTAACGACGTTTCATGTCTCCACCCTCTAGTAACGTAGTTTTGTTGACTGCTAGCGAGGTGATCGGTTCGCTTCGACTGGACGTTGCACCGGCTCAAGGCATAGGCTTTGAGCTTTTCCAAACCTGCACAAGGACCCGGTCATGAGCCGTATTTACGCAGATAACGCCCATTCCATCGGCAATACGCCACTGGTGCAGATCAACCGCATCGCGCCACGCGGGGTCACCATCCTGGCCAAGATCGAGGGGCGTAATCCGGGCTATTCCGTCAAGTGTCGGATCGGCGCGAACATGATCTGGGACGCCGAAAGCAGCGGCAAACTCAAGCCCGGCATGACCATCGTCGAACCCACCTCCGGCAATACCGGCATCGGCCTTGCGTTTGTCGCCGCAGCCCGTGGCTACAAGCTGACCCTGACCATGCCGGCCTCGATGAGTATAGAGCGGCGCAAGGTGCTCAAGGCCTTGGGCGCGGAACTGGTGTTGACCGAGCCGGCGCAGGGCATGAAAGGCTCCATCGCCAAGGCCGAGGAGCTGCTCGCCAGTGATCCCGCCACGTACTTCATGCCGGCGCAGTTCGAAAACCCGGCCAACCCCGCCATTCACGAGAAGACCACCGGCCCGGAAATCTGGAACGACACTGACGGCGCCATCGACGTGCTGGTGGCGGGCGTCGGCACTGGCGGCACGATCACCGGGGTCTCGCGCTACATCAAGCACGCCATGGGCAAGCCGATTATTTCGGTGGCTGTCGAACCCATGGGCTCGCCGATCATCACCCAGGCGATGGCCGGTGAAGAGATCAAGCCCAACCCGCACAAGATTCAGGGCATCGGCGCGGGTTTTATCCCGAAAAACCTCGACCTTTCGATTGTTGATCGCGTCGAACTGGTCAGTGATGAAGAAGCCAAGGCCATGGCCCTGCGGCTGATGCAGGAGGAGGGGATTCTTTGCGGTATCTCCTGCGGCGCGGCCATGCACGCAGCGGTGCGTCTGGCCGAGAAGCCGGAAATGCAGGGCAAGACGATCGTGGTGGTACTGCCGGACTCGGGTGAGCGCTACTTGTCGAGCATGCTCTTCAGCGACCTGTTTACTGAACGCGAGCTGACCCAATAGTCGTGTCCGCATCCGCTTCGGCTTTTTACGCGGCGGACTAAAGCTTATGATGACCGCCATTCGAAACCCGCCGTGTGATTGTCCCAGCTCATCCGTCGGGTTTTGTGTTGCACTAGAATCCGCACGCCGCGTGCTGTTGATTCATGTAGGAGCGTGGCTTGTCCCGCGATCGGCGACGCAGTCGTCGTGATCTCTGCTAACACGGTGTGTCAATTGCAACGCATCGCTAGGTTTTGCTGCCGGTTTCCGGCAGATCGCGGGACAAGCCACGCTCCCACAATCGTTTTTATCGTGCCGCCAGATTTTTGCCTGTTCCAAGGAGAGTTTCATGACCCTTTCTTTTGCTGTCAAAGCGGCGATTCTGCTGCTGTTTGTCGGCAGCACGCTGTACGTGCATCTGCGCGGCAAGGCGCGTTTGCCGGTATTGCGCCAGTTCGTGAATCACTCCGCACTGTTCGCCCCGTATAACGCTTTGATGTACCTGTTCTCCAGCGTGCCGTCCAAGCCGTACCTGGACCGCAGCAAGTTTCCAGAACTCGATGTGCTGCGCGACAACTGGGAAACCATCCGCGACGAAGCCATGCACCTGTTCGACGAAGGCTATATCCGTGCCGCTGCCAAGGACAACGACGCGGGTTTCGGTTCGTTCTTCAAAAAGGGCTGGAAGCGTTTTTACCTCAAGTGGTACGACAAACCGCTGCCATCCGCCGAGGCGTTGTGCCCCAAGACGGTTGAACTGGTCAGCCGCATTCCAAACGTCAAAGGCGCGATGTTTGCGCTTTTGCCCGGCGGCAGCCACCTGAACCCGCACCGCGACCCGTTCGCCGGCTCGCTGCGTTATCACCTGGGCTTGTCGACGCCGAACTCCGACGATTGCCGCATCTTCGTCGACGGTCAGGTCTACGCCTGGCGCGACGGCGACGACGTGATGTTCGATGAAACCTACGTGCACTGGGTCAAGAACGAAACCGACGTCACCCGCGTGATCCTGTTCTGCGACATCGAGCGACCGTTGAGCAATCGCTTCATGACTGCCGTCAACCGCCGCGTCAGCGCGTTTCTGGGCCGTGCCACGGCGCCGCAGAACACCGATGACGAACGCGTCGGCGGGATCAATCAGGCCTATGCGTTCAGCAAGCGCTTCAGCAACAGCTTCAGCGGCAAGGTCAAGCAGTTCAAACGCGCCAACCCCAAGGCCTATCGCATCCTGCGTCCGGTGCTGGCGGTGATCGTGCTGACGCTGCTGGGCTACTGGTTGTTCGGCTGAACGAACGGCTTTATCAAGCGCCGTTGCACCCTGTGCAGCGGCGCTTTTTTGTTTCTGGCGGACGGCCATTCATGGCTAATAGCACGCCCATTCAATCCCGCGAACCACCCTGCGCCGACCATTGAATGCTCCTGGTTGTCGTCATCACGCCTTTTTGCCAGGAACCCTTTGACGAAGGCAGATCCATGGCAAGCCGAATATCCCTGTTGTCTCTCGCGTTACTCTCATGCTCCAGCAACCTGATGGCGGCCACTACCGATGAGGAACATGGTTTTCTCGCCGATACCTCGCTGAATGTGCTGGCACGCAACTTCTTTCTGGATAACGACTACCGCACAGGGCACGCCGGGCAGAGTTACCGCCAGGAGTGGGCGCAGGGGTTTATCGCCAATCTGCAATCAGGGTTCACCCAAGGCACTGTCGGGTTCGGCGTCGATGCGCATGCGTTCTACGGCCTGAAACTCGACAGCGGAAAGGGGCGAGCCGGAACCGGTCTGTTGCCGCTGGGCGATGACGGACGAGCTGCCGACGATTATTCCGATGCGGGCGGCGCGCTCAAACTGAGGATTTCGAAGACCACGCTGAAGTTTGGCGAAATGGAAGTGGAAACCCCCGTGCTGGATACCGGCGACAAGCGCCTGCAACCGGAGTACGCCACGGGCTTTTATCTTGACAGCCGCGACGTCGATGGACTGAAGCTGGTGGCCGGGCACTTTACCGCCTTCAAGAACCAAAACGCTTCGACAGCCAAGGGCGATTTCGATGGCTACGGTGCCAGCACCCGCGGTTCGTCGCTGAGTCTGATGGGTGTCGAGACCACTGGCGATTCTCCATTCGGCGGCTCGGTGTACGCCTCACAGCTCACTGACACCTGGCGGCAGTACTACACCAATCTGCATCACTTGAGCGTGCTGTCGGACAACAGTTCGTTTTTGCTGGACGGCAATCTCTACCGCACCCTGGATCAGGGCGACGCAAAGGCAGGCGCACTGAGTAACACCGCTTACAGCCTGCTGGCGAAATACAGCGTTGGCTCCCAGGGATTCTCCCTTGGTTGGCAGAAGATCGACGGCGACACGCCGTTCGACTTTGTGGGGGGCGACTCGATCTATCTGGCCAACTCGATCAAATACGCCGACTTCAACGGCGCGCATGAGCAGTCGTGGCAGGCGCGCTACGACCTTTCGTTCGCCGCCGTTGGCATTCCCGGTCTCACGTTCATGACCCGCTATGTGCGCGGCAGCGGCATTGATGGCACCCATGCGCCACGGGGCGCGGTGTATCAGCCGTTAGATGACGTCACCGGACGTTATCAGCCGATTCAGGGCAAGGACGGACGTCACTGGGAGCGCGACATCGACCTGAAATACGTCGTTCAGTCGGGACCGGCCAAAAACCTGTCGTTCGACGTGTCCCATGTTTCGCACCGGGGTAACGACGCTGAGGGGGGCGACGATATCGACCGCTTGTATATCGTGGTGCAGTATCCGCTGAACCTGCTGGACTGAGTCGTCCGGTCAAATTGGCCGACGTGCAAAACGCTGTTGCGCGAGACCTCGTCGGCTGTTTATAGTCGGCCTCGTTGCTGTAACACCTGGCAACACTGAGTCACTCCTTCAGAAGATGAACACGATGCCCGCATCCCGCACCCGGTTCGCTTTCTCCGCCACGGCTCGCGCTGTTGCGGAACCGTGCGGCTGCATGCAAATCGCTTTCATCACGCGCTACCCGCCACCCCCACCTGTGAATAGCCCTGTCGTGTGCGCCGTTGCACCGCCAGGCGTCGTTGCGCTCGGCTGATCGACTGCCTCAACGCTGTCGACCGAAGCCTGCAAACGTTCGCAAAACATCCGTGAATCCGGTTCGTGCCGGGTCCGATTTTGTCTGAATCACAGGTGACTCATGTTCGCTCATAAAGCCTTGGCCTCGATGGCCACGACGACGCTTTTCGTCCTGCTCTGGAGCAGCGGCGCAATTGTTTCCAAGTGGGGCCTGACCCACGCTTCTCCTTTTGCTTTTTTGCTGTTCCGTTTTCTGCTGGCGCTGGGGGCGCTGGCGATTCTGATCCCGGCCTTGGGGTACAAGCTTCCCGCCACACGAGCCTCGATGGGCTTCGCCCTGATGACGGGCGCTGTGCTGCTGGGCGCTTATCAGATCTGCTACCTGCTGGCGCTGGACATGAAAGTCGCGCCTGGCGTGATGGCCACGATCATGGGCGTGCAACCGATTCTGACGGCCGTGCTGGTCGAGCGCAGCCGCTCGGGGTCACGCATGTTCGGCCTGAGTCTGGGGCTGGCGGGTCTGGTGCTGGTGGTCTGGCAAGGCATCGGCGACGGCGGATCGCTCGCCGGCATGGCTTTCGGCGTGCTTGGCATGTTGAGCATGACCGGCGGCTCGATCATGCAGAAGCGCATCACTGACAATCCCCTCGGCACGTTGCCGGTGCAATACCTTGCGGGGACGGTGGTGTGTGCGGTATTCGTGCCGTTTCAGCCTTTTCATTTCGAGCACAGCATCGGCTTTTATGTGCCGGTGCTGTACATGGGGCTGGTGGTGTCGGTGCTGGCGACGTTCCTGCTCTACCGGCTCATCGCCCAGGGCAATCTTGTCAACGTCACCAGCCTGTTCTACCTGGTGCCCGGCGTCACCGCGATGATGGACTACCTGATCTACGGCAACCGCCTGGCGCTGATGAGTATGCTGGGGATGGTACTGATCGTGGTGGGGTTGGTGTTTGTGTTCAGGAAGGTTGAGTAGAACCTGCCGAGCGTCCGGCGAACTCGTCGGACGCTGCGGATGAACCTGTAGGAGTGAGCTTGCTCGCGATCTGGCGCGAAGCGGCAGTAAACCGGTGCATGCGTTGTGTCAGGGGTAACCGAGGCGTCAGGTTTACGACTGCTACGCAGCCGATCGCGAGCAAGCTCACTCCTACAATGATCGTCTTCTGCCGCAGCATCCATGCGCCGATCGTGGTTTGGCGGAATGTGCCCACCGTGATGCAAGGATCGTGGTCTGAGGCGAATTCCTCGGACGCTGCGGATGAACCTGTAGGAGCGCGCTTGCCCGCGATCTGGCGCGAAGCGGCAGCAAACCGGTGCACGCGGTGTGTCAGGCGTAACCGAGGCGTCAGGTTTACGACTGCTGCGCAGCCGATCGCGGGCAAGCGCGCTCCTACAGTGGATCGGCGTTCGCATTATGTTGGTGTCCACCAACCTGACGCTCAACCCAACCGCACATGCCGACTCAACAACGCCCGTAGCGCTGCGGGCTTCACCGGTTTGGCCAGGTATTCGAGGCCGGCGGCGTGTACCTGGGTGATCAGCTCCGGGCGGCCGTCGGCGCTGATGACCACGCCAGGGACCGGCTCGCCCAGCTGCGTACGCAGCCAGCCCATCAGTTCGGTGCCGATTTCACCGTGGTCCAGGTGGTAGTCCACCAACGCCAGATGCGGACGAATGCCGTCGTTGAGCAGGGCCTGGCATTCCTCGCGATTGCGCGCGGTCCAGACCTGACACCCCCAGCGGCTCAGCAGGCTGTTCATGCCCATCAGGATACTGTCTTCGTTGTCGACGCACAGAATCTGCGTGCCGTTCAGCGCGGCGCGCACAGGTTCGGTCGGCGCAGCGACCGGCGTCGGCAAGGCGGGCGCCAGCGGCACCGTAACGCTGAACACGCTGCCCTGGCCTGGCCATGAACGCACTTCCAGGGAATGACCAAGCACGCGGCACAAGCCGTCGGCAATCGCCAGTCCCAGCCCCAGGCCTTTCTCGGCGCGGGTCTGATGGCTGTCCAGACGCTTGAACTCCTCGAAAATCACCTGCCGCTTGTCTTCCGGAATGCCCGGACCCCGGTCCCAGACCTCCAGGCTCAGCTGCCCGTTCCGCCGCCGCACCCCCAGCAGAATCGGCCCCTTGGCGTAACGAAACGCATTGGTCAGGAAGTTCTGCAGCACCCGCCGCAGCAGCTTGGCATCGCTGGCCACGCGCAACGTGCTGCCGCGCACGCGGAAATCCAGACCCTGCTCCTGGGCCAGCGCCTTGAATTCGGCGCCGAGGGTTTCAAACAGATTATTCAAGGCGAACGGCGTGATGGTCGGCGTGAACTTGCCGTTCTCCAGACGCGAAATATCCAGCAGGTCGCTGATCAGGTCTTCGGCCGAACGCAGCGAACTGTCCAGATGCTGGATCAGCTGTTTCGCCTCCGCGGGCACATTGTCGTCGTTGTGCAGCAGCGCCGCAGAGAACAAACGCGCAGCGTTCATCGGCTGCATCAGGTCATGGCTGACGGCGGCGAGAAAGCGCGTTTTCGACTGATTGGCGGCTTCCGCATGGGCCTTTGCTTCGCTCAGTGCCGTGTTCAGCTGCGACAGCTCCCGCGTGCGTTCAGCTACGCGCTGCTCAAGACTTTCGTTGGCGCCCTTGAGCGCATGCTCGGCCTCGCGGAATGCGGTGATGTCAGTGAAGCTCATGACGAAGCCGCCGCCGGGCATCGGGTTGCCGATCAGCTCGATCACCTGGCCATTGGGAAACAACCGCTCGGACGTATGCGCGCGGCCCTGGCGCATCCAGTGCAGCCGCCGGGCGACGTGCACCTCGGCCTCGCCGGGTCCGAGCAAACCGCGCTCGGCGTTGTAGCGGATGATGTCGGCGATGGGCCGTCCCACGCTGATCAGCCCTTCCGGGTAATTGAAAAGCTCCAGATAGCGCGCGTTCCAGGCCACCAGTCGCAGGGATTGATCCACCACGCTGATGCCCTGGGTAATATTTTCGATAGCGCCCTGCAGCAGGGCTCGGTTGAACTGCAACACTTCGGAGGCTTCGTCGGCGATGCGCACCACATCCTCGAGCTGCATGTCGCGGCCTTCAATCGCCGCTTTGACCACGGCCCGTGTCGACGACGTGCCCAGCACCCCCGCCAGCAAACGTTCGGTGTGGGCGATCCAGTCGCCGGTTGCGTTCTGGTTAGGGTTGAAGCCTTTGCCCTGGCGGTAGGCGAAGCGGATGAAGCTTTGTTGCGCCCGCTCTTCGCCCACGAAGCGCGCCGAGAGTTTAAGCAAGTCCTCGATCTGCACCGCCAGCAGCGAGCGGTTGTTGGGCCGCGCCTGCAACTCTTGACCGATGAAACGGCCCGCCTGCCAGTGTTCCGACACGCGCGTTCGCGACAGCAGCGAGACCCACACAAACAACGCCAGGTTGCCGAGCATCGACAGGACCACGCCTTGGGTCAGCGGGCTGATCGGCAGATTGAAGGGGTTGCTGTGCAGCCACGCCAGCAGCGGGAAAGTGCTTAGCGACCAGCCCATGCTGTGGGCAGTGATTGGCAGCACAAGCGTGTAAAACCAGATGAACACCCCGGCAGCGAGCCCGGCGAACACGCCGCGACGATTGGCGGGTTTCCAGTACAGCGCGCCGATCATCGCCGGCATCAGCTGGGTGATGGCGGCGAAGGCGATCTGGCCGATGGTCGCCAGGCTCGCGGTGGAGCCGAGCAACCGATAGCTGACGTAGGCGAGCAACAGGATGACGACGATGCTGACCCGGCGCACCGAGAGCATCCAGTGGCGGAAGACTTCAAACGGGCGCTCGGCGGTTTTGCGCCGCAGCAGCCACGGCAGCAGCATGTCGTTGGAGACCATGGTCGACAGCGCGACGCTGGCAACGATCACCATGCCGGTGGCGGCCGACGCGCCGCCGATGAATGCAAGCATCGCCAGCGCCGGGTGGGCGTGGGCCAACGGCACGCTGATCACGAACGAGTCCGGCAGCACCGAGGCGGGCAACAGCATCTGTCCGGCCAGCGCAATCGGCACCACGAATACGGCTGCCAGCAGCAGGTACGCGGGGAATACCCATTTGGCCAGGCGTAAATCCTCGGGCTCGATGTTCTCCACCACGGTGACGTGAAACTGCCGGGGCAGGCAGATGATCGCCATCATGGCGACGCCGGTCTGCACCACCATCGACGGCCAGTTGACCGTTTCTTTCCAGTACTCCTCCAGGCGCGGCGCGAGCATGGCCTGGTTGAACAGGTCGTCCACGCCGTCGTACAGCCCGAAGGTCACGAACGCGCCGACGGCCATAAAGGCGAACAGCTTGACCAGCGACTCGAAGGCAATCGCCAGGACCATGCCGCGGTGGTGTTCGGTGGCGTCAAGGTTGCGTGTGCCGAAGACGATGGTGAACAGCGCCAGCACCAGCGACACGATCAGCGCGGTGTCCTGGGCGCGCGTGCCGGTGGCGTCGGCGCCGGCACCAATGAGAATGTTCACCCCCAGCACGATGCCCTTGAGCTGCAGCGCGATGTAGGGCAACACGCCGATCAGGCAGATCAGCGCGACGACGACGGCCAAAGTTTGCGACTTGCCGTAGCGCGCGGCGATGAAGTCGGCGATTGAGGTGATGTTTTCCTGTTTGCTGATCAGCACCATTTTCTGCAGCACCCAGGGCGCCAGCAGCAACAGCAAAATCGGGCCCAGGTAGATCGGCAGAAACGACCACAGTTGTTCGGCTGCCTGGCCGACCGAGCCGAAAAACGTCCAGCTGGTGCAGTAAACCGCCAGCGACAGGCTATACACCCAGGCGCGAAGGCGCGGCGGCAGCGGGGTGCTGCGACGGTCACCGTAGAAGGCGATGGCGAACATGATGGCCATATAGGCCAGGGCGACGGCAGCGATCAGCCCGCTGGACAGCGACATGGGAACTCCAGAGACAAACGGCTAGCGGTTTCGGTGGCGATCCCTCGCCGGCCGGACAGTCTCGCACGCCGCGTGGGGTTCGTCTGTTTCGACCATGGTCTGAGCGGCGCATCTAGAGCGTTTGCAACGGCCCTTTCCCGGCTAAAGCCGGTCCCACTAAAAGCAGCGCGTGCAGTCAGTGTCGAGGGTGCTCTGATGCCTATGTTTTCAGTCGGCACCTATATATCGGGGAAATCTATGAGGCATAGCTAAATTACCCGCTTATTCGATATCAGGTGCCGCCCTACTATGGGGACCACCTCACACGAGGACAGGAGCTCGCCATGACCCACGCCATCTTCATCCCGCAAAGACCCTTCAGGCAACTGAGCCATCCCCGGGAAGTCATCCGTCAATTCACCCCTAACTGGTTCGCCGCGACCATGGGCACCGGCATTCTTTCGGCGGTGCTGATGCAGCTTCCGCTGGCCATTCCCGGCCTGTACCAACTGGCCGAAGCGTTGTGGATGCTGAACGTCGTCCTGTTCCTGACCTTCAGTGCGCTCTATATCGCCCGCTGGGTGATGTTTTTCGACGAGGCGCGGCGGGTGTTCGGGCATTCCACGGTGTCGATGTTTTTCGGCACGATTCCCATGGGCCTGGCGACACTGATTAACGGACTGCTGACTTTCGGCCTGCCACGTTGGGGCGATGCCGTGCTGCCGTTCGCCGAGCTGTTGTGGTGGCTGGACGTGGCGATGTCCCTGGCCTGCGGCGTGCTCATCCCGTTTTTGATGTTCACTCGCCAGGAACACCGTATCGATCAGATGACCGCCGTCTGGCTTCTGCCCCTTGTGGCCTGTGAAGTGGCGGCGGTCAGCGGCGGGCTGTTGGCGCCTCACCTGTCCGATCCTCACGGCCAGTTCAGCGTGCTCATCACCAGTTACGTGCTGTGGGCGATGTCGGTGCCGGTGGCGTTCAGTATCCTGACCATCCTGTTGCTGCGCATGGCCTTGCACAAACTGCCCCACGAAAGCATGGCTGCGTCGAGCTGGCTGGCCCTGGGGCCGATCAGCACCGGCGCGTTCGGCCTGATTGTGCTGGGCGCCGATTCGCCGCTGATCTTCAACGCCAACGGCTTGCCCGGCGTCGGCGAAATCGCGTCGGGCCTTGGCCTGATCGGCGGCGTGATTTTATGGGGTGTCGGCGTGTGGTGGTGCCTGATGGCGCTGCTGATCACCGCGCGTTATCTGCGCAACGGCATCCCGTTCAACCTGGGCTGGTGGGGCTTTACCTTTCCACTGGGCGTGTTCGCGCTGACTACCCTGAAGCTGGGTGCGGTGCTTCATCTCGGGTTCTTCGCGGCCCTGGGCAGCGTGCTGGTCGCTGCGCTGACAGCGCTGTGGCTCGTGATCATGAAGCGCACCGTGAGCGGGGCCTATAAAGGCGAGCTGTTCGTTTCGCCGTGCATCGCTGGCTTACGCTAGATACCGCTCCCACGCTCTAACGGACTATCCGATCGAGCGCATGCTCGACTTTGCCGCCGGTGTCGTCTTCAATGTGGCCCGGAACCGCCGTTCGGCGTTCCCATAAGAAAGCCGACACCGGCGCCACTCAGGACCAGGGAAGATGAGTCAGTCGCAGTTCAGTTTGTTGGGTAAGCGGCGCTTTCTGCCGTTTTTCGTGACCCAGTCCCTCGGGGCGTTCAACGACAATATCTTCAAGCAGTCGCTGATCCTCGCCATTCTCTACAAGCTGAGCATCGACGGTGACCGGTCCATCTACGTCAACCTCTGCGCCTTGCTGTTCATCCTGCCGTTCTTTCTGTTCTCGGCGCTGGCCGGGCAGTTCGGCGAGAAATACCCCAAGGACAAGCTGATCCGCATGATCAAGGTCCTGGAGATCGTGATCATGGTCGTGGGGGCAACGGGCTTTCTCTTCAATCACCTGTCGCTGATGCTGGCCGCACTGTTCGCGATGGGTACTCACTCGGCGCTGTTCGGGCCGGTGAAGTACTCGATCCTGCCCCAGCACCTGCATGAGAACGAACTGGTGGGCGGCAACGGCCTGGTGGAAATGGGCACGTTTCTGGCGATCCTCGCCGGCACCATCGGCGCGGGCGTGATGATGTCGGCGACCCATTACGCGCCCATCGTGGCGGCAGCGATGGTCTCGGTGGCGTGCCTGGGGTATCTCGCCAGCCGGGGCATTCCGCCGGCAGCGGCCGCTTCGCCGGACATGCGCCTTAACTGGAACATCTTCAGCGAATCCTGGGCCACCCTGAAACTCGGACTGGGCCAGACCAAAGCGGTGTCCCGCTCCATCGTCGGCAACTCATGGTTCTGGTTCGTCGGAGCGATTTATCTGACGCAGATCCCGGCCTACGCCAAGGAGTTTCTGTACGGCGATGAAACCGTCGTCACCCTGATTCTGACCGTATTCTCCATCGGCATTGCCGCCGGCTCCATGCTCTGCGAACGACTGTCCGGGCGCAAAGTGGAGATCGGTCTGGTGCCGTTCGGCTCCATGGGCCTGACCGTGTTCGGTTTGTTGCTCTGGTGGCATTCCGGTGGTTTCCCGCAGAACGTACAGGCCAATAACTGGCTGGCGATTCTGGGTTACGGGCAGGCGTGGTGGGTGTTGCTGGACATCCTCGGCATCGGCGTCTTCGGCGGGTTTTACATCGTGCCGCTGTACGCGCTGATCCAGTCGCGCACGCCGGAGAAAGAGCGCTCGCGGGTCATTGCGTCCAACAACATCCTCAACGCGCTGTTCATGGTGGTCTCGGCGATCGTTTCGATCATCTTGCTGAGCGTGGCGAAACTGTCGATCCCGCAGTTGTTCCTCGTCGTCTCGCTGATGAACATCGCGGTCAATGCCTACATCTTCAAAATCGTGCCCGAGTTCACCATGCGCTTCATGATCTGGCTGCTCAGCCATTCCATGTACCGCGTGGAGCATCGCGACCTCGACCAGATCCCGGATGAGGGCGCGGCATTGCTGGTCTGCAACCATGTGTCGTTCGTCGATGCGCTGTTGATTGCCGGCTCGGTGCGCCGGCCGATCCGCTTCGTCATGTACTACAAGATCTTCAACCTGCCGGTGCTGAATTTCGTGTTCCGCACCGCGGGCGCGATCCCGATTGCCGGGATCAAGGAGGACAAGGCGGTGTTCGACAAAGCGTTCGAACGCATCGCCCATTACCTCAATGAAGGCGAGCTGGTGTGCATCTTCCCGGAGGGCAAGCTGACCACCGACGGCGAGATCGACACCTTTAAAAGCGGCATGACCCGGATCTTGCAGGAAACCGACGTGCCGGTGATTCCGCTGGCGCTGCAGGGGTTGTGGGGCAGTTTCTTCAGCCGCGACCCGAACAAGGGCGTGTTTCGCAGGCTGTGGTCGCGAGTGACCCTTGTGGCCGGTCCGGCGTTGACGGGTGAGGAGTCGCAACCGGCGCTGGTGCGTGAGCGGGTGGCGGAGTTGCGGGGGACGGTGCGTTAGTCAGAGGGGCGGTGTGTTGATCAGGGATCCGATATTTCAGACTGCTGAATAGCCTGCGGGAGACTGCTGGTTGACCTGCGACAGATCACCTGCGAAAGACGGACCTGTGGGAGTGAGCTTGCTCACGAAGAGGTGGGTACATCCGCTAAATTTTCAGCGGCAGGAATACCGTCTTCGCGAGCAAGCTCACTCCTACAGAGAGCAAGCCAGCTTCGCGGCTGATCAACCCACCACTGGCTTCTCTTCCTCCACCACCACATCCGGTGTCATCTTGCGGAAGTACGTCGAAAGCAACGCGCCCGAAATGTTGTGCCAGACGCTGAACAGTGCGCTGGGCACCGCCGCCAGTGGTGAGAAGTGCGCGGCGGCCAGGGCGGCGCCGAGGCCGGAGTTCTGCATGCCGACTTCCAGAGACAGCGATTTGCGCTGGGCCAGCGGCAGCTTGAACAGCTTGCCGGTGAAGTAACCCAGCAGAAAACCGAAGCTGTTGTGCAGGATCACCACCGCCATGATCAGCAGGCCTGATTCGGCAATCTTCGCCTGACTCGCTGCCACCACCGCGCAGACGATCATCACGATACTCACCACCGACACCAGCGGCAGCACGTCGACGGCAAAACTTACCTTGGCGCCCAGCAGGCGTTGAGCGATGACGCCCAGCACGATCGGCAGCATGACCAGTTGCAGGATCGACCAGAACATTTCCATGAAAGACACCGGCAACCACGCCGAGGCCAGCAGCCAGATCAGCGCCGGGGTCAGCAGCGGGGCGAGGAGGGTGGTGACGGCGGCGATGGCCACCGATAGTGCCAGGTCACCCTTCGCCAGCCAGGTCATGACATTGGACGATGTGCCGCTCGGGCAGCAGCCGACCAGAATCACACCGACGGCGATTTCCGGGGGCAGGTGAAACAGCTGGCAAAGCAGCCAGGCCACGCCGGGCATGATCACGAAATGCGCGACCACCCCGAGAGCCACGCGCCAGGGATGACGCACGACTTCAGAAAAATCATCGAGCTTGAGGGTCAGGCCCATGCCGAACATCACCAGCCCCAGCAAAGGCACGATGTACGACTTGAGGCCGATGAACCAGGACGGGAACAGGAACGCCAGCACGGCAAACAGCAGCACCCAGTACGCGAAGGTATTACCGACAAAACGACTCAACGCAGCCAGGGCACGCATGGCCTGCTCCTTTTTATTGGTATGAAGTGGACGTGGAACCTGTAAGCGCCGGCTTGCTGGCGAACGCGGCGTATCAGCAACATTTAAGTGAGCTGACGTGATGCGTTCGCCAGCAAGCCGGCTCCTGCAGAGAGAGGTGAAATCAGATCCCCTGAGGAATCTCTTCGCCGCCCAGCGCTTCCATCAATTGCGGCAGGAACTCGCCGAACGTCAGCATCATCAGGGTGAAGCTGGCGTCCTGCTGGCCCAGCGCATCGTCGCCGCCGTTCTGCTCGGCTTCATCCTGCAGCAGGTCTTCGAACTTCAGGCGTTTGATGCCGAGTTTGTCGTCCAGCACGAACGACAGCTTGTCCTGCCACGCCAGCGACAGTTGAGTGACGACTTTGCCGGTGCTCAGGTGCAGCTGGATTTCGTCGCTGGTCAGGTCTTGACGTTTGCATTTCACAATGCCGCCGTCTTCGTGGGTGTCGCGCAGTTCGCACTCGTCCAGCACGAAGAAGTGCTCGGCGGTCTGGCTGGTCTTGACCCATTCGGTCATGACGGCGGTTGGCGCGGTCTTTACGGTCACGGGACGGACGGGCAGCGAGCCGACCACTTCACGCAGGGTCGACAGCAGGTCTTCGGCGCGCTTCGGGCTGGAAGCGTTGACCAGAATCACGCCTTGCTTGGGAGCGATGGCGGCGAAGGTGGCCGAGCGGCGGATAAAGGCGCGAGGCAAGAACGCCTGGATGATTTCATCCTTGAGCTGATCGCGTTCCTTCTTGTAGACCTTGCGCATCTGCTCGGTCTCGATCTCTTCGACTTTCTCTTTCAATGCATCGTTGACCACGCTGCCGGGCAGGATGCGTTCTTCCTTGCGCGCCGAAATCAGCATGAAGTCACCGCTGACGTGCACCAGTGGCGCGTCTTCGCCCTTGCCGAACGGGGCGATGAAACCGTAAGTGGTCAACTCCTGGCTGGCACAGGCACGTGCAGGCTTGGTCGCCAATGCGGTTTCCAGCGCCTCGGCGTCAAATGGCAGGTCCTGGGTCAGGCGATACACAAGCAGGTTTTTGAACCACATGGGGTACATCTCTCCTTTATACAAAGGGGGGCATTATTCGCTGCTGCGACCCTGCGGCCAACCCTGATGTAAGCCTTTGGAAGGATTATAAAATTTATTTCAAAAAGTGCTTGCCAGCTTTTTGATCGCTCCGTAGAATGCGCGCCACACCGAAGCGAAGGGTGATTAGCTCAGCTGGGAGAGCGTCTGCCTTACAAGCAGAATGTCGGCGGTTCGATCCCGTCATCACCCACCATTCGTTTCAAGTGTTACGCGCAGCGGTAGTTCAGTCGGTTAGAATACCGGCCTGTCACGCCGGGGGTCGCGGGTTCGAGTCCCGTCCGCTGCGCCATATTGAGTTACGAGGCCCTTGAACTCCTCGTAACGACAAAGAGAGCGACCTTAGGGTCGCTTTTTTTGTGCCCGGGATTTGGTGGATGCCTACAGGACGCAGAGCGTCCGGGGCTGCATTACCACGCGGAGCGTGGGAACGATCGAATGTCAGCGCCTGAACTGGCCTCTTCCCGGCTAAAGCCGGTCCCACTAAAGGCATCGCCTGCATCCGGCAGAAGTGGCGGCGCCACCGACTGTGGGACCGGCTTCAGCCGGGAAGCCTTTGATCTGCTTTGATTGTTCCCACGCTCCGCGTGGTAATACCTCCCACGACGCTCCGCGTCCCATCGCCCAGACATGAGTCCGCCTCGCCTGCAGGACGCAGAGCGTCCGGGGCTGCGCTACCACGCGGAGCGTGGGAACGATCGAATGTCAGCGCCTGAACTGGCCTCTTCCCGGCTAAAGCCGGTCCCACTAAAGGCATCGCGTGCATCCGGCAGAAGTGGCGGCGCCACCGACTGTGGGACCGGCTTCAGCCGGGAAGCCTTTGATCTGCTTAAAAGCGCTTTTGATCTTCCTACACAAAAATGCTCAAACACCGTCAATCGCGACTTGGGTGCAGGCTGAACGCAGGTTTCGCGCAGTGGGCCGAGCGGCATGGATGCCGCGAGAGCGCCGTTGCGGACATGGATGTCCGTTCGGCGCGGGCCCACGGAGCGAGACCGGAGTGAGGGTACTCCGACGAAGGAGGAGCCCAACCAGGAGCACAAGCCCTTGGTTACTTGGGGCTTTATCAAGTAACTCGCCGAAGGCGAAACCCGAGGCCGTTAGGCCGACGCTCTTGATTCTGAACGCCTGAACGCCTAAACGCCTGAACGCCTGAACGCCTTACCCCACATCAACCTCCACAACATCCCCCACCAGCCGAACCGGCCAAGTCCGCAGCCGCAGCGCCGCATCCTCCAGACACGTGCCATCCTCCAGCCGGTAATGCTGCTTATACAAAGGCGAAGCGATCACAAGGTCGCCGCCCAAACTGCCAACCAACCCCCGACCAATCACATTCACCCCCGTGACCGGATCGCGATTGTCCACCGCGAACAACTGCGGCGCGCCACCAATGGACGCCACATAAAACAGCGCCACCTGCGCATTGCCCACCAGCGCCACCACGCCGGAATTAAGGACCAGATCCTCACGGGCACAGACCGCGCGCCACACCTGAGTCTTCGGCATCTCCATCACTGCCGCATTCGCCTGGCTCATCGTGCAACCTCCACAGCGGCAATCAGATTCAACTCTTCCGCGCGAGCCGGACGACGCTGGCTGCGCTCCTTGACGAAATGAATGTCAGGGTCAGCGCCCTTGTCGTTGACGAACGTGCGGAAGCGCTTGAGTTTCTCCGGGCTCTTCAGCGCGTTTGCCCACTCGCATTCATAACGGTCTACCACCAACTGCATCTGCGCCTCCAGTTCAGCGGCCAGCCCCAGGCTGTCATCGATCACCACGGCCTTCAGAAAATCCAGCCCGCCTTCAAGGGACTCGCGCCAGACCGACGTCCGCTGCAACTTGTCAGCGGTGCGGATGTAAAACATCAGCACGCGGTCGATATAGCGAATCAGCGTCTCGTCGTCCAGATCGGTGGCGAACAGCTCGGCGTGGCGCGGGCGCATGCCGCCGTTGCCGCATACGTAGAGATTCCAGCCGTTCTCCGTGGCGATCACGCCGATGTCCTTGCTCTGGGCTTCAGCGCATTCACGGGTGCAACCGGACACCGCGAACTTCAGCTTGTGCGGCGAGCGCAGGCCTTTGTAGCGATCCTCGATGTTCAGCGCCATTTGCACGCTGTCCTGAACGCCGTAACGGCACCAGGTGCTGCCGACGCAGGACTTCACCGTTCGCGTCGATTTACCGTAGGCATGACCGGTCTCGAAGCCGGCGGCAATCAGCTCGGCCCAGATGTCCGGTAGCTCGTGCAACTGCGCGCCAAACAGGTCGATGCGCTGGCCGCCGGTGATCTTGGTGTACAGGTCGTATTTCTTTGCGACCGCGCCGATGGCGATCAAACCGTCCGCAGTGATTTCCCCCGCAGGAATGCGCGGTACAACGGAATACGTGCCGTTCTTCTGCATGTTCGCCATGAACGTGTCGTTGGTGTCCTGCAGTGGCACCAGCGAGGGGTCCATGATCGGCCGGTTCCAGCACGAGGCGAGGATCGAGCCAACGGTAGGCTTGCAGATGTCGCAACCCAGATGGCCTTTGCCGTGGCGGGCCAGCATCTCGTCGAAGCTTTCAATGTTCTCCACGCGGGCGAAGGCGTACAGCTCTTGACGCGTGAAGGGGAAGTGCTCGCACAGGCTCTTATCGACGGCAACCCCACGGGCGATCAGCTCGTGCTCGAACACGCTCTTCAGCAGCGCCGCGCAACCGCCACAACCGGTGGCGGCCTTGGTACAGGCCTTGAGCCCGGCCAGGTCCGTGCAACCGCCGTCGATGGCCGAGCAGATCGAGGCCTTGCTGACGTTGTGGCACGAGCAAATGGTTGCCGTGGCGGGCAGGGCATCGGCGCCAAGGGTTGGCGCGCCGTCGCTGTGGGGCAGGATCAGGCTTGATGGATCGGCGGGCAGCTTGATGCCGTTCTGCACGTATTGCAGCAAAGTGTCGTAATAGCTGTTATCGCCCACCAGCACGGCGCCGAGTACCTTTTTACCGTCGGCGGACACCACCAATCGGCGATAGCTGCCACTGGCCTCATCGATGAATCGGTAGCTGCGCGAACCTGTCAGCGCGCCATGGGCATCACCGATGGAGCCGACGTCGACGCCGAGCAGTTTCAGTTTGGTCGACATATCCGCGCCGAAGAACGGCTCGGCGGCCAGGTCGCACAACTGCGCGGCGACATTGCGCGCCATTTGATAACCCGGCGCGACGAGGCCGAAGACGCTACCGTTCCAGGCGGCGCACTCACCGATGGCGAAGATGTCGGCGTCGCTGGTGCGGCAATGTTCGTCGATGGCGATGCCGCCGCGCGGACCCAACGCCAGTTCGCACTGGCGGGCGAGGGCGTCCTGGGGGCGGATGCCGGCGGAGAAAACGATCAGGTCAGTTTCGAGGAACTCATCGCCGGCGAAATTCATCCGGTAGCGGTATTCCTCCCCCGCGCTGATGGATTGCGTCGCGCGAGACAGATGCACGCCAACGCCCAGCGCTTCGATGCGCGCCTTCAGGGCAGCGCCGCCGTGGTCATCCAGCTGCACTGGCATCAGGCGCGGCGCGAATTCCACCACGTGGGCTTCCAGGCCCAGGGACTTCAGCGCGTTGGCCGCTTCCAGCCCCAACAGCCCGCCGCCGACCACCACGCCGCGTTTCGCCTGGCTGGCGGCGGCGCGGATGGTGTCGAGGTCGTCCAAGGTACGGTAGACCAGTCGCGAATGGCCTTCAGCGCCTTCGATGGGCGGCACGAAAGGGTACGAACCGGTCGCCAGCACCAGCTTGTCGTAACCAAAGCTGCCCTTGGCGGTGATCACTTCGCGCCGCGCCCGGTCGATTTCCAGCACCGGCACGCCCAGGTGCAGCGCGAGACCGGTCTGCTCATATAAAGAAGCAGCGCTCATCGCCAGTGACTCGGCGTCGCGGCCGCCAAAGTATTCGGACAGGTGCACGCGGTCGTAGGCGCGTTGGCCTTCCTCGCCGAACACATGAATGCGATAGCGCTCAAGGGCGCCGGCGGCGATCAACTGTTCGACACAGTGGTGACCCACCATGCCGTTGCCGATGACGATCAGGGTTTGGACGTCGTTGAGTGGGGCGACTGTGGTGGTCATATCGAGTCCCGGCCAAGGCCAATCAGGTTTTTCAAAAGCAAAAAAAAGGCGCCCGGAACCTCTCGGTTCCAGGCGCCTTTGCCTGTTCTTTTAGGGGTTGCCGCGCGACCACAGTGTCGACGCCAACCTGGTGAGCCCGATGCCGCGAACGGCTGGCGGTCCGCGTTGACCGGCCAGGGCTGCCAACCGCGTGTTCAGGCTGGACTTGATCAGGGACCTAGCAATGGCTGTGCCAGCCGGGTATGGGTGAGTAACTCACGCCCGCGTACGGCGCGTTCTGCTCTTGATTCTGCCCGCCCTTTGGGCAGAAGCGGGATTTGGGTCAGCCTGAGCCGGCACACAAACAGTGCGATTTCGCGCGGACCGCCCCATCGTGAAGCTCAAACATTCCCCGCGCCGAAGCCGTTTGGCGAGCAGCGGTGGCGCACTCGGGATCGCTGCCGTCGGCAATGCGGCCTGCCAGGGCCAATCGGCAGCTGAGCGAGTTTCTATAGGCGCGGTATTGCCCCGCGCTGGCCTGCCATTTGCAAGATCGTCCCCACAGGCAATCAACGCCGATTGCCATATTCACGACAAAGGCGCCGTGTGCTCTCCGTTTTTCAACGGATGAGAACAGGGCGTCTTTTTTTGCTTTCAGGAAACGGAATATGGCGAGCAACAGCGTAAAAAGCGTGTGTCCTTATTGTGGCGTCGGTTGCGGCATCGTCCTGCAGGTCGAGGACAACCGGGTCATCAAGGTCGTCGGCGACAAGACGCACCCGAGCAATTTCGGCCGACTGTGCACCAAAGGCACCACCTGCGGCCAGGCGATTGCCGGGTCGGGACGGATGGAGTCCGCGTACATCCGCCATCAGCGCAGCCACGAGCCGGTACGCGCTGACATGGACGCAGCGATCAGCGAAACCGCCCGGCGCCTGCGTGGGATTCTGGATCGCGACGGCCCCGGCGCGCTGGCGTTCTATGTCTCGGGGCAGATGTCCCTGGAGGCGCAATACCTCGCCAACAAGCTCGCCAAAGGTTTTGTGCGCACGGCCAATATCGAGTCCAACTCGCGGCTGTGCATGGCCAGCGCGGGCAGCGGCTACAAGCTCTCGCTAGGCGCCGACGGCCCGCCCGGGTCCTATGATGATTTCGACAAGGCCGATCTGTTTTTCGTGATTGGCGCCAACATGGCCGACTGTCACCCGATCCTTTTCCTGCGCATGATGGACCGGGTCAAGGCCGGGGCGAAGCTGATCGTCGTCGATCCCCGGCGTAGTGCCACCGCCGACAAGGCCGGCCTGTTTCTGCAGATCAAACCGGGCACCGACCTCGCGCTGCTCAATGGCCTGCTGCATCTGCTGGTGGAGAACGGCGACACCGACGCCGAATTCATCGCCTCTTTTACCCAGGGCTGGGAGGCCATGCCCGACTTCCTCGCCGAGTACACGTCCGCTCATGTTGCGCAGATTACCGGCCTGGCCGAAGCCGACATCCGTCAGGCTGCGCGGATGATCGGCGCGGCGCAGGAGTGGATGAGCTGCTGGACCATGGGCCTGAACCAGAGCACCCACGGCACCTGGAACACTAATGCGTTATGCAATCTGCACCTGGCGACCGGGGCGATTTGCCGGCCCGGCAGCGGTCCGTTTTCCCTGACCGGCCAACCGAATGCCATGGGCGGAAGGGAAATGGGCTACATGGGCCCAGGACTTCCCGGACAGCGCTCGGTGTTGGTGGACGCCGATCGCCGCTTCATCGAAGACCTCTGGCACATCCCCCTGGGCTGCATCCCGCACCAGCCCGGTGGCGGCACCATCGACCTGTTTGAGCAGATGCGTGACGGCGTGATCAAGGCCTGCTGGATCATCTGCACCAACCCGGTGGCCAGCGTCGCCAACCGCACCACGGTGATCGACGCCCTGAAGACCGCCGAGCTGGTCATTACCCAAGACGCCTTCCTCGACACCGAAACCAACCGCTACGCCGACATCTTGTTGCCGGGCGCGCTCTGGGCCGAAGCGGAAGGGGTGATGATCAACTCCGAACGCAATCTGAATCTGACACAGAAAGCCGTCGATGCGCCGGGCCAGGCGTTGCCGGACTGGCAAATCATCGCCAGGGTCGCCTGTGAAATGGGCTTCGCCGAGGCTTTCACTTACGCCTCGGCGGAGGAAGTATTCGAAGAAATCAAACAGGCCTGGAACCCCGCCACGGGCTACGACATTCGCGGCGCCAGCTATGGGCGGCTGCGGGGTCAGTCTTTGCAGTGGCCGTGCGAGCCAAGTGACGAGACCGTGCGCAGTCCGATTCGCTACCTCAGCGAGAGCGGTGCGAGCCCAGTCAAGGAAGGCGTAACGCCACGGCGGCCGATTGTCTTTCCCACCGCAAACGGCAAGGCGGTATTTTTCCCACGTCCGCACATGCCGCCGGCTGAACAGCCCAACGATGCATTTCCCATGGTGCTCAACACCGGCCGCCTGCAACACCAGTGGCACACGCTGACCAAGACCGGGAAAGTGCCAACACTGAACGCGCTTAATGCTCGGCCGTTCGTCGAGCTGCACCCCGAGGATGCCCTTGCGCTGGGCATCCGCGAAGGCGATGGCGTGGAAATCCGTTCTGCGCGGGGGCTGGCGGTGTTGCCTGCGGTGATCAGCAACCGCGTGCTGCCAGGCAACTGCTTCGCGCCTTTTCACTGGAACGACGTGTATGGCGAAAAGCTGGCGATCAACGCGGTGACCAACGACGCCGTCGACCCGATCTCCCGGCAACCCGAATTCAAGTGCTGTGCGGTCGCCCTGCGCAAGGTCGAGCTGATCGGTCATCGGTTTCTCGACTTGCCCCAAGCCGAGACCGAGGCGCGGGCAGCACCCGAAAAGGCGCCGCTGTTGACGCTGCTGTGGGCATCACAAACCGGCAATGCCGAGGCATTGGCCCGGCAGTTCGGTGACCAGTTGAAGATTGCCGGTGTGCCGGTTCAGGTGGCGGCGATGGACAGTTTTCCCTCGGAGCGTCTGGACCAACTGCAGAACGTGGCACTGATCAGCAGTACCTTCGGCGACGGCGAGTCCCCCGATAACGGGCAACGGTTCTGGCAGTCACTGGCTGCCCGGCAAGAACGTCTGGAATCTTTGCGCTACGCCGTTCTGGCGCTGGGTGATTCGAGTTATGACAGCTTCTGTCAGCACGGCAAAAACCTCGACCAGCGCCTGCAGCACCTAGGCGCCTCGTCATTGCTCCCCAGAATCGATTGCGACGGCGAATACCAACTCCACGCACACAACTGGTTCACAGGGTTGCAGCAGGCGCTGTCGCTGAATCTTCCTACTCCTTCAATCATCGACAACGGCCCGGTTTTTGGGAAACAGCCTTCACGAGCAGAGCCCTATTACGCGCGCTTGTCGATTAATCGGCGACTGAATGCGGACGGTGCCGCGAAAGACACCCGGCAACTGGCGCTGACCCTTGAAGGTTCAGGGATGACCTATGAAGCCGGCGATGCCTTGGGGGTCTGGCCGCGCAATTGCCCCGAGCTGGTCGATGAGTTGCTCAAGCTCACGGGCCTGAATGCCGAGCAACCGGTGCGCGGCGTAAAGGCTGGCGACGTGCCGCTGGGTCAGGCGCTGGCCGAGCAGTTCGAAATCGCGCGACCTGGCGCAGACACCTTGGCGTTCATCGCCGAGCGTAACGGCAGCAACGATCTGAAAAACCTGCTGACCGAACCCTACAAAAGCGAGCTGAAGGACTGGCTGTGGGGCCGGCAGTTGGCCGATGTGTTGCGCGAGTTCCCCATTACCTGTTCTGCGGAGGAATGGCTAGATCATCTCAAACCGCTGCAACCGCGGCTTTATTCCATCGCGTCGAGCGCCAAGGCGCATCCCGATGAAGTCCATCTGACGGTTTCCGCCGTGCGCTACGGCCCGCGCAAAGGCGTGTCGTCGACCTTCCTGGCGGATCGTGCGGGCGAGTGCGAGGTGCCGATTTTCCTGCAGCCCACGCGGCATTTTCGCCCACCGCTCGATGGCAACGTGCCGATGATCATGATCGGCCCGGGCACCGGCGTGGCGCCGTTTCGGGCGTTTTTACAGGAGCGCCGCGCTCGGGGCGATCGGGGCCGTAACTGGCTGTTCTTCGGCGAGCAGCATCAGGCGACCGACTTTTACTACCGTGACGAGCTTCAAGGCATGCAGCAGGACGGCCTGCTGACCCGGCTGAGTCTGGCCTTTTCCCGGGATCAGGCGGACAAGATCTACGTTCAACAGCGCATACAGGAACAGGCCGCTGAGCTCTGGCGCTGGCTGGAGGAGGGCGCGCACCTTTACATTTGCGGCGATGCCTCGCGGATGGCGCGGGATGTCGATCAGGCATTGCGTCGTGTGATCAGTGAACAGGGCGGGGTCAGCCTGGAAAAGGCGGCCGAGCAGTTACGCTGTCTGAGCGAGCAGAAGCGTTATGTGCGTGACGTGTATTAGCGTCGTTCGCTCATCCCGTGGCAGGCCGCTGAACCCCAACTGAACGAATTTCTCGATCAAACAAGAAAACCTTTGGATACCTGAACTTATCTGCCTTTTCTCCCTCTCATGCCGGTAGCCATTGATCGCGGCAGCCTGATAAGCTCGCGGCTTTACTCGTTTGCCCTATTGGCGCATGAACAAGGAAACAGAATGAAACAGCATCGGTTGGCAGCGGCGATTGCCCTGGTCGGTCTGGTACTCGCGGGCTGTGACAAGCAAGCCAGCACCGTTGAGCTGAAAACCCCGGCCCAGAAAGCCTCTTACGGCATCGGCCTGAACATGGGCAAAAGCCTGGCTCAGGAAGGCATGGACGATCTGGATTCCAAAGCGGTAGCGCTGGGTATCGAAGACGCCGTTGGCAAGAAAGAGCAGAAGCTCAAAGACGAAGAGCTGGTTGCAGCATTCGGCGACCTGCAAAAGCGCGCTGAAGAGCGCATGGCCAAGATGAGCGAAGAGTCGGCAGCCGCTGGCAAGAAATTCCTCGAAGAAAACGGCAAGCGTAAGGAAGTCACCACCACTGCTTCCGGTCTGCAGTACGAAATCATCAAGAAAGCCGACGGTCCGGTACCGAAGCCGACTGATGTCGTGACTGTTCACTACGAAGGCAAGCTGACTGACGGCAAAGTGTTCGACAGCTCCGTTGAACGCGGCAGCCCGATTGATCTGCCGGTCAGCGGTGTGATTCCGGGTTGGGTTGAAGGCCTGCAGCTGATGCACGTCGGCGAGAAGGTCAAACTCTACATCCCTAGCGAATTGGCCTACGGCGCACAGAGCCCTAGCCCAATGATCCCGGCGAACTCGGTTCTGGTCTTTGACCTGGAACTGCTGGGCATCAAGGACCCTGCTGCTGCAGGCGCCAATGATGCTGCCGCCGGCGCTGATGAAGAAGAGGCTGCTCCGGCCGCCGAACCGGCCAAGCCGGCCGCCAAGAAGTAATCGTTCCTGCGTTCGGTTATCGCTTGAAAGAAATGCCCCGTCTCGACGGGGCATTTTCATTTGCGCCTCTTTTTGATCGAACCGGTCTGGACGGGCAGAGTCCCATGTCGGTCAGTCAACGTGCTTTAAGCCGGGATTTGTCGGAGGTTGCGGGGCGTCCATCAGGGTGTTCATTGGGTTGTGGCTAGCGTCACATGCCCGGTGAGTCAACGGTTTTCGCGGGTTTTTATGTGTGTAAAAAACGCGCGATCTAAGTCCGGACCCGGTAGAACGGGCGTTCCGGCCGCGAAAAGCGGGTCTGTTCACAAGGTTATCCACAATTTGTGTGGATAACCTTCGGGTGCGCATTCGGCGTACGGGTCAGTGGGCAATTGCGGCATACGCATCAAGCCAGTACGTCGATTTTTATCGGTAATCGTGGAGTGGATATGAAGGCACCCTGGAATCTCATTCGTTATCTGCCCATGGCCAAGCGCCTGATGGCGGCAGGTCGCCTGCCCGCATTGCTGTTTGCCGTCGCAGGTAAAACGGCCAGCGAGGGCGGTCGGTTGGGCAAGATCAAGGACGATTTGAAACTGCTTCAGTCCCTGTGCCTGGCCTACTGGCGCGGGGAATATCGCGCCATCAGCGGTAAGGCTATTCTGTCGATCGTGGCGGGCCTGATGTATTTCCTTAGCCCTCTGGATGCGATTCCTGACTGGATTCCGGGTCTGGGGATGCTGGACGACATCGCGGTCCTGGCGTGGGTGATGAAACACCTTGAGGCCGAGCTCAGCGCTTTCCGTGCCTGGCGCGAATTGCAGAACCCGGAAAAGCTCGCGGTGGTTGAGCGTTTGCCGGCGACGCCTGTTTTGCTGGAGCACGAGAAGAAGATTTGAAGGCGGATTTGTGCAGCTCATTAACGATGCTGCCAGCGCTCCGCTGATTCCCCATACGCAAGTGTTAGCCAACGGCTGTTAAGATGCCGCCCATACTTAGAAAAAGACTGCTTAACAGCGTGTTTTAGTCCTACAGGGGGGTGATATGGATCTTCAGGTTATTTCGCGCGATGGAGAGCCGGAATATGCCGTGCTCCCATGGGCGCAGTACCAAGCGCTGTTGCGCGCGGCGGGTATTTCGCGTGGTCCGGAGTCCGGGGCGGCGATCCATTCCGAGGCCGAGCATGAACCGTCGTCGCCTGCTGCAGATTTTCCTTCTTTATCTCAGCTCGGTGCATTGCGCGAGGCCAAGGGCCTTGAAGTGGCGCAACTGGCCCGCGCGGTTGGCATCAGCCCCTCTTATCTGGACCTGATAGAAAGCGGCGACCGTGAGCCGGACGCGGCCATTCGCCGGAGTCTGGCGTGGGAACTGGGTGTTGCGGGCTGGCGGGGTGAGGCATGAGCGTGCGCATCAGTCGCCAGCACTGGGACGGGTTGCTCGCCGAACTGGACCTGGCCCGTCGCCAACGTCATCTGGTCACCTATCGCGCATTGCTTGAGCGGTTGCAGTTACCCACTCCCGCCATGCAAACCCTGACCGCCGCCCTTGAACACCTCGCCGCCCTCGACGCCCGGGCCGAGCAGCCATTGCGCAGTTCGTTGGTGATCAGCCAGGGCGCCAGCCGCCTGCCACGCACCGGATTCTTTGAATGCGTCGAACGCCTCGGCCGTTTCTCCGGCCCCTCGGACGGCATTGCTGCCGCCTCCTGGCACGCCTCGGAAGTGGCCCGGGTGTTTGAGTTCGAGTATGCGCAGCCGGTGAAGCCGGAGTAAGTTGCAGATCGGGTGGCTTACAGGCCAGATCCGAATTCGGGCGCACACCCAAACCTTACCTACGCTCATGCGGACCGTGTTAAACGATGCCGCCAATTCCTCGCCCACCGCGGATCAGACTGTAGGAGCGCGCTTGCCCGCGATCTGGCGCGAAGCGGCAGCAGACCCGTGCACGCGGTGTGTCAGGGGTAACCGGGGCGTCAGGTTTCACGACTGCTGCGCAGCCGATCGCGGGCAAACGCGCTCCTACACCGGTCGGGGTATGACGCCAAATCCGTGCACGTCTTTGCGTGATATGTGATCTGCCGCCCATTCCTCGCCGGCCGGGGATCAAACTGTAGGAGTGAGCTTGCTCGCGATCTGGCGCGAAGCGGCAGCAGACCCGTGCACGCGATGTGTCAGCGGTAACCGGGGCGTCAGGTTTCACGACTGCTGCGCAGCCGATCGCGAGCAAGCTCACTCCTACACCGGATCTTCCCTGGCCGGGATTTCAGCGTCAGACGCAAAACCAAGGAGCCGGCTTGCTGGCGAAGGCGGTGGGTCAGTCGAAATGGATGGCACAGGCAGACCGCATTCGCGGGCAAGCGCGCTCCTACACTGGATTTCCGTGGACCGGGATTTCCGCGTCAGGCACAAAACCTGTGGAGTCGGCTTGCTGGCGAACCCAGTCGGTCACCCTAAAACCGCCTGATTCAACGTCGCCATGACCTCCGCTTCCAGCGTATTGATCACATGCAAACTCGCACCCATCACCTCTTTGGCATGGTGCTTGGCCTGGGAAGCGAGTTCGGCGAGCTGGCTGGCGTCGAGGGTCGTGCAGACTTCCGGATGCAGGTGCACAACGCCGATGGACAGCGACAGCAACGGAAATTCCTGGCGCTGGCCCTGGCGGTTGAGGGCGACGAAGCAGCCGGCCTCCAGATGCTCGGCGCGGTAGAAGCGTCGGCACTGGTTCTGAAAATCCTCGAGCAGCATGTTCAAGCGTTTGCGCCAGTCTTCCGAGCCCAGCACCATCAGGAAATCGTCGCCGCCGATATGGCCGACAAAGTCACGACTCGGGTCGATGCGGTCGTTCAGGCACTGCGCCAGACACAGCAGCACCTCGTCGCCGCGCCCATAGCCGTAGATGTCGTTGAAGGGTTTGAAGCTGTCGATGTCCACATAGCAGATCATCGATTCACGTCCCTGCTGCAACAACCGGGTCAGGCATTGCTGGATCGGTACGTTACCCGGCAGCAGGGTCAGCGGATTGGCGTATCGCGCCTGCTGGATCTTGACCTCGGTGATCAGCTTAAGCACATCAATTACCCGGCCCAGCCCGAGGTAGGCGCCGTTCTGCATGATGATGAAATCTTCTTCGATGCGTTGTCGCGCGCGACTGGTGATCAGCCTGCTGACCTGCTGAAGCGACTGGCTCAGCTCGACGGCTAGAAAGTCGTCGCTCATCAGACGACTAATGGGCTTGCGCGCATACAGTTCGGTGGCGAAGGGCTGCAGCAACACGTCCGACAGCGAGTGGCGGTGGACGATGCCGATTGGCTGACGCTGCTCATCCAGCACCGCCAGGGAGTTGAGATTGGCCTGTTTGCGAAACGACTCCAGCACGGCGGCGGTGGGCGTGGTCTGCACCACCGCCGGCAGCTCGTTGAGCAGGGCGCTGAGGTCGCTGGTTTCTTCGGTCAAGGTCGCGGCGGCCGGGTCGACTTTTGGCAGCAGCGCGCGGGCCTCCCGGGGTGGAAACTCCTGCGGACGGCAGAGCAAATAGCCCTGAACCAACTCGACGCCCATGTCGATCAACACGGCCAGCTCTTCCTGCAACTCAATGCCTTCAGCGATGACCAGTGCCCGCGACGCCTTGGCCATTTGCAGCATCGAGCCGACGAACTCGCGCTTGACCGCGTCCTGATGAATGCCGTCGATGAAATGCCGGTCGATCTTCACGTAATCCGGGCGCAACTCGGACCATAGCCGCAGGCTCGAATACCCTGCGCCCAAGTCATCGAGGGCGATGGAAAAGCCCATGTCCCGGTAGTGATACAGCGCGTTGTAGAGCAGGCCGAAGTCATCGGTGGGCGTTTGCTCGGTCAGCTCGATGACCACGCGGCTGGGCGGGATACCGTAGCGCTGCAACAGCTGCAAGGTGCGCCCCGGCGGGTGCGAGGCTTCCAGCAGGGACTCGGGCGAGATGTTGAGGAACAGCTTGCCCTCCAGCTTCTGCTGGCTGAAGCGACGGCAGGCCGACTCGCGGCAGGCGAGTTCCAGTTCGCTGAGGCGCCCGGCCTGGCGGGCCACGGCGAATAGACTGAGGGGGGAGTGCAGCGCGCTGTTGGAAGGGCCTCGCGTCAAGGCTTCGTAGCCGAGAATGCGCCGATCCGATAGCGACACAATCGGTTGGAACAGGCTGTGCAAGTCGCCGTGAGTCAGGATCGAACTCAGAGCGCCCAGCTGTTCAGTCACGGTCATGGCAATCTCGGGGCAAGAAAAAGGGGCTGGACGCCTGTGGCGTCGAGCCCCGCTATTTCACGACAGCTTCATGACTGTTTGATGACGTATTGCCATCATTTTGTCACGTTTCATGGTGTTTTATTTTTTCGCTACCGAACCGCTCAAGCCCAGATAATCGAGCAAGATGCGCCCGGTTTCAGCCAGGTAGGCGTCATCCTCGGGTTTGGTCTTGTCGTCTTCCGCAGGCAGCGCGTCTTCGTCTTCTTTCTTCAGCTCCTTGAGAGGCTCTTCGCCTTTGGCCTTGCGACGCACGTTCTCCAGCGCCAGTTGCTTGGCCTCGATGTCGGCGTGTTGCTTGCGGCGTTCTGCTTCGTTGAGGCTGACGGTCTTCTCGCTCATCAGCTTCTTCGCCAGCGCGAGTTTTTCTTCGATGAAGACAAACTCGGCGTCCTTGGCCGAACGCACGTCATGGCGCGATTGCAGCTGGGCGAGGAACGGTTTGAACGGATCTACCGCAGGCTTGATCGCCGGCTTGATGGTGTCGTAAGTCATGGCCTCAGGCAGTGCGCTTTCACCAATTTCCTTGGTGTCGATGATCGACGGGTAGGCGATGTCCGGCAGTACGCCCTGGTGCTGTGTGCTCTGCCCGGAAACCCGGTAGAACTTCGCCAGCGTCAGTTTCAGCTCGCCATGGTTCAGCGGCTGAATCGTCTGCACGGTGCCTTTACCGAAGGTCTGGCCGCCGATGATCAGCGCACGGTGATAATCCTGCATGGCACCGGCGAAAATCTCCGAAGCCGAGGCCGAGAGACGGTTGACCAGCAGCGCCATCGGGCCTTTGTAGAACGCACCGCTGTTTTCGTCTTCCAGCACATCAACTTTGCCGTCGGCGTTACGGACCAGAACGGTCGGGCCTTTGTCGATGAACAGACTGGTCAGCTCGGTGGCTTCCTGCAGCGAACCACCGCCGTTGTTACGCAGGTCGATCACAACGCCGTCAACTTTCTCCGACTGCAATTCGGTCAGCAGCTTCTTGACGTCGCGGGTCGTGCTCTTGTACTCGGGATCGCCGGCGCGGTAGGCCTTGAAGTCCAGGTAGAAGGCAGGGATCTCGATGACGCCCAGTTTGTAATCCTTGCCGTCCTGATTCAGGTGCAGGATCGACTTCTTCGCTGCTTGCTCTTCGAGCTTCACGGCTTCGCGAGTGATCGACACGATCTTGGTGGTCTGGTCGCTTGGCGCATTGCTGGCCGGGACGATTTCCAGACGCACGACCGAGCCCTTCGGACCGCGAATCAGTTTGACCACTTCGTCCAGACGCCAGCCGATCACGTCGACCATCTCTTTGTCGCCCTGGGCGACGCCGATGATCTTGTCGGCGGTCGCCACTTGCTTGGTCTTGGCGGCGGGGCCGGCCGGCACCAGGCGGACGATCTTGACGTTGTCGTTGTCGCTCTGCAGGACAGCGCCGATCCCTTCAAGGGAAAGGCTCATGTTGATGTCGAAGTTTTCCGCGCTGTCAGGTGACAGGTAGTTGGTGTGCGGATCGTAGGACATCGCGAAGGTGTTCAGGTACGCCTGGAACACGTCCTCGCTGCGGGTCTGGCCCAGACGCGCGAGTTGGTTTTTATAGCGCTTGGTCAGGGTTTCCTGAATCTTCGCCGGGTCTTTGCCGGCGATCTTCAAGCGTAGAACCTCGTCCTTGACGCGCTTGCGCCATAGGTCGTCGAGTTCGGCTTCGTTCTTGGCCCAAGGGGCGTCCTTGCGATCAACCAGCAAGGTTTCCTGGGTGTTCAGGTCGATCTTGTCGACGCCCTTGCTCAGCTGCGCCAAGGCGAAATCCAGACGCGACTTGATGCGGTCCAGATAACGCTTATAGATAGTAAAGCCTGGGGCCAGGTCGCCGCTCTTGAGGAAGTCGTCGAACTGGAAACGCCACTTGTCGAACTCGGCGATGTCGCTGGCGAGGAAGTAGCTGCGCGCAGGATCGAGGAGTTTGAGGTAGCTCTGATAGATGATTTCCGAACGCTTGTCGTCCAGCGGCGGCTTGCTGTAATGGTGGCGCTTGAGCAGCTCCACGACATTCAGACTGGCGATGACTTCATCGCGATCAGGTTGAAGATTATCCCAGCTGTTGGCGGCGAACGAACTGGCCGACATTGGCAGGACAGTCAGGCCAATGAGTAATGCAAGGGTGGTGCTGGGTAAAAAATGCTTCATGCTGATTCGACGCGGGGACAATTGATAACGCATATTAGGCCGTCTTTGGAGGTCGCCGGTTCGGTCAGAACACGGTCGCATAATGCAAAAAGCCCGGTGGCCGTGAGGCACATCGGGCTCAGTCAAGACTCACTATGGAGGCACCGTGAAAGCATTGCAAGGCGTTGAAGGTCGTGTGGAATGGGTTGAAGCACCATCGCCGACTCTGGATGTAGGACAAGTCCGCATCAAGGTCGCAGCAGCGGGACTCAATCGTGCCGATTTGCTGCAACGCTCGGGGCATTACCCGCCACCGCCGGGTGTCACGGAAATCCTCGGCATGGAATGTTCCGGTGTGATTGCGGAAGTTGGCACGGGCTGCGCCTGGGAAGTCGGCGACCGCGTGTGCGCGCTGGTTGCGGGCGGGGCAATGGCTGAAGAAGTGGTGGTCGATGCACGGCATGTGCTACCGGTGCCCGAGGGGATTTCACTGCACGAAGCGGCGGGGATTCCCGAGGTGTACGCCACCGCCTGGCTGAATCTGTTTCAGTTGGCCGGCCTCAAGCCCGGCGAAAAAGTGTTGCTGCACGCTGGGGCAAGTGGCGTTGGTTCAGCCGCCATTCAGCTTTGCAAGGCCTTCGGCAACCCGGTATGGGTCACCGTGGGCTCGGCGGAGCGGCTGGCGTATTGCGAAGCGCTTGGTGCCCAGGGCGGCGTGCTGCGCAACGAGAACCTTGATGCGCTTAACGACTTCGCGCCGTTCAACGTCATTCTGGACCCGGTGGGCGCCAACTACGCCGCGCTGAATCTGAAGGTGCTAGGCATTGATGGTCGCCTGGTGCTGATCGGTTTGATGGGCGGAAGCAAGTCCGAGCTGGACTTTGCAAAGGTGCTGGGCAAGCGCATCCATATCCTCGGCTCGACCCTGCGCAGCCGCGACGACCAGTTCAAGGCTGACCTGCTCAGCGACCTGGGCCAGCACGTCATGCCGCTGTTCACCGAAGGCCGGCTGAAGCCACAACTGGCGCGCAGTTTTCCGATCAGTGAAGCGGAAGCGGCCTACGCCGAGCTGGCGACCAATCAGGTGTCGGGAAAGGTCGTGCTGGTGATCGACGACAGTCTGGTGTGAGAGCCTGCTGATCCGCAGGGCTTAACCTGTGGGGGCCTGCTCGCGAAGACTGCATGGCAGCCGCTGAACATTTGGCGGATGCACCCGCCTCAGCGCGAGCAAGCTCACTCCTAAATACTGCGTTCCCTTGAGCGCACTGGCTGGATTACTTCCAGTGGTGAATCGGCCATCCAGCTTTTTCCGCCGCTTCACGCAATACCGGATCCGGATTCACCGCATGGGGGAAGTCCACCTTCTGCAGCAGCGGCAGATCATTGCGCGAATCCGAATAGAAACTCGCCCCCTCAAGGTTCTCGCCTTCCTGGTCCAGCCACGCCATCAGGCGGGTGATCTTGCCTTCGCGGTAGGTGAGCACGCCGCTGGTTTTACCTGTGTAGACGCCGTGGGCGACGTCCAGATCAATGGCCAGCACTTCATCAACGCCGATGCGCTCGGCAATGGGCTTGACCAGATGCACACCCGACGCCGAGATGATCAGAATGCGATCACCGGCGGCGCGGTGCTCGGCGATGGCCTTGGTGGCATCGCTGAAAATGATCGGCTCGATGTAATCCTCGACCCAGGGCCCTACGAGAAAATCCACTTCCTCCGGCGTGCGGCCGACCATCGGGTCCAGGCTGAAGGCCATGTAGTCTTCCATGGCCAGTTCGCCTTTGCCGTAGGCTTCCATCAGTTCGTGGTCTTTCTTCATGAACCACTCGGGATCGACCCAGCCCAGCCGCCCCATCTGCTCGCTCCACAGGCTTGAACAGTCACCGTGGATCAGGGTTTCGTCCAGATCGAAAATTGCTAAAGCCATTAAAGCTGTCCTCTTTTTTGATACTTGCGCAGTCCCCTTGTAGGAGCGCGCTTGCCCGCGAATGCGTTGGATCAAGGGGCATCTAAGGTGCTGACCCACCCCATTCGCGGGCAAGCGCGCTCCTACAGGGTTGGCGTTGAATTCATGCGACTTCACACAACGCCGACGCTTCGATGTGCAGGGTGACGCGCTGGCCGTTCGGGTGCAAGTCACTGGCCGAACGGTTGAGCACGTCGACCACCAGTTCCACGCCCCGGGCTTCGACGCGATAGCGGATCACGTTGCCCAGCAGGCTGTGGCTGCGCACTTCGCCTTCCAGCGAGCCGGTCAGGCTCAACTGGATCGCTTCCGGGCGAATCGCCACGCGGCTGTTGATCGGACGTTGCATCAAGCGGCTGGCGGCGTCGGCTTCCAGCAGGTTGTAGTTGCCGATGAAGCCGGCGGCGAAGGCGTCGACCGGCGCGGTGTACAGGGTTTCGGCGTCGCCACTCTGCACGATCCGGCCCTGATTCATGAGGAAGATCCGGTCGGACATGGTCAGCGCCTCTTCTTGATCGTGGGTCACGAAAATCGTCGTCAGGCCCAGCTCCTGTTGAATGGCGCGGATCTGCTCGCGCAGGTGCTTACGGATGCGCGCATCGAGGGCCGACAGCGGCTCATCGAGCAGCAGCAGGCGAGGGCGGGTCACCAAGGATCGCGCCAATGCCACACGCTGACATTGCCCGCCCGACAGCTGATGCGGATAGCGCGTGGCGAACTCGTTCAGCTCCACCAGCTTGAGCACCTCGGCCACCCGCTGCTTCATTTCGTCGGCACTGACTTTCTGCATGCGCAGGCCGAACGCGACGTTCTGCTCCACGTTCATGTTGGGGAACAGCGCATAGCTCTGGAACACCATGCCGATGCCGCGCTTTTGCGGCGACACCGGCACCAGGTCTTTGCCGTCGAGGAATATCCTGCCGCTGGTCACCGACGTCAGCCCGGCGATGCAGCGCAGCAGGGTGGACTTGCCGCAGCCAGACGGGCCGAGCAGGGTGACGAATTCACCCTTGTGGATTTCGCAATTGATGTTGCTGAAGACCGCTGTGCTGCCGTAATTCTTCTGCAGGTTTTCGACACTGACGAAGCTCATATCAGTCTTTGTCCTTGTTCAGTCGGTTGGCCGCCCACGTCAGCAGCAGTACGAAAAAGAAGTAGGAAATCACCAGCGCGCTGTTGAAGTGACCGCTGCTGTTGCGCATGTTGTTGAGGTAAACCTGCAGGGTTTCGTAGCGGGTGCCGACCAGCAGATTGGCGAACACGAATTCGCCGAACAGGAACGAGAACGACAGCAGCAGGGCGATCATCAGGCCCTTGCGCAGGTTCGGCAGCACCACCAGAAACGCGGCCTGAAAGGTGTTGGCGCCGAGCAACTGCGCTGCGTCCATCAGGTCGACCAGATTGATCGCCTGCAGGTTGTTGGTGATCGCCCGGTACATGAAGGGGAGTGCCACGGTGAAGTAGCAGCCGATCAGAATCCACGGCGTACCGACCATCGCCAGCGGCCCCGACCCGTAAAGCTGCAACAGGCCCACCGACGACACCACTGGCGGCACCGCGAAGGGCAGCAGGATGAGGATGTTCATCAGCGCGTCGAGCTTGGGAAAGTGGTAATGCACGACGAACAGCAGCGGCAGAATCAGCACCACCGACAGCGCCAGGGCACCGACGCACACCAGTAACGACTGACCGAACGCGCGCAGAAAACGCGGGTCGCTCCACAGCGCGACGTACCATTTGTAGGTCAGGCCATCGGGCAGAATCGTCGCCGACCAACTGGTGGCGATCGAATACACAAAGGTGCCCAGCAACGGCGTCAGCAGAATCAGAAACAGCAGGTACACCACGACGCGGTGGTAAAGCCCCGGCGGGCGGCGTTCAGCGCGAGACATGGTAGCTCCTCTTCAACAACCACTGATGCACCACCGTGACCAGCGTCATCATCCCCACCAGAATCATTGCCAGGGCACTGGCCATGTTCGGGTCCAGGGTGATGTCACCCGCGACCATCGCCGCAATGCGGATCGGCAGCACGTTGAAGTTGCCGGTGGTCAGCGCATACACCGTGGCGTAGGCACCCAGCGCGTTGGCCAGCAGGATCACGAAGGTGCCGAGCAGCGCGGGCGTGAGCACCGGAATCCCGATGTGCCGCCAGAAGTCCCAGCCGCTGGCACCCAACAGTGACGCCGACTCGCGCCAGTCTTCCCGCAGCGCGTCGAAGGCCGGGTAGAGCAGCAGCACGCCCAGTGGGATCTGGAAGTAGGTGTACAGAATGATCAGGCCGGTTTTCGAGTACAGGTTGAAGTCATCGATGATCCCGGCCTGTTTCAGAATCAGCGTCAGCGCGCCGTTGAAACCGAGCAGGATGATGAAGGCGAACGCCAGCGGCACCCCGGAAAAGTTACTGGTCATGTTGGCGAACGCACTGACGAAATCCCGCAGGCGCGACGGCACTTTGCGCAGGGAATAACTGCCGAGAATCGCGATGACGATGCCGATCAGGCTCGACCAGAAACTGATCTCCAGGCTGTACTGCATGGCCTGACGGTAGAAGCGCGAGTTGAACGCCTTGACGAAGTTGTCGATGCCCCAGCCGGCGTCCGATTGCAGGCTGTTGATCGCCACCCAGGCCAGCGGCGCGATCTGAAAGGCGATGAAGAACACCGCAAAGGGCACGAGGCACAACAGCGCCAGCCATTTGCCGCGGCTTTGTGAATTCACTTGAGCACCTCTCTGCACACAGGTTTGTCATGGGGCACGCCGAGCAGCTCGCAGACGGTGCCGCAGATCTCGGTCTGTTTCGGTCGCGCTTCCGGGTTGAGGCTGAAGGCGTCACCGAGCACGAACAGCGGGACTTCACGTTCTTCCGGCAGCACGCCGTTGTGCGAGCGGTCGTTGTTCATGCCGTGGTCGGCGGTCACCAGCACTTGATAGCCCGCATCCAGCCAGCGCTGCAGGTACTCGGCCAGGATGATGTCGGCGGAGCGTGCGCTGTTGCGGTACTGCGGGGTGTCGAGGCCGTGCTTGTGGCCGGCGTCATCGATGTTCATCGGGTGGACGAAGAGGAAACTAGGCGCGTGGGCCGTTCGAAGATGCTCGGCGTCGTCGAACAGGTGGGAATCGGGGTAGTGATCGACGTAGTAGAAGTGACCGTGCTGGATCGGCAGGTCGGCGTTGTCGGTGTGGCGGTCGCGTGCGGCAATGAACGGGCTGCGGTTGTACAGCTCGCTGACCCAGTGGTACGCCGCGGCGGCGGTGGTCAGTCCGGCGTCGGCGGCGTAATGGAACACGCTGCGCTGGTTGGAAAGTCGGGAAACCTGGTTGTGCACGATGCCGCTGTCGATGGGCGCCACGCCGGTCAGGATGCACTCATACAGCGGGCGTGACAGCGACGGCAGTTCGCATTCGAGTTTGTACAACGCCGCGCGGCCTGCATTTCGGTAGGCCAGCAAATGCCCCATCGCATGTTGCGCCACGCTGTAACTCAGGCCGTCCAGCAGGATGAGGATGACGTTGTGCTTCATGGGCCGCTCCGGAGGGTGGATCCCCAAACATTACTGCAGGAGTGAGCTTGCTCGCGATCGCGGTATGCCTGCGACAGACAGGTAAACTGACACACCGAAATCGCGAGCAAGCTCACTCCTGCAAGGGGCCTGCATTAGCAGTTGAGGATCACTGCATCTCGACGATGACTTGCTCGTTCCACTGTTGTGGCAGGGCCTTCGAGGTTTTTTCCCACGCTGCAGCGTCTTTGATCGGTGTCACGTTCTTGTACTGCTCGTTAGGCAGCAGCTTGGCTTGCACCTCTGGCGGCAGCGTCAGGTGTTCGGCGCGGATCGGGCGCGCGTTGCCTTTTGCCAGGTTGATCTGGCCGTCGTCGCTGAAGATGTATTCACGGGCCAGCTTGGCGGCGTTCGGGTGCTTGGCGTATTTGTTGATGATCGTGGTGTAACCCGAGATCACCGAACCGTCGGACGGGATCAGCACGACGTAGTCGTCAGGATTGGTCATCTTGGCCTTGTAGCTCAGGCCGTTGAAGTCCCAGACCACGCCCACTTCCACTTCGCCTTTTTCCATCGACTGAATCGACGGATTGTTAATGCCCAGACGCTTCTGCTTGGCCAGTTCGGTGAACAGTTGCAGGCCCGGCGCGAGGTTGGTTTCATCGCCTTTCATGGAGATTGCAGCGGCCAGCACACCGTTGGCAGCCTGGGCCGCGGTGCTGACGTCACCGATGGTGACCTTGTACTTGCCGTTTTTCAGGTCAGCCCATTTGGTAGGTACGTCGGAGCCATGCAGCAGTTTTTTGTTGACGATGAAAGCGATGGTGCCGGTGTAGGCCAGCGCCCAGTGACCGTCTTTATCCTTGGCCCAATCCGGCACCTGTGCCCAGGTGCTCGGCTTGTAGGGCTGGGTCACGCCCTTCGCGACAGCAATCGGGCCGAAGGCGGCACCCACGTCACCGATGTCGGCGCTGGCGTTGTCTTTTTCCGCATCGAACTTGGCCACTTCCTGGGCCGAGCTCATGTCGGTGTCCATGTGCACCAGACCGTACTTGGCGGTCAGGTCGGTCCAGGTGCCTTTCCAGTTCGCCCAGTCATCGGGCATGCCCACGCTGTTGATCGCGCCTTCGGCCTTGGCGGCGGCTTCGAGGGTTTTGAGGTCGGTGTCGGCGGCCATGGCCGAAGTGCTCAGCGCGATGGCCGAACCCAGGAGTGATGCCAGCAAAAGGTGTTTCATTCGAAGCTCCTTTGTGCACTTCTCGACGGACTCATAGAAGTGGTCGTTGCGGATGGTTGGTCTAGGTCAGCAATACCTGAGCCAAGTTAGGCCAGTAACATGACGCTTTCGTGTCTGGACCGACTCTTGCTGAAGCAAGTCCGAGCCCCGGCGATCGCTGTGAAATGAGCGTAGACCATGCTCAAGCGCCTGATCTGAAAGGCCCTGATGATTTCCTGAGCGCCGATGTTACCGCCGCGGCTTGCTGGAATGTCACGCAACGGTCATCTCCGCTGCCTAGGCTCTGGAGCACCAAGACGGGCCAGGCGGCGAGCGACGCTGCCCTTAAATAGCGCTGGTCTAGTCCAGATAGGTAACGCAATGCGCGAAGAAATGCCCCGAGCGGTGACGACCATCTGCAACGCGCTGCAAGAACAGATCGAACACGGTCTATTGCCGCCGGGCAGTAAGTTGCCGGCTGAACGCAAGTTGAGCGAGGTCTTCGATACCACACGCATCACCTTGCGCGAGGCGCTGGTGCAGTTGGAGGCCAGGGGCTTGATCTACCGTGAGGAGCGGCGGGGCTGGTTCATTTCACCGCCGCGACTGGCCTATGACCTGATGCGGCGCAGCCACTTTCACGCAATGGTTCAGGCCCAGGGCCGAGTGCCTGCGACCCAGGTGATTTCCGCGCGGCTGCAACCGGCCTCCGCCGTGATTTGCGGTTTGCTGCAATTGCCGGCGCTGTCGAGTGTGATCCAGATCTGCCGCGCCCGCCGCATTGATGAGCGACTGGTGCTGTACGTCGAGCATTACCTCAATCCTGAGTACTTCCCGCAGATTCTCGAGCTGGACCTGAACCAGTCGCTGACCGAGCTCTACGCCCGCCATTACGACATTCGCTACGGCCAGGTGCGTTTCGAGATGGTGCCCACGGCGTTACCCGTGGAAGCGGCGGGTGCGCTGAAAGTCTCCATCGGCAGCCCGGGCCTGCGCATTGCCCGGGTCAACCACGACCAGCGCGGACGGCTGATCGATTGTGACCTGGAATACTGGCGCCATGACGCAATTCACGTGAGCGCGGTGGTCGCGGATATCTAGGCCGACTTATACCGAAGCATCGTCCTTCTTCTCGCGCACTTTGTTCACACGCCCGCCAGTAGTGCTGACCTGCACGTTCAGACGCGGGGTCGCCAGGTCCATGCCGGACTCGTCCAGATACCTTTTGAGCGACAGATTGAACGCCCGGGACACTTCCCATTGCTTGATCGGCGCGGTCTTGAAGCGCGCGCGCAGAATGGCGTTACCCGAGTCGAAACTCTCCACCCCCTGAATCTCCAGCGGCGACCAGATGTTGCGCCGTTGCAGTGGGTCGGTGCGCATCTTCTGGCCGACGTCACGGACCATCTTCAGCGCGTCGTCGATGTTCATGTTCGCTGGAATTGCGATGCGGAAAATCGCGTAACCGAACTCCCGGGAGTAGTTCTGGATGCTCTTGATCTCGCTGAACGGAATGGTGTGGACGATGCCGTCGATGTCGCGCAGGCGCACGGTGCGGATGGTCAGGCCTTCCACGGTGCCCAGGTGGCCGCCGACGTCCACGTAATCGTCGATGGCCAGCGAGTCTTCGATGATGATGAACAGCCCGGTGATCAGGTCCGCCACCAGTGACTGCGCGCCAAAGCCGATGGCCAGACCGATCACACCCGCACCCGCCAGCAGCGGCGTCACGTTCATGCCCATGTTCGCCAGGGCGACGATCAGCGCGATGATGAAAATGGTCACGAACAGCACGTTGCGAATCAGCGGCATCATGGTCTGCGCGCGGGTATTGGCCAGGCCTTTGCGCGAGCGGGTGAGGGCGTGGTGGATCGCCGTGTCCGCGAGAATCCAGATCAGCCAGGCAAACATCAGCGTCGCCGCCAGCCCGATCAATCGGAGACTGATGTCGCGGCCGTCACCTTCGGCGAAACCAATCAACGACAGCCCCCAGACCCGCAGGCCGAGTTCTATGAACACCAGCCAGATGAGCAAGTGCGCGACGGTATAAAAGAAGTTTTTCAGGCGGTCCGAATACAGCGCATGACGCTTGTGAGCGTGGCTTGGCTTGAGTGAATGACGCCGCACCAGGCCGTTGATGACCATGCACATCACCAGCAGCACGGTACAGATCAGGGCCTGACGTAATGCGGTACTGGTGTCGCCCGCCGAAAAGAACGTGGCGAACAGGGAAACGCCCACCAGCACCAGCGCTGGCAGGTACCAGAACGTGCCGAGGACCTCGATGCTGTCGCTCAGGGCGCGGCGTTTGAGGCGACGCTCCAAGGCCTGGTTGCGGATCAGGTGCGCGATCGGGCGCCGGAAGCGAATGATGAACAGGCCGGTGGACAACGCGGCCATGACATTGGCCAGGGTCGCGGCGGTGTGCGCCAGGTGCACGCCAAGGCTGGCGACCAGGCGCGGGTCGCTCAACGCCTCGCCGAACGCGGCAAAGCTGCCGATCCACCACAGCGGCCGAAACGCCTGATGCCGCAGGATGTACAGCGCCCGATGCCGGTGCGGTCCGTCCAGCAGTGAAAACGCAATGACACAGACCGCCGAGAACAGCGTGCCGACCACCAGCGCGTAAGCAAGCACCATCGCCAGATCCCGGCCGAGCGATGGCGGCAGCGAGTAACTCAGGTAGATCGTGATGACCAGCGCCACCAGCCACGGCCCCAGCTTGCGCAGCGCGAAGCGCAGCATGTCCGACAGGCGCGGGTGCTGCGGAAGTTCGGCGGAAAGGCCGAAACGCAAGCGCACCTTGTGGCTCAGCCAGATCAACGCCGCCGCCAGCAACCCCCAGATCGCCAGCACCACGGCAAAGCCCCAGATGATCGGCCACCACTGGTTGGCCGGCAGCATCAGCGCCATCAACTCGTCCTCCGCCAGCCCCGCCTCGTCCGCCCAGCGGCTGAGCGGGCTGTCGGTGCCGGTGAACTGTTTTTCCAGCTCGGCAAGCGAGCTGCCGATCAGGCCCAATACGCCTTGCTCAACGGTCGGCTGCGCTTTCTTGGTCGCGTCCCGCAGTTTCTTCAAGTCATCGAGCAACTTGCTGCGCTGTTGATCGTTTTCCAGCGACGTGATCACCTCATCCAGGGACTGCCCCAGTGGCTCCTGAGCCTGAGGCTGCGTTTTGTCACCGCCACTGAGCAGGCTTGGCAGGCCCGCGGCGTGGGTCAACGCAAACGGGAACAGCGCCAGCAGGCAAAGCAAAAACAGGCGGGGGAGAACGGAAAGGCGGGTGGGAACGATCACCTGGAAACAAACCTCGAATAGACAGGCGCTTGGGGTGGCGCGGTGTGGGAGCCGTGCCGGGGCAAGCAGAGGCGGATGAGTTTACGAGGGGAGAGGGGGTGTGGCGAGGGGGAATTGTGAAGTCCGGGACAGCGCGAGGTGCAGGCCGTTTCCATGACCCGTGAAGGACATGGATCGGCCTGCTTTCAAGAGTTGTTTGAGATCAAGGCAACTCGGCACTCGCATAGAACGCCGACAGCACCTTCACCAAATGCGCCAGATCCTGACTGCCCGCCAGTTCGCGGATCGAGTGCATGGCGAAGGTCGGCAGGCCGATATCGACGGTCCGCACACCGAGGTGGCCCGCCGTGATCGGGCCGATGGTCGAGCCGCAGGCCATGTCGCTGCGCACGACGAAGCTTTGCACCGGCACTTCTTCGGCCATGCACAAATGACGGAAGAAGCCGGCCGTTTCGCTGTTGGTGGCGTAGCGCTGGTTGCTGTTGACCTTGATCACCGGGCCGGCATTGAGTTTCGGGCCGTGGTTGGCGTCGTGCTTTTCAGCGTAGTTGGGGTGTATGCCGTGGGAATTGTCAGCGGAGATCAGCAGGGATTTCTGAATGGTGCGGACGTAATCGTCACCTTCCGGCAGTAGACGTTGCAGCACTTGCTCCAGCATCGGCCCGTCTGCACCGCAGGCGGACGTGGAGCCGACTTCTTCGTGGTCGGTGCAGATCAGCAGGCAGGTTTCGTCGCCGTCGGCATTGAGCAACGCTTGCAACCCGGCGAAGCAGGACAGCAGGTTGTCGAGCCGGGCGCCAGCGATGAAGTCACCGTTGAGGCCGATGACGGCGGCGCTTTGGGTGTCGTAGAAGCTGAGTTCGTAGTCGAGGACGACGTCAGCGTTCAGGCCGTGTTCGCGGGCCAGTTGATCGGTCAGCAGGGCGCGGAAGTCGGGACGTTCATCGCCGGCGACCTGGGCCAGGATCGGTGGCAGTTCGGTCTGCGGGTTAATCGCCCAGCCTTCGTTGGCGGTGCGATTGAGGTGGATCGCGAGGTTGGGGATGATCGCGATCGGCAGTTTGAAGTCGATCAGCTGGCTTTCGACTTTGCCGTCCCGGCGAAAGGTGACGCGGCCGGCGAGGGAGAGGTCGCGGTCAAACCACGGGGCAAGCAGGGCGCCGCCGTAGACTTCGACGCCCAGTTGCCAGAAGCCCTGGCGCTGCAGTTCGGGTTGCGGTTTGACGCGCAGGCACGGGCTGTCGGTGTGGGCGCCAACGAGGCGAATGCCGCCGGTGAGGGGCGACAGGCGGCCGAGTTTGAAGGCGACGATGGAGGAGTCGTTGCGGGTTACGTAGTAGCGGCCGCCCGCTTCGGTGTACCAGGGCTCGCGTTCGTCGAGGCGCTGGTAGCCGGCGCCTTCGAGGCGTTGGACGAGGCTTGCGGTGGCATGAAAGGGGGTGGGGGAGGCCTTCAGGAAATCGATAAGGCCCTGATTCAACTCTTCGCGCATAGGTTACTCCAGGCAGCAATGGGCGGGAGTTTACAGGCCAAAAGGGGTTTTGATCGAGATCAAGATCAAGATCAAGATCCTTAAGATCAAGAGCGCCTGCCTGGGGGCAGACTGTTTCGCCTTCGGCGAGTTACTTGATAAAGCCCCAAGTAACCAAGGGCTCGTGCTCCTGGTTGGGCTCCTCCTTCGTCGGAGTACCCTCACTCCGGTCTCGCTCCGTGGGCCCGCCGCCATCCGCCATCCATGGCGGGGGGCGGCTCTCGCCGCATCCATGCGGCTCGGCCCACTGCGCGAGACCTGCGTTCAGCCTGCACCCAAGTCGCGATTGATGTCGTCTGGGATTCTTGTGGTTGAAGATCAAAATCAAGATCAAAAGCTTCCCGGCTGAAGCCGGTCCTACGCGGGGGACGCAGTGTGCTTTTTAGTGGGACCGGCTTTAGCCGGGAATGGACGCGGAGCGTCCTCGGATGCATACCCACGCAGAGCGTGGGCACGATCGTAAGATCAACAGCTTCCCGGCTGAAGCCGGTCCTACAGTCGGCGCCAATCGCACAGTCGAGGCTAATCCCACTGGATGCATGCGATTTCTTGGTAGGACCGGCTTTAGCCGGGAAGAGGCCAGTATGTGCGCTGGTAGTTTTGCAGACCGCCCCTTTCCCTGTGGGAGCGAGCTTGCTCGCGAATGCTGTTGCTGTGCTTTTTGATCTTCCTACACAAAAGATCCAGACACCGCAAAACGCGACTTTGATGCAGGCCGAGCGCAGGCGATGCGGAGTGGGTCGAGCCGCATGGATGCGGCGAGAGCGCCGTCAGGACATGGATGTCCGTTCGGCGCGGGCCCACGGAGCATCGTCGGAGTGAGGGAACCCGACGAAGTCGGGCCCAACCAGGAGCAGGCACTTTTGCTTACTTTTGGTGCTTTTCAAAAGTAAGCCGTCGAAGGCGAAACAGCTCTGCCGTTAGGCAGAGCCGCAACAACGATCAAAACGGCGCCGGACACTCGAACCGAACCCGCTCGCCCGTCGCAGGATGGGTAAACGCCAACATGCTCGCATGCAGACACAACCGCGGATAGGCCGCCAGCGCATCCGGATGCGCATACAAACCGTCGCCCAGCAACGGATGCCCAATCGACAACATATGCACCCGCAACTGATGCGACCGCCCTGTGATCGGCGTCAGCTCAACCCGGCAATGGGTGTCATACCGCTCCAGCACCTTCCAGAACGTCAACGCATGCTTGCCGAACTCATGATCCACCACGTGACGCGGCTTGGTCGGCGGATCGTAGCGCAACGGCAAATCGATACTGCCGCTGTCCAGGTCTGGCTGGCCCCACGCCAGCGCCGTATAGGCCTTCTCCGTCTCGCGGTCATGAAACTGCCGGGACAACTCACGGTGGGTGTCCGCGTCACGGGCCAGCAAAATGATCCCCGACGTCTCCCAGTCCAGCCGATGGACGATGCGCGCTTCGGGGTAGCCGTTTTCCTGCAAGCGGGTAATCAGACAGTCCTTGTTATCGTCAGCGCGACCAGGGACTGAGAGCAGCAGGGTGGGTTTGTTCACCACCAGGACAGCGTCGTCCTGATGGAGGATATGAACGTTGGACAGCGGCATTGAACGCCTCATCACTCAAACAGGCGCAGCACGATCAAGACAGTCATCGTGGCGCAAAAAACAGGTCTTCAGGAACGCCAACGGCGGCGCGGTTGCCTGATTCCGCAAAGGGAGTCAGGCAACCGGGCCGCCGTGGCGACTGCCTTCTCGATCAACGATCAGGCAGGGTGATATTCAGTTCCAGAATCGAGCAGCTGCCGTCGTTTTCAAGGGCGACATGCACGTCATCGTTACCGATGTTGACGTACTTGCGGATCACCTCGACCAACTCCTTCTGCAAGGCGGGCAGGTAATCCGGGGTGCTGCGTTGGCCGCGTTCATGCGCCACGATGATCTGTAGACGCTCTTTCGCTACCGACGCGGTGCTGGGCTTTTTGTTGGCACGAAAGAAGTCAAAAATGCTCATCAGTTACCCCCGAACAGGCGTTCGAAAAATCCTTTTTTCTGTACGTCCAGGAAGCGGTGCTCACGGTCCTTGCCCAACAGACGGTCAACGGCATCGCTGTACGCCTGGCCGGCATCGCTCTGGTCATCGAGGATGACCGGAACGCCCTGGTTGGACGCCTTGAGTACGGCCTGGGATTCCGGAATCACGCCCAGCAGGGTCACGGCGAGGATTTCCTTGACGTCTTCAACGCCCAGCATCTCGCCCTTGCTCACGCGCTCAGGATTGTAACGGGTCAGGAGCAAGTGCTCCTTGATCGGATCTTCACCACGCTCGGCGCGACGGGACTTGCTGGCCAGCAGGCCCAGCATGCGGTCCGAGTCACGTACCGAGGACACTTCCGGGTTGGTCACGACGATGGCTTCGTCGGCGAAATACATCGCCAGGTGAGCGCCCGTTTCGATACCGGCAGGGGAGTCGCAGACGACGTACTCGAAGGTTTCCTTGAGTTCCATCAGGACTTTCTCAACGCCTTCCTTGGTCAGCGCGTCTTTGTCACGGGTCTGGCTGGCCGCGAGGACGTAAAGACCTTCGATCTTCTTGTCCTTGATCAGCGCTTGCTGCAGGTTGGCTTCGCCGTTCACTACGTTGACGAAGTCATAAACGACGCGACGCTCGCAACCCATGATCAGGTCAAGGTTACGCAGGCCGACGTCGAAGTCGACGATGACCGTTTTGTGGCCGCGCAGTGCGAGACCGGTACCGATGGCGGCGCTGGTGGTGGTCTTGCCCACACCACCCTTGCCGGATGTAACCACGAGAATCTTGGCCAAGGTGTATCACCCCTAGAGGAAAAGGACGTTGAGTCCCTGAAGAGCCCCTCGTGACGGCGCAACTAAAGCGGGCGAGGGCGGTGATCGGAACCCGTGAAGGAATTCCTGTTCGGGAGAACAAAAAAATATCCCGAACGTCCCGGTGCCTTCGCGTCGTTTTCGCGACGAATCAGAGTGGCTTAAAAATGGCGCAGTATCCGTTAAAGACGGGTGATGTTCAACACGTCCCCGGACAGACTGATCTGCACACCAGCGCCCCAGAGGGGATCCCGGCGCAGGTCTTCGGACACCTTGTACTGGCCGGCGATGGAGATCAGTTCGGCGACCATTTGCTGGCAGAAAATCCGTGCCTTGGTATCGCCCTTGATCCCCGCCAGCGCGCGGCCGCGCATCGGGCCGTACACGTGAATGTTGCCGTCCGCGAGCAGTTCGGCGCCGGGACTGACCGAGGAAATCACCACCAGGTCAGAGCCCTGGGCGTAGATCTGCTGACCACCGCGCACAGGCGCCGTGATGATCTTGGTCGGCTTGATCAGCGGCTCGGGCGGCTTTTCAATGATTTCCGGCTTCTTTTTGACCTCGCCTTCCGTCGGATCGAGGGGTCGTTCGCGCGCGCCTGAAGGCGGCAGCACCGGCAGATCGATGGAAATGGCGGCGGCGATGTCTTCAATTCGGTTGGCACGAATGGCCAGGGTGCGCAGCCCGTGCTGGCGGCAGATGCGCATCATTGCCGGCAGATCGATCGCGCCTTCATCCGGCGGCAGTTTGTCGAGGGCCAGCACCAGCGGTGTATTGCTGAAGAAGTTAGGCGCCTGGGCGACTTTGGCCGCCAGTTGACGATCCAGCGCTTCGAGGTTGTTGCGCGCCAGTTCCAGCACAGTGATGGCCAGCATGCTGCCCTTCAGCTGAAACACGGGATCCTTGTCTTGCAATTCGATTTGGCTCATGTCGGCATACAGCGGCTTGTCGCTAAAAGTGCCGAGACTTATAACGATAACGCCCGCCAGCCGCAAGGGAGGCGCAACCGACGGGGGCACGATCCGCGCGAACCGATGTAGAATGCCCGCCTTTGTCCTGACGGAAGCTTTAATGGATCGCCCGCGTTTTCGAGCTCACTTTCTTCATCCCCGCTTCTGGCTGCTGTGGCTGGGGCTGGGCGTGCTCTGGCTGATCGTGCAGTTGCCGTTTCGCGTGTTGCTGGTGATCGGCCGTGCGCTGGGTTGGGTCATGTATTACCAGGCGACCGATCGGCGGATCATTGCTGCCCGTAACCTCGAACTGTGTTTCCCCCAGTATTCCAAAGCCGAGCGCAAACGCCTGCTCAGGGAAAACTTCGCCTCCACGGGCATCGCCTTTTTTGAAATGGCCATGAGCTGGTGGTGGAGCAAGCCCCGTCTCGCGCGCCTGGCGCACATCGAAGGCCTTCATCATTTAAAACAGGCGCAGCTGGACGGCCATGGCGTGATCCTCATGGCGCTGCACTTCACGACGCTTGAAATCGGCGCGGCCCTGCTGGGTCAGCAGCACACCATCGATGGCATGTACCGCGAGCACAAGAACGCGCTGTTCGACTACGTGCAGCGGCGTGGCCGCGAGCGGCACAACATGGATTCCATTGCCGTTGAGCGCGAAGACGTGCGCGGCATGATCAAGCAACTGCGCAAGGGCCGGGCGATCTGGTATGCGCCTGATCAGGACTACGGCGCCAAGCAGAGCATCTTCGTGCCGCTGTTCGGTATTCAGGCGGCCACCGTGCCGGCCACCAGCAAGTTCGCCAAACTCGGCCATGCGCTGGTCGTGCCGTTCACTCAGGAGCGTCTGGCTGACGGCAGTGGCTACAAGCTGGTGATCCATCCGCCGCTCAGCGATTTTCCGGGGGAGAGCGACGAGGCGGACTGCATTCGCATCAACCAATGGGTTGAGCGCGCCGTCACCGCATGCCCCGAGCAGTACCTGTGGGCGCACCGTCGCTTCAAGAGTCGGCCGCCGGGTGAGCCGAAGTTGTACAAGAAGCGTGGCTGAAACCAAGAGCTGAGAGCCCATGACGACAAGCGCCACAGAACAACAAACGGTGCACGATGCCTCAGCGATGTCTCCCGGCATCGAGCCCATCACCGGGCTGATCCTGTCCGGCGGCGGCGCCCGCGCGGCGTATCAGGTGGGCGTGCTCGCCGGCATCGCCGACCTGTTGCCCGTCGGCGCCAAAAACCCTTTTCCGGTCATCGTCGGCACCTCCGCCGGGGCGATCAACGCGGTGAAGCTGGCCAGCGGCGCCGCGCAGTTTCGTACTGCGATCCACGAACTCACTGACTTCTGGCAGGGCTTTCGCAGCCATCAAGTGCTGCGCAGTGACTGGCCCGGCGTCGTACGGCAGGCCGCGCGGTTCTTCGGTCGCAGCCTGTTGGGCATCGGTCGGCAACAGGTGCCGGTGGCGCTGCTCAACAGTTCACCGCTGAAGGATCTGCTGACTGCGCGGCTCAACCTCGACGGCATCCAGGAAGCCATTGAAGCAAAGCATCTGCGCGCGGTGGCGATCACTGCCTTTGGTTATGAATCGGGGCAGGCTGTCACGTTTTATCAGGGCAGGGGCACCATCGAATCCTGGCTGCGGCATCGCCGGATCGGCCTGCCGACGCGCTTGACGATCGACCATCTGCTGGCCAGTTCGGCGATTCCCTTGCTGTTCGCGCCGGTGAAGCTGGGGCAGGAATATTTTGGCGACGGCGCGGTGCGGCAGTCGGCGCCGATCAGTCCGGCGTTGCACTTGGGCGCTAACCGCGTTCTGGTGGTGGGCGTCAGCGGCAACCCCCGTGGCCCCGGCGCGAATCCCGCTGTACAGCGCGCGGTCCGTGGCACGCAGCCGAGCCTTGCGCAGATCGGCGGGCACATGCTCAACAGCACGTTCATTGACAGTCTTGAGAGTGACATTGAGTTGCTGGAGCGGCTGAATCTGGTCAGCCGTATGTTGCCGTCACCGAGTGTTCCCTCGCCTCTGGCGTCCGAGTCGACGCCCATTCAGTCCCTGGCGCCGGTTGAAGTGCTGGTGATTTCCCCCAGCCAGCCCATCGACGAAATCGCCGCCCGTCATCGCCGCGAACTGCCCCCGGCGCTGCGCACATTTCTGCGCGGCCCGGGTGCAACCAAGACCAGCGGCGCCGGGGTGCTGAGCTACCTGCTGTTCGAGTCGGGTTATTGCAGCGAGCTCATCGAACTGGGCCGCCGCGACGCGATGGCCCAGAAGGAAGAGTTGAGGCGGTTCTTGCGGCTGGAGTGAGTCGCTGCCCCGGTGATTCAATGCGGCCGCAGCTCATTGTAGGAGCGCGCTTGCCCGCGATGGCGGTGTGTCATTCACCATATCTATTGCAGGCATACCCCATTCGCGGGTAAGCGCGCTCCTGCACTGTAAGAGGCGTTCACGCGGTCAGTTTGTCATCCCGAAAATCCCGCAGGGCCTGTTCGATTTCTTCACGGCTGTTCATCACGAACGGGCCGTATTGCACGATCGGTTCGCCCAGCGGCTTGCCAGCGATCAGTAGCACGCGGGCGCCCGTTTGGCTGCTCAGCTGAATCTCACCACTTTCCGACAACCGCGCGAGACGGCTCTGGCTGAGTTTCTGTGGCTGCCCGGCAATCTCGACTTCTCCTTCGTACACATACAGCAGCACGCGATGGCCCTCGGCGACGCGCGGGCTGATCTGGCTGCCGGCGGGCATGTGGAAATCGAAATACTGCGGCTCGGTGTCCGGACGCTGCACGGCGCCTGCCTGGGACGTCTGGCCGTCGTCGAACTGACCTGCGATCACCACCACGTCGACGCCCTTATGGGTGGTGATGCGCGGAATGCGCTCGGGCTGAATGTCGTCGTAACCGGCATCGCCCATCTTCGATTTGGCCGGCAGGTTGAGCCACAGCTGGAAGCCGCGCATGGCGCCTTCTTCCTGCTCGGGCATCTCGCTGTGAATGACCCCGCGCGCAGCGGTCATCCACTGCACGCCGCCGCCCTGCAGCAGGCCGACGTTGCCCATGTGGTCTTCGTGGCGCATGCGGCCTTCGAGCATGTAGGTCACGGTCTCGAACCCGCGATGGGGGTGTGGCGGAAAGCCGGCGATGTACTCGTCGGGGTTTTCGGAGCCGAATTCGTCGAGCATCAGGAAGGGGTCGAAGGATTCAATGCCTGGCCCGCCGAATACACGGGTCAGCTTGACGCCAGCACCGTCGGACGTCGGTTGGCCGGCCTGGATCGACAGCACTTTACGAAATTGAGTCATGGGGCTCACTCCGGCAGAGGGGGAATGGCGCCTATGGTAGGCCTGTTGAAGCGATGGATGGGTGACGTTTTTGCGGGGGAATGATCGGGTTTGGCGATGGGTTGCGGGCTTTATTCCCAAGACTCCAGGAGACCCCCACCATCCGCAAGGAGTGAGGTGGCGCGCCAAACGCTGTCCATGCAGGAGTGACCGGGGGTGGCGCTCCACCTTGCTCGCGAAGAGGCCCGAAGATCCGACATATCGCCACCGGCCGGACCGCGCACTTGTAGGACTGGCTTTAGCCGGGAAGACGCCGGCATTAACACCACGAATTTGATGGCGTGCCGACGGGCCTCTTCCCGGCTGAAGCCGGTCCTACAGGTTTTGCTGCCAGCAGTGCCGGCAGCGTTCAGGTCACGTTACTCGGAAACCTGCAGCTTGCGGGCTTCGGTGTACACGTAACGCACTTTCTCGTACTCGAACGGCGAGTCCATCTGACCATAGCGGAAGCTGGTGGTGTAGCGACGGTCGATGGCGCGCAGCAGGTACAGCTCAGGATGGTCTTCGCTGACCTGGGCGACGTTGAGGAAGTTGATCTGCGATTCAGCCGTGAAGTCGAAGACCAGTCCGCCAGTGTCACGCAGGTTAGACGGGCCGAGGATCGGCAACACCAAGTACGGGCCTGCCGGTACGCCGTAGAAACCCAGGGTCTGACCGAAGTCTTCGCTCTGTTTCTTCAGGCCCATCATGGTCGCCGGGTCCCACAGCCCGGCAATGCCCAGGGTGGTGTTGACGATCAGGCGGCCGGTGGTTTCCATCGAACGCTTGCCCTTGAACTGCAGCAGACTGTTCAGCAGGTTCGGCACATCGCCAAGGTTGCTGAAAAAGTTGCTGACGCCGGTACGCACGAAGCTCGGTGTCACGTATTTGTAGCCGTTGACCACCGGCAGGAACACCCACTCATCGAAGCGATAGTTGAAGTGGTAGACCCGACGGTTCCAGGACTCCAGCGGATCATAGACATTCAGCGCGTTGAGCGACGAGCGCTCGAACTCCTGAGCGTCGAGACCCGGGTTGAATTTCAGGGACTTCAAAGGCTCGGTGAACCCATCCGGGTTATCGATCCGCTTGACCGGGGCTGCCTGGGAAACGATCGGCGCGTCGGCCGCGTGGACGGCGCCAGCGCAGAGGAGGGCGGCGATAAGCAATAGACGTTTAGCCACGGAAAAACTCCAGCATGGCGTCGCTGTTGACGCGATAGTTCATGTTGCCGCAGTGACCGCCGTAAGGGTAAACGGTCAGGCGATCGCCAAAAGTCTTGCGCAGGAAACCGAGGTCGCCCGGGCCGAGGATCACGTCGTCGGCGTTGTGCATCACCGCGATCTTCTTGCTGCTCGCCAGGTAATCCTTCAGCGCGTACAGGCTGACCTGATCAATCAGCTGCAGCAGGCTGCCACCGTCGGTGCGGGCACGCCACATCGGGATGACCTGCTCGGTCACGTAGCAGTCGAAATCGCACTGCAGCGCGCGCTTGAGGAACGGCGTCAGGCTGGTGCCTTCGCTGATCGGTGTCTTTGGCGGAGTAATCAGGCCGCGGCGGTTGATCAGGTCAGATGTAAAGGCGATGTCGGCGGCGGAGAAGCGGAACGAGGTACCAATCAGCATCGCCATCTGTTCGTTGGACAGGTGCTGCTTGGACTGCTGGAAGTCATACAGCAGGGCATCGTTCAGATCGATGTAGCCTTTTTCGCGGAAGTAGCGGGTCAGCTTCTGCAGCACCAGTTCATAGAAGGTGGTGCTGTTGGTGATGCCTTTAACGTCGGTCTGAACCATTTTGTCGAGGTTGGTGATCGACGTGTACAGGTTCACCGGCGGGTTGATCAGCAGCACTTTCTTGAAGTTGAAGCTGCGGCGGGTTTCGTCAAGTTTGCTGACGAACGCTGCATCCAGTGCGCCGAGGCTGTAACCGGTGAGGTAATACTCGGTGACCTGCAGTTTTGACTGCTGGGCGCGAACGGCCTGCATGACGCGGTACAAGTCTTCGGCGTCTTCCTTGGTGACGCCAGGGGTGGCGAAACGCGAGGCGGCGCTCATGAAGTCGTAGCTTGTGGGCGACGAGAGCTGTACGACGTTGTAACCCGCGCCGTAGTAAAGCTTCTTCAGGTATTCGTTCAGGGTGCTGTTATAAGGCGCGCCGGTGCCGGCGATCAGGAAGATCAGCGGCGCAGGGTGGTCTTGTTTGGCGAGGCGATAACGCAGTTTCTTCACGGCCCAGAAGTTGTCCGGCAGTGTGAACTCACGCTCCGGGCGCATGGTGAGGCTGTAATCGTCCTGATCGATGTCGGCGTCTTCAGGCACCTTGGCACGCAAATCCGCTGGGGTCGTGGCGATGGTCGCTTCGAACGGATTGGTCAGGGGGAAGCCATAGCTGGACGGATCGATATCGACCGCCATCACGGACGCACTCAAAAACAGGCCGCCTGATAAGGCGGCGAGGCGCAGAAAACGAAGCATGACTGAATCCCTTGGGAATGATGTGCTGTTGAAATACGCAGGCTATGACACGGGTGTAATGCCAAAGTGCCGTGACGGCAAGTGACTCTTGCATGACCCTCTGCGACGATACAGGTTATGGCACTTCTGCCCTGTCTGCTCGTGCTTTTTATTGCCCGTATGGTTTTGCCTGGCTGGCTGCGGCTATGCTGCGCGCCGTTGGTTATTTTCTGGAGTGTGTCGTGTCCCGTCGTCTGCCGTTGGTGATGCTTTTTTTTATGCTGGTGCTGTGGCTGGCCGTCAGTTACGGACTGCGCTACGGCCTGATGGAAGACGTGCAATGGGTAGGAGCCTGCGCTGACGAGGCGTCTAAATGGCAGTGCCAGTTGCGCTCCAACCTGGGCCTGTTGATTCACTTCGGTGTGTTCGGATGGGGCGCGCTGATCGCATCTCTGATCGCGTTTTTTGTGCCACGTCGGCCCGGCCGAGCGCTCGCGGTCGTTGGCTTGCTGCTGGGGATACTCGCGCTGGTGCTGTACACGGCCAGTCTGGCGGTGTTCGCGGTGGTGATTGCCGGGTTGCGGCTGGTGCGTAGTCAACGGGCCTGACCTCACAACGGGCCTGGCCTCAAAAGCCGAATGCCAGACAGCATAAAGGGGAGCCGAGGCTCCCCTTTAAATCGTTGCACGTGCTCTTTCTTATTGTTGTAGGGCGGTCTGTTGTTGTTATTGGCAACCGGTCCCTCTACAGCGTCTTCGGTGATCCCCATACGGGATACAAGAGCAAACGTATTTTTTTGAGCGCTGACCTGCTTTGATTCCTCTTCTGCGAGAGGTGATCCAACCCGTTCTGGCCGCTACCTGAGGGTAGTTTTATTATTCTCGGTCGGGCTGCGAGGCCGGGGCCTCGGTAAAGCGTTTCTACTCCAAAAAAATCTGTTGGCTGCGTCTCTGTGCCGTTGTTCTTGTTATGTCAGAGCCGATTCATCTTATTTTTATTGGGTTTTCACATTTTGTTCTTGTTATGCAGGAGATATAGCAGGGTGCGTGCCAACTTTTGAAATCCCTCTTAAATCAAGGGATTGCGAAATCCGATTATTCGGAACCCCCCATGTGTAACGGAATTCTGTTTCCGTGTTACCCGCCTTGGCGCTTTTTAGTCCCTCGGCGGTAACACAATGTATCCGTCCCGCCGCACACACGGTTACACAGCGTTGGCGGCGCTCTTCGGCGCCTTGACCGGAGCGCCGATGCGCACGCTGCGCCACAGTGCCAGCGCCATCAGCAGACTCACCGCCGCCCACGCCCACGCCTGGGGATTGCTCAGGCCTTCGCGAAACAGCTGCGGCACGATGCCGGCGCCGATGATGAACATCAGCAGGCCGATCTCACGGCGCGGTGCTGCCACCGGGCGGATCAGATAGACCAGCGCGGGCAGCCACAGCGTCGCGGTCGCGAAGCTGCGGTAGCGCGGGTCAAACACCATCGCCAGCATCATCACTGCCGCCGCGAACCCGCTGGCGTACAACCACCATCCGGCCCGGGCGTCCAGCCAGGCGAACACGCGTTCGCGCCAGCCTGAACGCGCCGACAACGCCAGCGCTGCGTGGGCGAGTACCAGCAGATTCAGCGCCACCAGTGCCACTGCCCACACGTATTCGCCGGCAAAGCGGCTGGTCACCCGGGCCAGTTCACCCCAGGTACCGATGCAGCAACCGGCGAACGCCGCCAGCAATGGCAGCATCAGCGCGTTGCGTGGGCGATTGACACGACCCGCCCACGCCAGCGCCAGCAGGGCGATTGCGCCACTCACCGCCAGCCAGAATGGCCACAACGGCAGGTTCGACACCGGCCCGGCCAGCACGCCTTTGTCCTGGCGATCGGCATCGAACAGCCCCCAGTAACCGCCCACTGCGCCTTCGGACTGGCGCTTCCACGGCTGGTCGAAGGCCTCGATCAGGTTGTAGTGCCAGCCGTGCTGCTCGGCCATGGCGACGAAACTGCGAATGAATTTGGCCTCGTTGACCCGGCTGGGCAGCGCTGTTTCACGCTGGCGGCCTTCGCTGGGCCAGCCGGTCTCGCCGATGAGAATGTCCTTGGGCGCGAACTTTTTGCCGAACGTTTCGCGGATCTGTGCGACGTGTGCCAAGGCTTCGTCGATGCCGGTGGGGTCGTCTTCCCAGTACGGCAGCAGGTGGATCGTCAGAAAATCCACGGCAGGGGCGACTTCCGGGTATTGCAGCCAGTATTCCCAGACGTCCGCGTAGGTAACCGGCTGCTTGACCTGCGCTTTCACCTGACCAATCAGTTTGGCCAATTGAGCGCCGGTGACTTCCTTGCGCAACAGGCTTTCGTTACCGACGATCACTGCCGTCACCACATCCGGGTGGGTATTCGCGGCCGTCACCAGCGCCTTGATTTCCTTGGCCGTGTCCACCGGATTGCCATTGACCCAGGCGCCGAGCATCAGCTTGAGGCCGTACTTGCGAGCGATGTCGGGAAGCGCCTCCATGCCGGTCATCGAGTAGGTCCGGATGCAATTGAAGCGCGTCGCCAGCAACGCCAGGTCAGCGTCCATGCGTGCAGGGCGCAGGGTGAACGGCTGATCGAAAGGCGATTGGTCCTTGTCAAACGGCGTGTAGGACGCGCATTGCAGTTTGTGGGTCGGCGTGGCGGCGTCCGGCAGAATCACCGGCTTGCCCAGCCAGTACCAGTAGCCGCACAGGCCAAGCAGGGCAATCACACAGGAGAACAGGTAAAGGACGACAGGCGAGCGGGACGTTGCGGACATGACGGGGCCGAAGTGGGGCGAAGGTCGGCATAGTAGCAAGATGATGCGGTTACATCTGTAGGAGCGTGGCTCGTCCCGCGATCGCCTGCGGAGCAGTCGTTGAACCTCGCGACGCCATTCTCGCTGACACACCGCATTCATTGCATTGCTGCCGCTGCGCGCCAGATCGCGGGACAAGCCACGCTCCTACACAACCCATTCGCTCAGCGCTTTTGCAAATCATGCAATTTCCGGACGAGTCGCCAGGCTCTTTACGACCTGTCTGTCGTTGATGGCCCGGTGATGTCGTTTACCGGGTGGCTGGGTGTCGCTGGGAGGAAAGGCACAAGGTGTATGGGAGTTGATGATCAATCGTCCACGCAGCGATTGCGTCTGCGCAGGCACGTGGTGAAAGCGTGAAACGCGTGCTCGCCCCGAACCAGGGCGCGAGAGCGACGTTATAAGAACGTTAACGACGCCCGACCGCTGTCGGGTTCTGGACTACCGGGGAAGTGAAAATGACGATGCGAAAAATCCTGGGTGTCGGTGCCGCGCTGGCACTGGCCATCAGTTCCACGCTGGCCCACGCCGACGCCAAACCCGAGCTGAGCATCGGTTACGTCGATGGCTGGTCCGACAGTGTTGCCACCACCAACGTCGCCGCCGAGGTGATCAAGCAAAAACTGGGTTACCCGGTGAAACTGCAGGCCGTGGCGGCCGGGATCATGTGGCAGGGCGTCGCGACCGGCAAACTGGACATGATCCTGTCTGCCTGGCTGCCCGTGACCCACGGCGAGTACTGGACCAAGAACAAGGACAAGGTCACCGACTACGGCCCCAACTTCAAGGACGCAAAAATCGGCCTGATCGTGCCTGAGTACGTGAAAGCCAACTCGGTGGCGGACCTCAAGACCGACGACTCTTTCAAGAAGAAAATCGTCGGCATCGACGCCGGCTCAGGCGTGATGATCAAGACCGATCAGGCGATCAAGGATTATGGCCTGGACGGTTACAAGCTCCAGGCCAGTTCCGGCGCCGGCATGATCGCCGAGCTGACCCGCGCCGAGAACAAGAAGGAATCCATCGCCGTCACCGGCTGGGTGCCGCACTGGATGTTCGCGAAGTGGAAGCTGAAGTTCCTCGAAGACCCGAAGGGCGTTTACGGTGCGGCTGAAACCGTCGACAACATCGGCAGCCTGGATCTGGCGAAGAAGGCCCCGGACGTTGCGGAATTCCTGAAGAAATTCCAGTGGTCCGGCAAGGATGAAATCGGCGAAGTCATGCTCGCCATCCAGGACGGCGCCAAGCCTGAAGCGGCGGCCAAGGACTGGGTTGCCAAGCACCCGGATCGCGTCAAGGAGTGGACCGGTAAGTAATCGGTCACAAAGATTTAACGTCTTACCGAACCGCCTGGCGAGCCATCGCCAGGCGGTTTTTTATTGCCTTCACTCCACTGTGCAATCAACGGCGCGTAAAAGAGGCAATCCTTCGAACATCAACTAATGTCGTTCTAATACTAAGGTCGTCTGGAGTGCAACGCAGAGCGGACTAAAGTGCAAACCGTGACATCCATCTGTGCTGCGAGGACAAAAACAATGAACGACAGCATTTACCTCTCGATTCAGAACAGCCCGCGCTTCAAGGAGCTGGTCTCGAAAAGGGAACGATTCGCCTGGATTCTCTCGGCAATCATGCTTGGGCTCTATGCCGCATTCATCCTTTTGATTGCGTATGGGCCTCAGATTCTCGGCGCTAAACTCAGCGCCACATCAACCATTACGTGGGGCATGCCGATCGGCGTCGGGCTGATTGTGTCCGCGTTCGTTCTGACCGCCATCTACGTTCGCCGTGCAAACGGTGAATTCGATGACCTGAACAACGCGATCCTGAAGGAGGCACAGCAATGATCCGGCGCCTGCTTGCGGCCTTCGGCCTTGCTGCTTTCGCACCAACACTATGGGCAGCCGAAGCGCTGACTGGTGCGGTGCAGAAGCAACCGTTGAACGTGTCGGCGATCATCATGTTTGTGGTCTTCGTTGGTTTCACTCTCTACATCACGTATTGGGCGTCGAAAAAGAACAAGACAGCGTCAGACTACTACTCGGCAGGCGGCAAGATCACCGGGTTCCAGAACGGCCTGGCCATCGCCGGTGACTACATGTCGGCGGCGTCCTTTCTGGGGATTTCCGCGCTGGTGTACACCTCCGGCTACGACGGTCTGATCTACTCCATCGGCTTCCTTGTCGGCTGGCCGATCATCCTGTTCCTGATCGCCGAACGCCTGCGCAACCTGGGCAAGTACACCTTCGCTGACGTGGCGTCCTATCGCCTCAAGCAGAAGGAAATCCGCACCTTGTCCGCCTGCGGTTCGCTGGTGGTCGTGGCGTTCTACTTGATCGCTCAGATGGTTGGCGCCGGCAAGCTGATCCAGCTGCTGTTCGGTCTGGACTATGCGGTGGCGGTGGTGCTCGTCGGTATCCTGATGTGCCTTTATGTGCTGTTCGGCGGCATGCTGGCGACCACGTGGGTACAGATCATCAAGGCGGTGATGCTGCTCTCCGGTGCGTCGTTCATGGCGTTGATGGTGATGAAGCACGTCAACTTCGACTTCAACGTGCTGTTCTCGGAAGCGGTGAAGGTTCACCCGAAAGGTGAAGCGATCATGAGCCCGGGCGGTCTGGTGAAAGATCCGATCTCGGCGTTCTCGCTGGGTTTGGCGCTGATGTTCGGCACCGCAGGCCTGCCACACATTCTCATGCGCTTCTTCACCGTGAGTGATGCGAAGGAAGCCCGTAAGTCGGTGCTCTACGCGACCGGTTTCATCGGCTACTTCTACATCCTGACCTTCATCATCGGTTTTGGCGCGATCCTGCTGGTCAGCACCAATCCGACGTTCAAGGACGCGGCGGGCGCGCTGCTCGGCGGCAACAACATGGCAGCGGTTCACTTGGCCGATGCGGTCGGTGGCAGTCTGTTCCTGGGCTTTATCTCGGCGGTGGCGTTCGCGACCATCCTTGCTGTGGTGGCGGGTCTGACCCTGGCCGGTGCTTCGGCGGTGTCCCACGACTTGTATGCCAGTGTGATAAAGGCGGGCAAGGCCAACGAGAAAGACGAGATCCGTGTGTCGAAGTACACCACGGTTGCGCTGGCGGTCGTGGCGATCCTGTTGGGTATTGCGTTCGAAAGTCAGAACATCGCGTTCATGGTGGGCCTGGCGTTCTCGATTGCGGCGAGCTGTAACTTCCCGGTGTTGTTGCTTTCGATGTACTGGAAGAACCTGACCACTCGTGGCGCGATGATTGGCGGCTGGATGGGCCTGGTCAGTGCGGTGGTGTTGATGGTGCTCGGGCCGACCATTTGGGTGCAGATTCTGCATCACGAGAAGGCGATTTTCCCGTACGAGTATCCGGCGTTGTTTTCGATTGCGATTGCGTTTGTCGGGATCTGGTTTTTCTCGATCACGGATAAGTCGAAGGCGGCGGAGGGTGAGCGTGCGTTGTTCTTCCCGCAGTTTGTGCGTTCGCAGACGGGCCTGGGGGCCAGTGGTGCGGTGTCGCATTGATGTGAGGTAGTGCTGTTGTGGAAACGCCCCGATGATTCGGGGCGTTTTTGTGTGTGCTGGAAAAACGCTCGCTCCGGGCACAACGAAAACCCTCGTTCTGAGCCTGCGCTACCGGGCAACTCTGCGAAACAGCGGCAGTGGTTTATGTCGTCAGCCTCAGTCGCGCGACGAACTCACAGAGTTAATGCCGCATAACGGGTTGCCGTTTCGCAACCTGTGAGGCGGGTTCGCTAGAAGTTGTATGACTTCGGCTCCCTTGTCATGCCTGCTGCATCACGCTTCATACTTATAGTTGAATCATTCGTATTAGATAAAATATCGGCTGCCTGCTAAAACCGTTAACTTCATGCTCACTGCGCTCTTTTTCGGCACGTCCCTATTAAACCCTGTTTTGAAAACGCTCAGATCAGGGCGCCGTCGGCGAAACCCGGCACGGGCACGAATGCAGGCCCCTTTGCCGTTCGGCCTGTCCTGTGGGGCCGTTAACGGCAAAGCTGCTGCGATGATCCTCCTTTGGCTGCCTTGTCCCCCTCCTGCCTGTCGCTGAGTCACCTTCAGCGCTTCGCCACTTCGCCACTTCGTTCAAGTTGTGTACAGCCATAACTTGAGACAGTGCGCTGCCGGTAGCGCTGTCGTTTTAAAGAAGCACGCAGTGTTCAAATAACGTTATTAAAAATGAAATACAACGGACGCCTCGTTCTGCCCGACAGGCTTCATAACTCCAGTACTCCCAGTTTCGTGCTCCTAAGCCAGTACCCCAAGGCATCTATTCCACACGAGCGAATGAGTTGCGCCATGAATAATATGACCCCGTTGAAGTTGTTGCACGACGAACCGCTGCCAGACGTCATGTACGGTCCGTTTCAGCCCGAGTTGCTGCGCGAGGAAGTGTTGGCCGATCTGCTGGAGGCCACCGCCAGGCGTCACCCGGAAAAGATCGCGCTGATCTTTGGCGAACGTCAGATCAACTATGCGCAGTTGGACTATCAGGCAGACCGCGTCGCCGCAGCGCTGATCGAAGCGGGGGTGCGGCCCGGCCAAATCGTCGGTTTGTGGTTGCCCAGAGGCATTGAGCTGCTGGTTATGCAGGCGGGTATTGCCAAGTCGGGTGCAGCCTGGCTGCCGCTGGACCAAGACACGCCGGTGGAGCGGCTGCAAGTGTGCATGGAGGATGCGAATGCAGTGGGCGTACTCAGCTGCGACGCATTCAAGCCACAACTGAGTGACATCGGTATGACGGTTTGGACCGCCGAATCGCTACTCGTGCAGACAGATGCACCACTTCTGCGGCGCACTGGCGCGATGCCCGATCATCCTGCGTACGTGATTTACACCTCGGGCTCCACCGGCAAACCGAAAGGCATTCTGATTTCCCAGCGCAGCATCTGCCATTTCCTGCGTAGCGAGAACGCCATACTTGGCGTGAATGCCAGTGACCGCGTGTACCAAGGTTTCTCGGTGGCGTTCGATATGTCGTTTGAGGAGATCTGGATCTCCTATCTGGTCGGCGCAACCCTGTGGATTGGCCCGAAGGAAACCAGTGGCGACCCGGAGAGCCTGCCGCGCCTGCTGAACCAGCAGCGCATCAGCGTATTGCATGCCGTACCAACATTGTTAGCGCTATTCAGTGAGGACGTGCCTGGCTTGCGCCTGATCAACCTTGGCGGCGAAATGTGCCCCGAATCCCTCGTGGATCGCTGGTCAAAGCCGAACCGGCAGATGTTCAACACCTATGGGCCTACCGAAGCGACAGTGTCCGCCAGTTTGTCTCGCCTCTTGCCCGGCCGCCCGGTCAGCATCGGTCAGCCACTGCCCAACTACGGGTTGTTGGTGATCGCGCAAGAAGCCCGGTTTGAGAGCGACTGCCAGCCGGTGCTGCTGCCACGCGGTCAGACCGGTGAGCTGTGTATTGTCGGGCCTGGAGTGGCTGAGGGGTATCTCGGACGGCCGGACCTGACCCAAGAAAAATTTCTGCCCAACCCTTGGTCCACCGGCCCGAATGACGCCCGCATTTACCGCACGGGCGATCTGGCGCGCATTGATCATGAAGGCCAGGTGCACTGCCTTGGGCGTGCGGACGATCAGGTCAAAATCAGAGGTTTTCGTGTCGAACTCGGCGAGATCGAGTCGTTACTGGCTCTGCAGCCGGGCGTTGGCACCGTCGCTGTGTTGCTGCGCAACCACCGCGGGCTCGACCAACTGATCGCCTACGTCGTCTGTGATGATGAGCCACCCGCTGCGTTCACCAGTGCCTTGCGCAAAGCCGCCCAGGCAAAGTTGCCGTCCTACATGGTGCCTGGATATGTTGAACTGCTCGAGAGCATGCCGCGGCTGACGTCCGGCAAGATAGATCGCAAAGCGCTAAAGGCGCGACCTCTGGAGGTCGATACAAGCGCTACCAGCACTGAATCCGATGTCGCAGAAACTGCCAGCGAAGTGGTGTTGTTCGCAGAGCTGACAAAGCTGTTTCCAGGCGTTCCGATTCGCCGCGATGCAGATTTTTTTAGCGATCTGGGCGGCCATTCATTTTTTGCTGCACGCCTGGCATCAGCCCTGCGCGCCCACCCACGCTTCGCCCACATCACCGTACGCGATATCTATCAACAACGTCGGCTTGACGCCATCAGCGCAGTGCTTGACCTGACTCCGGAAGAAACCGAAGCCCCGACCGAATGGACGCCACCCTCGGCCTGGCGCCGCTGGCGTTGTGGCGTGGCACAAGCGCTCACTTTGCCGGTAATGGTCAGCCTGCGCATGACCCAGTGGCTGGCACCGTTCTTCACCTACCACTGCCTCACCGGATCCCCCGGCGACTCCGTGACTATGGCAACGCTCGCGTCGATCATGATCTTCCTGGTCGCCACGGTGGTGCAATTCATGATCGCGCTCACGGGCAAATGGCTGATCGCCGGGCGCCTCAAACCCGGTGTTTATCCGCTATGGGGCGTCACTTATTTTCGGTGGTGGGCTGCCGACCGAATGGTTGAGTCGGCACCGCTTTATTTACTGAGTGGTTCGTCTCTTTATCCGGTCTGGTTGCGTGCCTTGGGAGCCAAGATCGGCAAAGACGTGATTATTGGCGGGATCGGTATTCGTGCCCCTGACCTTCTAGAGATCGGCGATGGGGTCAGTATCGGTAACGGCGTCAGCTTCGAAAACGCGAGGGTCGAACGAGGCCAGTTGCACCTGGGGCAGATCAAGGTGCAGGCCAACGCCTGTGTTGGCTCGTACGTGATCATGGAAGGCAATACCGGCGTGGGGCCATTTGGTCATCTGGAAGCGCAGTCGGCTCTGGCCGATGGTCGCGAGGTGCCGGCCGGGCGCATTTGGCAAGGTTCTCCGGCACGTGACAGAGGCTCATTCGATACCCGCCGGCAACCTGCCCGACCCGTAGTGAGCAAAGCCCGCCTTGGTGCAGAAGCCATGTTTTTCAGCGCGGGAATCCTGCTGATAGCCACGCTGTTTTTCATCCCGGTGTTTCCAACTTTCTTCCTGATGGACACGTTCGATACCCACCACACACTGACCTGGCTGGAAAACTGGGGCGTAAGCAGTCAGATCGTCCGTTATTTCATCCTGGCGTTGCCGGCCAGTGCCGTGCTGATCGTCTTCACGGCACTGGCCTCTGCCGCGTTGCGCTGGATTGCACTGCCGCGGTTGAAGCCAGGCCGCTACGCGGTACACAGCAACACCTACTGTGCCAAGTGGTTGGTCAGCCATATTCAGGAGGCGAGCTTGAATGTGCTGTCCGGCATGTACGCCACGGTATACGCGCCGTTCTGGTACCGATTGCTCGGTGCGAAGGTGGGCCGTAACGCCGAGATATCCAGTGCGCAGGGCGTGATCCCCGACATGCTCACCCTCGGTGATGAGACCTTCATCGCCGACGCCGTGATGCTGGGCGACGAGCACATAGATGGTGGCTGGATGACCATGCAACCCACTGTCGTCTCAAACCGCAGTTTTGTGGGTAATGGCAGTTATATCGCCGATGGCACCGTACTTCCGGAGAACGTCCTCATCGGCGTGCACTCCAGCACACCACCCAATAGTCAGCTGGCCAACGGCGACACATGGCTTGGCTCGCCGCCGATCAATCTGCCGGCCCGTGAACAGCTCTCGGGATATCCCGACTCGCTCACCTTCAAGCCGTCACCTCTGCGCCGGCTGGCCCGTGGCTTGATCGAAGCGACGCGTATCGTGACACCGAATGCGATGACCATAGCCGTTGGCTACACCGTCATCCTTTACCTGATGCCGTTGGTCGATGAGCGAAGCTGGGGCACGGTTATCACTTATCTGGCCTTGATTGGCCTCGCATACAGCGTGGGTAATTTCCTGCTGGTCGCCACGTTGAAATGGCTGGTCATCGGTCGTTATCGTAAACGTGCCGATCCGATGTGGACGCCATTCGTGTGGCTGTCGGAAGGCATTACCAGCCTCTACGAAGGCATGGCCGTGCCCAACTTCATGCGCTATGTGCGCGGCACACCCTGGTTGCCACTGGCGTTCAACATGCTCGGCTGCAGGATTGGCAAAGGCGTGTACATGGATACCACCGACATCACCGAATTTGACTGCGTCAAGGTCGGTGCGCACAGTGAATTGAACGCGGCGGTTTGCCCACAGACTCACCTGTTCGAAGACCGGGTCATGAAAATCGACCTTGTCGACATCCGCGAACGCGTCTATATGGGCCCGCGCAGCGCCGTGCTTTACAGCGCGGTGGTGGGATGTGATGCGCACTTGGGTGCTTTGACACTGGTGATGAAAGGCGAACACATCCCGGCCGGCAGCCGCTGGGTCGGATGCCCTGCAGAGCCTGGCAGGGCATGAGTGTAGAGGCGGTCGACGTCATGAATGGCAAGCGGCGGGTGGTCAATGTGCTACCCGGCCAGTTGGCCCGGCTGCACGTGGATACCGACCTGTTACTAATCAGTATCACCACCGATCCGGGTGCATCAAGGGCGCAGGCAAGGCTGGGCATCCGCACGCACCTGCGTGATGCACTGGGCGAGTGGCTTGACCTCAAACCTTGTGACATCACCTTCGTTAGCGTGCCCGGAAGGCCTCCCCGGGTGATCCTCGACGGCGCGCTGGAGCCTGGCCTGTCGATCAGCCACGAAGCTGGCCTGTCCCTCGCTGCCGTCAATCTGCAAGGGCCGGTGGGCGTTGATCTCATGAAAACCCAGGACGTACCAGACTGGCTCATCGTCTCAAAGGACTACCTCGGCCCCACCACAACCTGCCAATTGCTCGCAACGCCCGATACCCAACGCACGCTCGCCTTTACCGAAGCATGGTGCCAGCGCGAGGCGCTGCTCAAACTGCATGGGCAGCCGCTGATGGAATCAACAGCGCTCCCGGTGCTTGCGGGTTGTGTGGGTCAAATCGACCTGCCTTTGCCATGGGTGGCCATGGTCGCGGTGTTGTGATCTGACGCAGATGTCATTTTTGCGTTCAGCGCTTAAAAAAGATTGAACCGCTTTAAGCGGGTTCGCCTAATGATTAGCGTGTGGAGATTCCCACAGGCCTTGTGCTAATACCGGCACTCTTCGAGAGGTGGTTAACGTGGCTAAAGACGACAAGAAAACCAAAGGTGAAGCTTCGAAAGCCAGCAAGGATTTGAAGGACAAAAAGTCATCACCGGAAAAGAAATCAGCGGCGGCCTCGACTCTTTCGAAGTCTTCTGAAAAGAAAGACACCAAGAAAGAGTAACCGTCCGGGCAAGTCATCTAGCGTAGCTGGCTCTATTGTTTTACTAGATTGCGCAACGATGAAGCTCAGCCCTCAACGTCGATCAGGGACTGCCGGGCATCATCACCCCAGTCAGACCCGGTCAAAGCACTTTCTCGTGCTATCAACAATTGAAACGCTTGAGATTCCTTTCAAGCGTTGCTGGATAACTTAAACTTGCCGACTACGCTGCGAAGTTCATTAGCGAGCAATGAAAGCTCGTCAGCCGTTACGGCGTTGTCCTCTACGCCTTCCATGACGATTAAACTGCTGTTTCGAATGCCGATGACGTTGCGATTGATATCCTCTGAGACCGAATGTTGCTGCACCGCCGCACTTGCAATCTGAGTGTTCATGCCCACAATTCCGTCTACTGCTTCATTGATCTGGTTCAGGCTGCCAGACGCTTGGCTCGCTGCCTGAATGCATTCCCTAGCTCGGGTTTGTCCAGCCTTCATCTGTTGAACAGCGGCATCAGTAGCGCCTTGCAACTGTTGGATGATCCGTCGAATTTCTTCTGTGGAGTTTTGTGTGCGCGAGGCCAGAGTCCGCACTTCGTCAGCCACGACCGCGAAACCACGGCCTTGCTCGCCAGCTCGCGCCGCCTCGATGGCCGCGTTAAGGGCCAGCAGGTTAGTCTGATCCGCGATGGTACTGATGACCTCGATGACACCACCGATTTCTTTGCTGTGTGTCGCTAACGCTTCGACTTTGCTTGCACTGAGCTCCACTTCGTTGGCCAACGCCTCAATAGCGGCACTTGTTTCAATCATAACTTTCAAGCCGTCGTTAGACGCACTGCTTGCAGATTCAGCGGCACGTGCTGCGCCCTCGGTATTCTGGGCTACGTCGGCAACGCTCGCGGTCATTTCGTTGATGGCAGTAGCAACCTGCTCGGTTTCAGCCTGTTGTGAGTTCATTGAGGCTTTGGCTTGGCCTATGGAGATCTCTAGTCGCTTTGCCGCATCTGAGACTGAATGCGAGCTACGCTCCACCTGGCTCAGTGAGCCAGAGAAGGCCGTTACCATGCGGTTAAGTCCCTCGCCTACATCACCGATTTCATCGTGGCTGTTGATTCGGACGCGCGCGCTCAGATCGCCTTGAGCAATACGTGCCGTCACAGCTAGGAGCTCATCAACCCCAATCCGCAGAGCCTTGTAGATGCCGACGAACGCATAGAGCAGCAGTATCGCAATGGCGATAAATAGCTCAGTGCCGAAAGTACGCTCATTACTCAGTGTATTCAGACGCTCATCAATTCGAATTCGCAGCGATTCCTGCATCTGATCCTGAGCTTTGTAAAACTGAGCAACGGCGGCGTTTCCACGCTCGCCCAAGGTGTTGGCATTCACGGTTGAGCGCTTGCTCGGATCAAGGTAGTCCACCAGGTCTTTACGCAGATTTTCCAGGTCGGTAATGGCTGTTGTTACAGACGGCTGAACTACACCAGATAATTTAGGCTCTTCTCGGCGAAGCAGCGAAAGGCTCTGCTGCAACTCTTGACGCATTAGCAGCTCCTGTTTCAACAAAGTCTGGGCAAAAATACGAGTGGTGTCGTCCAGAGGACGGTCAGCGCTAAAACCGCTGGCCAGACCGCGAATCTGTCCGACCAGATTTATTTGCCGAGGTAGACGTATAGAGCTTAGATCGATGAGGTACAACGAACCTGCTTCTTCGTCCAAAATCATGCCGGAAGTGGCCGTAATGTAGTAAACGAAATTCATTAGGTCGGTTAACTGGTCGTTCCACGCGGAAAAGATCACCAAAGGTGCTTCGCCTGCTTTAGCGCGTTCAACCAGCTGCACACTAGCGGTACGCAACGTCTGAACTCGGTCTGTCGTTGCCAGTTGGGTGCTAAATTTTGCGTCCTGCGCAGCAAGAGTCGCATAGGCATCGTTAAGCTTTTCAGCATTGCGTGCTGCATTGGCTACTGCGTTGGTGTCACCGCTGAGCATGCCGTGTGTCAGCGCCCTCTGAATCATGGTTAGACGCAGGATAGGGGTGACGTCCAACAAGTATTGTTGACCCACCTGTTCATGCTTGATGCCCGTGATGCTCGTGTTCAGTGAAAGCATCACCCGGGTGCCTAGCAGGAGCAGAGGAATCAGGACAATAAATCCCAAAATTGCGAATTTCATGGGGAATCGAACACGGTTGGTAACGAACAGGGCAGGCGCTAATAAATTCATCGGGTTCTCGATCACTCAAGGTCTGTGAGTGCTTTCTTAGGCGTTAAAAAGTGCCCATCTCTCATTTATGGTTATGAGGTAATGAAAGCATTCCAAGAGATCTTCCTCAAAAGCCGCTTACTCTCCTTCGTTACAGGATCGAATTGCCGCGCTTCTCTTGGTACGAAAACTATCGGCTGAACCGGGCGAAGCTGTAGGGAGGAATGCATGGATAACCAGCATAAAGGCTAAGTAGAACGGTAATGGCACCAGTTGGAAGTGCGTCCGGGCATCCCGTCTTGCGCAACTAAACCGGTCGCCACCTATGCGGTAGTAGCTCCGCAATCTCACTTGCCCGCTGTGTCGGCAGGCGCGTGAGGACGTCCTTCAAATAAGCATACGGATCATGGCCGTTGAGTCGCGCCGATTGGATCAAACTCATGATCGCCGCGGCACGTTTACCGCTGCGTAACGATCCCGCGAACAGCCAGTTCGAGCGACCAAGAGCCCACGGCCGGATTTGATTCTCGCACCAGTTGTTATCGATGGGCACAGCTCCGTCATCGAGATAGCGCGTCAGCGCTATCCAGCGTTTGAGGCTGTAATCCAACGCTTTGGCTATGGCCGACCCCTTAGGCACCAGCTGCCTCTGGGCGATCATCCAGGTATGAAGTGCGTCGGCGATTGGCGCTGCTTTTTCCTGCCGTATTCGCTGTCGATCACCCGGTCCAGCTCGCGGACTTCTCGTTCAACTTCGTACAATGCCGCGGTGTAGCGCAGCGCTTTTTCGGCGATCTGGCTCTTGTTGGTCGCATGCAAGTCGAAGAACTTCGGCGGGCATAGGCCATGCAGCCGATCTCCGTAACGCCCAGTTCAAAGCCTGCCTTGTAGCCTGCAAAGTCATCGCAGACCAGCTTGCCGTTCCAACGACCCAGGAAGGCTCGGGCATGTTCGCCAGCGCGGTTCGGACTGAAGTCGTAAACGACCGCCGCCAAGTCGGAGAACTGGCTGGTGGCATAGGCCCAGACATAAGCGCGATGAGTTTTTTTAGCGTCAGGCGTCAGCATTTGTACCGGCGTCTCGTCGGCGTGGACGACGCCGTGCGTCAGCACGGCTTCGCGCAGCGCATCGACTAGCGGCTGAAGTTGCACGCCGCAGTTGCCTACCCATTGCGCCAAGGTCGAACGGGCGATGGGCAGCCCGGCGCGGCCGAAGATTTTTTCCTGACGATACAACGGCAAATGATCAGCGAACTCGGCCACCATGACGTGGGCCGGCAGACCCTATGTCGGTATGCCTTTGTCGATGACATGCGCGGGTATCATCCTGACCGATTCCGGAAAACAGCCTGGAGTCAAGTGGGGGACTTCTGATCGACCGCAGTGCGCCACTCTCCGCGACAAACGCGTGGCGGCCCGAGGCCATCTGCGGTTGCGGCGATGTCGACATTGCCCCGCGAAGGAAATCGCTCAGACCTGCTGCTTCAGATCTGCTCGTGCAGACATTCTAGTCACGAATACAGTCTGGTGCCCCCTATCAGTTCAAGCCAAACATGCGGTCAAGGCGCGCTTGATCGCCAGTATTTGCCTGCTCGATCAAAATAGAAGAGTGCTATTGACAAGCTCTTATCATCGGTGAAATAGTTGGTTACAATTCATATATATGACCATACAACAAAGCGAATCGGTCAATGCATGCTCTGTCCAAAGATACTCGTTTGCCGCTTTATCAACGCCTTCATGACCACTTGGCCCAGCAGATTGCAACTAATCACTGGCGGCCTGGCGAAGCTATTCCCACGGAGGCGGCGCTTTCAACTGAATACCGGCTGTCGACGGGTACCGTGCGCAAAGCGGTGGATGCGCTGGTCAATGAAGGTCTGCTCGAGCGTCAACAAGGCCGCGGCACGTTTGTCCGTCGGCCTCAGTTTCAATCCTCGCTGTTTCGTTTCTTTCGTTTCCAGACAGCCGCCGGCGAGCGACAGATACCGGAAAGCCGCATTTTTTCCATAGAGCCTTTATCAGCACCTCTAGAGGTCGCCCAAGCTTTGGGATTATCCGCCGACGCGCCGGTCATTCGCATCATCCGTGTTCGACTGCTCGATGGTCAGCCGTTTCTCGCCGAGGAGATCTGGCTACCGTCTGCACGCTTTCGGCCGCTTCTGGACATCAATCTCGCTGTCGAGGGGCCACTGCTCTACCCAATCTACGAAAAGTTCTGTGGGCAGGTGGTGGCTTATGCCGAAGAGTCGCTCACTGCCCAGTCCGTAGACGACGTGCACGCTCAGTTATTGCAAATCCCTGTCAGCAGCCCGGTTGTGGTGATCGAGCGGCTGGCGCGTGACTACGCCGACACCCCACTAGAGTGGCGTCGCTCCCACGGGCATGCCAAATTTTTTCGCTACAGCGTAGACATCCGCTGAGAGTTCATATCTAGCCAGCCACACCTGATTTTTTGCCGCTTTACGCTCAACCATAAGGATAAGAACCATGTTCGGTTGGTATAGCCAATTAGCTCCCCGTGAGCATAAAAAAACTCGGCCGTTTCGGTGGATAACTGCTCAAGACGTTGGAGGTTTAGATGCTCACTTGGCAATTGCCCTTCGCTTGCAGGAAATCCGAGGCCTTAACCTTTGGGGCGCTCCCGCTAGTGCCCATTTTGGCCTCATCACTAAGCTACCTGACAGCAGTGACATAGCAGCAGGCTGCGAAGTGCTTGCCTTTCCTGAAGCGGGTGTTGTAGGCGGAGGCACTCAGGCGTTTTTTAGTTTTTTGCGTGCCTCGTTAAACGTTGCGACTCGAACCCGTTTTTCAAACACTGAGTGCAGCCTCAGCGCCTGCCCAACTGAGATAATTTCATGACTACCCTGGATATACAGCTTTTAATGACCGCGCTTGTCAGCGTCTTGGTGCTGGTGGCACTGATCGTGTCGCGACTCAAGATGCACCCGCTTTTGGCCCTGATGGTCGTTTCTGTTGGTGTGGGCTTTGCCACTCAAATGCAGCCAGAAAGTATCGTCGCGCACTTGATCACCGGTGCCGGAAAGACACTGGGCGCAGTCGGGATTGTAATCGCGCTAGGCGCGATGCTAGGCAAGATCCTGGCTGATGCTGGCGTCACGGAGCAACTGGCCGAGGTCATCCTGAAGCGCACCTCGGATCGCATGATCCCTTGGGCAATGATGATGGTTGCATTTGTAATTGGCATACCTATGTTTTTCGAGGTGGGTTTGGTGATCATGCTGCCGCTGATATTCAGTGTGGCGCGAAAGCTGGAAAGCCAGGCTCGCTTCAAAGGCTCGGCGTATGTGTATGTGGGTGTTCCAGTGATTTCGGCGCTCGCCGCTATGCATGGCATGGTACCGCCGCACCCAGGCCCGTTGACGGCCATCGCTGCGCTCAAAACCTCAGTGGGGCCCACAATGCTCTACGGCTTCATCGCGGCTATTCCAGCAATGATTCTGGGCGGCCCCCTTTACGGCGCGTTCATTTCGAAGCGTATGAGCACCAGGCCTGATCAGGCATTACTTGATCAGTTCACGCTGGCCGAAAGAGCCGACAGTCAACCCCGCCGCGGCGTTTGGCTCGGCGTACTGGCAGCCTTGCTACCGGCGATCCTGATGCTGATCAATGCCGTCGCCGAGATGGTGCTGCCCAAGGGCAATGCGATGCTGCAAATGGCCAGTTTCGTGGGAAACCCTTTGATATCCATGCTCTTAGGCGTGCTTTTCGCCGGCGCAAGCCTAGTTCTAGCGCGCGGTGGCGACGCCGAAAAGGTGCGTGATTCGCTGGGTAAAAGTCTCAAGCCTATTGCCTCCATCATCATGATCATTGCAGGAGGCGGAGCATTTCAGGAGATGCTAACCAGTGCCAAGGTAGGCGATGCTATCGTGCACCTGACCCAGCAGTCTGCCTTCCCTCCGTTAATCCTGGGTTGGCTGATTGCGATGTTGCTCTCGGTTTCTACTGGCTCCGCAACTGTGGGTATCGTAGGCGCTGCAGGCTTGCTGGCGCCGCTTGCGGGTGCTGATCCCACCCTTAACTTGCCCTTGCTAGCATTGTCCATCGGCTGTGGTTCGCTGTTTTTCAATTATGCGAATCATGCAGGCTTCTGGATGGTAAAGGAGTCTTTTGGCATGACAATGGGAGAAGCAACGAAGACTATCTCGGTGGTTCAATCTATTGTGGCTGTGGTCGGATTGGTTGTGGTGTTGATCCTGAATGCGGTTATCACAGTAAGTTGAGTCGGGATTCATTCGAAGCGCCGAAGCCTGCCAAAGCGAGGTATCCAATACCACGTCTAGTGGGCTGCGAATCGTCGCTGCCACGCTGAAGTATTTCGGGCCCGGAGAAGATAGGGCATTAGCGCTGACCGATGGTATCGGTAGGGAGGGCAGCTACCCCGTAGAAAAGCCGGATGATCGGCGCCAGGTTTTCCAAGGCAGTTTTGACCAGACATCTAGGTTGTTCCTAGCGAGTTCAGCTGCATTGATGACTGGACTTAGATGCCCGAAACCAGGCAATGGCGGATGCAAAGCATCAAGCCTTGATGATCCTAATTTGGGGGGGCGTTGTGGCCGCGGTTCTATCCGTTGCCCTAGCGACCACTTTGGGTCGCAGCACTACTGCACGCTTGCAGCTCGCGATTGACGCTGCTACGGCTATTGCCAATGGCAAACTTGATACGGCTATATATACCATCAGCCATGATGAGCTGCCGAAAGCCTTCGCACGTATGCAGATCCGGCTCCGGGAGATGATCCAGCAAATCAGCTTGGCGGCGAATCAGTTGGTCGTCGCTGTACAGTAAGTTTCGGGCGCATCCGAGCAACTATCTGGTTCTATCCAGGAGCAATCAACCTCCGCCATCGATGATGGCGGCAACTGTCGAGGAACTTACTGTCAGCATTCACCATGTCTCCGAAAATGCGGATGAAGCTCACAAGCTGGCGACCCGTTCAGGCCAGCAATCGAACGAAGGTGCGCAGTAAGCGTATGGCGATCACGCCTTGCAACCAGTTACATTTCTACTGGTGGCGATTTTAATCTGGCCGTCAGAGCTTTTTGCTCATAAAAACACGACTCGCACCTTCTGGGTCACAGGCTATTTCCCCAAAACGTATCCACCCGTTTTTTTCGTAAAAACCAGGTGCCTGGAAGCTAATGGTGTAAAGCACGGCAGAGCGACATCCCCGGCTACGCGCCTCATCCTCGAACGCTCTCAGGACTTTCGTCCCTAAACCCGATCCACGGAGAGAGTCTGGAAGATGAAAGAGATCGAGAAACGCCAGCCCTAGAGACGATCTTCCGATGATTCCTCCCAAGGCCTCTTTCGTATTCGGGTCTCTGACAATCACCGTCAGTGGACTGCGATCATTTGAGCCAGTTATCTGATCATTGAATGCATTCAAACCAACGCTAATTGCTTCCTCAAGCTCGGGATTTGGCTCATTACCAACCACGATGAGATTCGTTTTCATGATTTTTCTTACCGTCCTTGTTTTAAGTCATGAGCCTCTGCCGAGCCCATCTTGAGTGAGTTACGGACGCATCCAATTATGAGGCAACAACTCGGCAATCTCACTCGCCCGCTGCGTCGGCAGGCGATTGAGGACATCTTTTAAGTACGCATAAGGATCATGCCCATTGAGCCGTGCCGATTGGATCAGACTCATGATTGCAGCCGCGCGCTTGCCGCTGCGTAAAGAGCCTGCAAACAGCCAGTTTGAACGCCCAAGTGCCCACGGCCGGATTTGATTTTCGCACCAGTTGTTATCGATGGGCACAGCACCATCATCGAGATAGCGCGTCAGTGCTATCCAGCGTTTGAGACTGTAACCCAAGGCTTTGGCGATGGCCGATCCCTCCGGCACAAGCTGCCTTTGGGCGATCATCCAGGTATGAAGTGCGTCGATGATTGGCGCAGCTTTCTCTCGCCGTATTCGATGTCGGTCGCCGAGTTCCAGTTCGCGAACCTCTCGCTCAACTTCGTACAAGGCCGCGATGTAGTGCAGTGCTTTTTCGGCGATTTGGCTCTTGTTGGTCGCGTGCAGGTCGAAGAACTTGCGCCGTGCATGGGCCATGCAGCCGATCTCCGTAACGCCCAGCTCAAATCCTGCCTTGTAGCCAGCGAAGTCATCGCAGACCAGCTTGCCGTTCCAGTTGCCCAGGAAGTTTCGGGCATGTTCGCCAGCGCGGCTCGGGCTGAAGTCGTAAACAACTGCCGCCAGATCGGAGAACTGGCTGGTGGCAAAGGCCCAGACGTAAGCGCGATGCGTTTTCTTCGCGCCTGGCGTCAGCATTTGTACCGGGGTTTCGTCGGCGTGGACGACACCGTGCGTCAGCACGGCTTCGCGCAGCGCATCAACCAGCGGCTGTAATTGCACGCCGCAGTTACCCACCCATTGCGCCAAGGTCGAGCGAGCAATAGGCAGTCCGGCGCGGCCGAAGATTTTCTCCTGCCGGTACAGTGGCAGATGGTCGGCAAATTTGGCCACCATGACGTGGGCCAGCAGGCCCGCTGTCGGTATGCCTTTGTCGATGACATGCGCCGGTACCGGCGCCTGGATCAGCGTTTCGTACTGCTCGCAGGCCCATTTCCCACGGATGTGGCGCTCGACAGTGAAGACGCCCGGTGTGTAGTCGAGCTTTTCGCTGGCATCTTCACCGATACGTTTGAGGGCGCAGCCGCATTGGCAGTGGCTGTTTTCCGGTTCGTGATGGATCAGCGTGCGAGGGAACTGCGCTGGCAGCGCAGCGCGCTTGGGTTGCTGGCGTACTTTGCCTTCAACAAGCGCCGGTTGCAGTGCTTCAAGCTCAGCTTCAATGGCGGCAATATCGGTGTCGATCAGGTCGTCGAGCAAGCTGGCTTGATCCGGACTTAGTTGCTCGCTGCGCTTGGCAAATTTAAAGCGTTTGAGCAGCGCAATCTCGTGGGCCAGTTTCTCGTTGACCGACTTTTGATGATTGATCTGCTTGTCCATCGTCTCGACGCGCTGGATCAACTGCGCAGCCAAAGCACGCAGTTCTTCAGGGTTTAATTGATCGAGATTCGGATGCGAAGTCATACCGCCGATTTTGCCAGAGAGGGCTATGGGCGGCGATGGACTGATGGGCCAATTGCGCTGGCAAGCAGGCCATGGCAGGCGAGTTAGAGCACCGTGATGGCTCCTCCGGAACCGACGCGTTGCCAAGGTAAACCGAGCACTAAGGCTTGAAGTTGCTCGGCATCCAACTCGACTTCAGAGCCGTGCCGCACGCCTGGCCAAAAGAAGCGCCCTTGATTCAAGCGCCGGGCTGCAAGCCAAATCCCCACGCCGTCATGCACCAACACTTTCATACGATTGGCGCGGCGGTTGGCGAACAGATAAGCACAGTGCGGCTTCGCCGCACCGAACACCGCGACAACTCGCGCCAGCGCGGTTTCAGTGCCGGCGCGCATGTCCATGGGCTCAATGGCGAGCCAGATGGTGTCGATGCGAATCATCGCAGCAGGTCTCGCAGAAAAGCGGAACATGCCGCTGCATTTTCTGCCGGCCAACTCACCACGACTACGCCTTTTGAATGAGGCACTTCGATTTGAATCGTGGCCGGAAGAGTTTGAGGGGCCGCTGTCGAAGACAATGCCTTGACCGAAATAAAGGCAGTTTGCAGTGCCAGGTTTTTCTGCGCATGCACCCGAATCCATTTATGGACAAGGTTTGCATTGAGGTTGTGGGTCAAGGCGACATTGGCAATCGAGGTGTCAGCCTGCGCGCACTCGGCGATGACCTGGGCCTTAAAGGACTTGGAATAGGAACGGCGTTCTTGTGGCATGGGCGTCCGCTTAAAAAGGCTAAAAATGGTGTCCACTTAAATTTAGGTGGACACCATCGCCTTAAGCGATGGCATCAGGAAGGCGTGTTGCCCGGACGGTTACGCCCTAGCTTCCCCAGAACGTCCTGTTCGATTGCTGTAAACCCTCACTCTCCCTGCACCCCTAAAAATCCAGTGGTAGCAGCTAACGGGTGAGCGTAAGTTTCTGAATTCATAGCGTTCAAACCAGCCTCTTCCCGGCTAAAGCCGGTCCCACTAAAAAAGCACACCGTACACCCTGTGGGACCGGCTTCAGCCGGGAAGCTGTTGATCTGCTTTTGATCTTCCTGCACAGAACGCTCAAACACCGCCAATCGCGACTTGGGCCCACGGAGCGTCGTCGGAGTGAGGGAACCCGACGAAGTCGGGCCAAGCCGAGAGCAGGCACTTTTGCTTACTTTTGGTGCTTTTCAAAAGTAAGTCGCCGAAGGCGAAACAATCTGCCCCCAGGCAGATCCGCTCCAAAAAAAACACAAAAAAAACCGCGCCTGAGCGCGGTTCTTTTTTAATGCCAGCCTGGCAGTTAAATCCTGCCCAGCAACACCAATATCAGCAGGATCACCAGAATCGTACCGATGATGCCCGACGGACCGTAGCCCCAGCTTCGGGAGTGCGGGAAAACCGGAAGTCCGCCAACCAACAGCAGGATAAGGATGATGATCAGAATTGTGCCGATGCCCATGACGAGTTCCTTCTAGTGTTCTTGGAAGATGGCTATGCAGTTCAAGAGGTTGCCACTACGGCTAATCATTGTGCTGCTTGATGGATCCGACTGCCGGACTAATCAAAAGGTTCTGAGCGGCAGAAATAAAAATTAACATCCCCAAAAAAAACAAAGAAACCATAGCCTTGCGCGTTTAGCGAAAAAACGTGATTGCTTAAAATGCTGATCAAAAATGCGCAAAAACTAACGCCGCTTAGTGTGGAACCAAGCCGTAACTAACGGGTCACCAAGTTCGATATAACTCGCTGCCCATCAAACACCCAACTGCCTAAATACATCCAAAAGAGTGGTGATCCATTCAAAGCATCGGTTTGCCTCTCATATTCAGCGCCCTGATGAAGGGTTTGTCGGACAATCCTCCTGTTTACACTCTGGCTACTTCTTCATAACCGACAAGGCGTCTGCTATGCACAATCGCATCATGATCACCGGCGCAGGGTCCGGGCTGGGACGCGAGATCGCGCTGCGTTGGGCGCGCGAAGGGTGGCAGCTGGCGCTGTCGGATGTCAGTGACAGCGGCCTTCAGGAAACCCTGCGCCTGGTGCGCGAAGCGGGTGGGGACGGTTTCGTACAGCGCTGTGACGTTCGGGACTACAGCCAGCTCACCGCATTTGCCCAAGCCTGCGAGCAGAAATTCGGCGGCATCGATGTGATCGTCAACAACGCCGGGGTCGCTTCAGGTGGGTTCTTCGGCGAATTGTCCCTGGAGGATTGGGACTGGCAGATCGCAATCAACCTGATGGGGGTCGTCAAGGGCTGCAAGGCGTTTTTGCCGCTGTTGGAACAGAGCAAAGGCAAGATCATCAACATCGCGTCCATGGCTGCCTTGATGCAGGGCCCGGCGATGAGCAATTACAACGTCGCCAAGGCGGGTGTGGTCGCGCTGTCGGAGAGCCTGCTGATCGAGCTGCGCCAGCAGGAAATCGGCGTGCACGTGGTGTGTCCGTCGTTCTTCCAGACCAACTTGCTGGATTCCTTTCGCGGCCCCACGCCGGCGATGAAAGCCCAGGTCGGAAAGTTGCTGGAGAGCTCGCCCATCAGCGCAACGGATATCGCCGATTACATCTACCAGCAGGTAGCCAACGGCGAGTTCATGATCCTGCCCCATGAGCAAGGGCGAATGGCCTGGCAGCTCAAGCAGAAAAATCCTCAGCTGCTGTACGACGAGATGGCCACCATGGCGGAGAAAATGCGCGCCAAGGCGAAGCCCGGCAGCTGAATCAAATCTCTGTGAAGGAGCTTTTCTGATAGGGTTGCCGGCACTTTCCGGCTGACCTGGACGATGCTCATCGTGCTCAATTACCTGTGGTTTTTCCTTGCCGCGCTGTTCGAGATTGCCGGATGTTATGCCTTCTGGATGTGGCTGCGCCAAGGCAAGAGCGCGCTGTGGGTCATTCCGGCGCTGATCAGCCTGACATTGTTCGCCGTCCTGCTGACCCGGGTAGAAGCCACGTATGCCGGGCGGGCCTACGCGGCTTATGGCGGCATTTACATCATTGCGTCCATTGCCTGGCTAGGCGTTATCGAACGTGTTCGTCCTTTGACGTCGGACTGGATCGGCGTCGGCCTGTGCGTGATCGGCGCGACCATTATTCTGCTTGGCCCGCGCTGGTCAGCCGCCTGATCTTTCGCGCTTGATCTTTCGTGTCAGAGTAATGAACTGACCTCTGCCGGACCTTTCTCTGATGTGCAGGCCGGAGATGCCCTGGCGCGTAGGAAGCGTCTGTAAGCCATGTTCTTGAAGGATTGAAGGGCGTTACTGATTTTGCCCTTGCGCATTGAAGCGCCTGGGTCTGAGGGTCAACCTGCTTCTTCGGTTACAGCCAAGGAGTAGGACGTATGCTGGTATTGACGCGGGAAATCGGAGAGACCTTCAACATCGGCGATGAGATCACCGTGAAGGTGTTGGGCATCAGCGGTAATCAGGTTCGCCTGGGAATCAATGCGCCGCGCAGCATCAGGATTCATCGGGCAGAAGTTATCCGACGAATCGCGTCACGGTTGCAGAACCTGGCCAACCGGTCGCCGGGCAGATGAACTCAATTCGGTGGCTATCGCGGTGCTGCGGCAGGTGCAAGGTGGCCTATTCCTCGAAATATTCCTTTGGTACTTCATGCTTGAGCATCAGCTGACATTGCTGGCTGTCCATGTCGAAGAAAATCACCGCCTGACCTTTGCTCAGCGCATGGCGCACCCGCAGCACGCGGGTTTCGAGGGGGGTATCGTCGCCGTTGTCAGTGCCATCGCGGGTCACGAAGTCCTCGATCAGGCGCGTCAGGGTGTCGGCTTCGAGTTGGTCGTAGGGGATCAGCATAGGTTTCTCGGCAATCACAAAAAGTACACGGGGCGGCGATGCTATCGCGCCCCGTGCGGGCAGGCTACCGCTGTCCCACCAGCGTATCCACCGGCGGCACCCGTGTGTCGCTTTCCATCTGCGCATCGTGCTCCAGCTGATGGCTGAAATTTTCCAGCGACGCGTTGGACGGATGTGCGTCGCTGGCAAACACCGGCGGACTCATGATGTAGGCGGCAAGCAGACGGCTTAGCGTGCTCAGGCTATCGATGTGCGTGCGTTCATAGCCGTGTGTCGCGTCGCAGCCGAAGGCCAGCAGGGCAGTGCGGGTGTCGTACCCGGCCGTGATCGCCGAATGCGCGTCGCTGTAGTAATAGCGGAACAGGTCTCGGCGCACGGACAGATCGTTTTGCTCGCCCAAACGCAGCAAGTGCCGCGACAGGTGATAGTCGTACGGGCCGCCGGAATCCTGCATCGCCACGCTGACCGCGTGTTCGCTGGAGTGCTGACCGGGCGCAACGGGGGCGATGTCGATCCCGACGAACTCGCTGACGTCCCACGGCAGGCTGCCCGCAGCGCCGCTGCCGGTTTCTTCGGTAATGGTGAACAGCGGGTGGCAATCGATCAGGGGTTCGACGCCGCTGTCAACGATGGCTTTGAGCGCCGCGAGCAGGGCGGCGACGCCGGCCTTGTCGTCCAGATGGCGAGCGCTGATGTGCCCGCTGTCGGTGAACTCGGGCAACGGGTCAAACGCCACGAAGTCGCCGATGTTGATGCCCACCGACTCACAATCCGCGCGGGTCGCGCTGTAGGCGTCCAGGCGCACTTCGACGTGGTCCCAACTGATGGGCATGGTGTCGACGGCCGTATTGAACGCGTGCCCGGACGCCATCAACGGCAGCACGCTGCCGCGAATCACGCCATTGTCGGTGAACACGCTGACGCGGCTGCCTTCGGCAAAGCGGCTGGACCAGCAACCGACCGGTGCAAGGCCCAGTCGACCGTTGTCTTTGACTTCACGAACGCTGGCACCGATGGTGTCCAGGTGCGCGGAAACGGCGCGGTCGGGGCTGTTCTGTTTGCCTTTCAAGGTAGCGCGGATGGTGCCGCGCCGGGTCAGTTCGAATGGAATGCCCAGTTCTTCCAGGCGCTCGGCGACATAGCGCACGATGGTGTCGGTGAAACCGGTGGGGCTCGGGATCGCGAGCATCTCCAGCAGGACTTTTTGCAGGTAATTCAGATCCGGTTCATGGATGTTTGCAGTCGTCATAGGAACCTCGATGTGTGACGCAAAGTGGACTGTTAACGGGCTCGCTCGCGGGTTCGATCCGGTGGCAACGAATGCATCGTTCGGCCAGACCGGTCGCGGCCAAGCTCACGGCTACAGGGATTGCGCCTTAGCCATGGGCAGGCTGGCTGTGGGGAAACAACAAGTCGACGAAACGCTCGGCGGTCGGTTGTGGCTCGTGATTGGCCAGGCCGCAGCGCTCGTTCGCTTCGATGAACACGTACTCCGGCTGATCAGCGGCGGGGACCATCAGGTCCAGACCGACCACCGGGATGTCGAGGGCGCGCGCGGCTCGCATGGCGGCGTCCTTCAGCACCGGGTGAAGAATCGTGGTGACGTCTTCCAGGCAGCCGCCGGTGTGCAGGTTCGCAGTCCGACGCACGGCCAGACGCTGATCGGCCGGTAACACGCTGTCGAAACTGAAGCCTGCGTCCTCAACGGTGCGGTGGGTTTCATCGTCCACCGGGATCTTGCTCTCGCCACCCGTGGCTGCGGACCGACGGCGGCTCTGCGCCTCGATCAACTGAGCCACGGTGTGACGGCCATCGCCGATGATCTCGGCCGGACGCCGAATCGCGGCAGCCACCACTTCAAAACCGATCACGACAATGCGCAGGTCGAGGCCTTCGTGGAAGCTCTCGAGCAGCACGCGGCTGTCGAACTGGCGAGCACGTTCGACCGCCGCCTGGACGTCTTCAATGGTGCGCAGGTCTACGGCCACGCCCTGACCTTGCTCGCCATCGACCGGCTTGACCACCACGCGCTGATGTTCTTCAAGAAACGCCAGGTTATCGTCGCCGTTGCCGGCCAACTGCTGCACCGGCACTGCCAGATCTGCCGCTTTCAGCGTCTTCTGGGTCATGCGCTTGTCCTGGCACAGCGTCATGCTGACGGCCGTGGTCAGGTCGCTTAACGACTCACGGCAACGCACGCGGCGACTGCCATGGATCAGCGTGAAGAGTCCCGCTTCGGCGTCATCTACTTGCACCTCGATGCCGCGACGATGGGCTTCTTCGACGATGATCCGGGCATACGGATTGAAGTCCGCCTGGGGGCCGGGGCCGAGAAACAGCTTTTCGTTAATGCCGTTTTTACGCTTGATGGCGAAGGTCGGCAGGTTGCGGAAACCCAGTTTGGCGTACAGGCTTTTTGCTTGATCGTTGTCATGCAGCACCGACAGATCCAGATACGCCAGACCCCGGCTCTGGAAGTGTTCCACCAGGTGCCGAACCAGCACCTCGCCGACGCCAGGTCGCGTGCATTGCGGATCAACCGCCAGGCACCACAGGCTGCTGCCGTTTTCGGGATCGTTGAAGGCCTTCTGGTGGTTCAGGCCCATCACGCTGCCGATGACGGCGTTGGTGGTTTCGTCTTCGGCGATCCAGTAAACCGGGCCACCCTGATGACGCGGGGTCAGCAGATGGGGGTCGATGGGCAACATGCCACGGGCAATGTACAGATTGTTGATCGACGTCCAGTCGCCCTCGCTTTGCGCCCGGCGAATCCTGAAACCACGGAACACGCGCTGGGCCGGGCGGTAATCGCTGAACCACAGGCGCAAGGTGTCCGACGGATCGAGGAACAACTGTTGCGGTGATTGCGCCAGCACCTGTTGCGGGGCGGCAACATACAAGGCGATGTCGCGCTCGCCCTGTTTTTCGTTGATCAAATCCTGGGCGAGAGACGCCGGGTCAGGGTAGGTATGGCCGATCAGCAGCCGTCCCCAGCCACAATGCAGAGCCAGCGGTTCTGTCTCAGGCGTGCCGCCGTCTCCGGCAAGGCGAGCCTGCAAGCGCTCGTACGACGGCGCCTGGCCGCGCAGCAAACGCTGGTTATGAATCGAAGCGTTGGCTTTCATCGGTCAGAGTCCTTGTTCGCTGAGCCACAGGTTCAGCGCTGCGAGCTGCCACAGCTTGGAGCCGCGCAATGGCGTCAATTGACCCTGCGGATCGGTCAGCAGTTTGTCGAGCATGACCGGGTTGAACAGGCCACGGTCCTGGCTCGGATCGAGCAGCAGATCGCGAACCCAGTTCAGCGTGTTGCCTTCCAGATGCTTCAGGCCCGGCACCGGGAAGTAGCCTTTCTTGCGGTCGATGACTTCGGAAGGGATCACCAGACGCGCGGCTTCTTTTAGCACCTGCTTGCCACCGTCCGGCAATTTGAAGCGGCCAGGCACCCGTGCCGACAGCTCGACCAGTCGATAGTCCAGAAACGGCGTGCGTGCTTCCAGGCCCCAGGCCATGGTCATGTTGTCGACGCGTTTGACCGGGTCGTCCACCAGCATGACGGTGCTGTCCAGTCGCAAGGCTTTGTCCACGGCCGCATCAGCGCCCGGCATCGCGAAGTGCTCGCGCACGAAGTCACCGGCGGCGTCGTTCGCGGTCAGCCACTTCGGCGCAACGGTCTCGGCGTATTCAGCGTAGCTACGGTCGAAGAACGCATCACGATAGGCAGCGTATGGGTCGCTGGCACCGTCCACTTGCGGGTACCAGTGGTAGCCGGCGAACAATTCGTCTGCACCCTGACCGCTCTGAACCACTTTGCAATGCTTGGCGACTTCGCGGGACAGCAGATAAAACGCGATGCAGTCGTGGCTGACCATCGGCTCGCTCATCGCGCGGAACGCGGCGGGCAGTTGCTCGATGATCTCGCTTTCCTTGATGCGCAACTGGTGATGGTTGGTGCCGTAGTGTTTGGCGATCAGATCCGAGTACTGGAATTCATCGCCGCGTTCGCCGCCCGCGTCCTGAAAGCCGATGGAGAAGGTCGACAGATCCTTCACGCCCACTTCACGCAACAGACCCACCAGCATGCTCGAGTCGACGCCGCCCGACAGCAGCACGCCAACGTCCACCGCAGCGCGTTGACGGATGGCAACGGCTTCGCGGGTGCTGTCGAGCACACGGTCGCGCCAGTCTTCGAGGGTCAGATTCGCTTCGTCGGCGCGCGGGCCATAGGGCAGCGTCCACCAGACTTGCTGTTCAACCTTGCCTTCGGCACTCACGCGCATCCACGACGCCGGCGGCAGTTTTTCAACACCTGCCAGCAGGGTGCGCGGCGCTGGCACCACGGCATGGAAGTTCAGGTAGTGATTGAGCGCGACCGGGTCGAGCATCGGGCTGATGTCGCCGCCTTTCAGCAGAGCGGGCAGGGCAGAGGCAAAACGCAGGCGCTTGTCGGTGCGCGACAGGTACAGCGGCTTTACACCAAGACGGTCGCGGGCGATGAACAGGCTTCTGTTATCGCGCTCCCAAATGGCGAACGCGAACATGCCGTTGAGCTTGGGCAGCATGTCGGCGCCCCAGGCGTGATAGCCCTTGAGCAGGACTTCGGTGTCACCGCCTGAATGGAACTGGTAGCCAAGGCTTTCGAGCTCGGCACGCAGTTCCGGGAAGTTATAGATGGCGCCGTTGAAGGCCAGGGACAAGCCCAGATGGCTGTCGATCATCGGCTGCGCCGAGCCGTCCGACAGGTCCATGATTTTCAATCGGCGATGGCCGAGGGCAACCGGCCCCTGGCTGTGAAACCCCCACGCATCCGGGCCGCGAGCCGCGAGATGGTGGGTGATACGTTCTACTGCGGCGAGATCCGCAGGTTGATTGTCAAAGCGTAGTTCGCCAGCTAATCCGCACATCTGTCCTAAACCCTTTATGTTTTCGGCGTGTTTGGCGTTACTGGGATTGCGCGGCGATGAATGCCGGGTTCATACCGGACATCAGGCACGTGGTTGCGTACATATGGCGCGTCGTGCGTCCTGCGCTGTCTAATCCCAAGCCTGCGCAATGCACTCAGCCAGTAACGTTTGGGCCCTGTCCCGGCGCGGATATACAGCCCTGGCACGAGCCCGCTTCCTTCCGGCGCGACCACGTAATCAGGGCGCGCTGCCGTCAGCGGCCTAGCTTTATCGAGTACCGGCAGGGCTGGATCGTTCAATAAAAACCTTGCGAGCCTTGTTTGGACGCGCCCTTCGTGTGCTCAAGACTTGGCCTCGGAGGCAGACGGCAAGGGGTTCAGGAAGAGGTGAACAGACGCGGCACTTTGCGGGCCGCGCCGAGGGGAGGGGATAACATGAGCAATGTGACTTCGGCGATGGCGCACCAGACATATGCCTGCGGGAGGTGCTTGTCTCGCCCGAGCTAGAGGGCGCGTCTGGCGATCCGTAAAGCAGCGCTTTTGATGTAACTCACAGAGTTTGCAAGGTTGCCGGCATGACTCTCGAGAAGCATGAGGTCCTCCTGCCGGCACACAACTTTTTGAGCCTTCAAGTACATGGCATGACCCTCGAGGAATTGCGACAGAGAGTCAAAGTAGGCGGCGGAATCTTCGAGATCCAGCTGCATATCTTTCAAGCTTAATGTAGACATCGAGGCTCCAGACGCTATTGAAGCAGGCGTCCTGGCCTGACGGGGGTTGGGGTGTTTGATTCACTATCCGATTGCTTAATTATCGGCAGCAGTCAGGAAACTTTAGAGGAATGATTTGGTCCGTCGCAGCGGCTGCTGGTGGCGGTGAGCCGGGCATGGGTGATGTGGTTGGGTGGCCATCGAGCCGATCCTGGCCCTCCCGCGCCTCAATAACCTGTCATCTCCAGATATCCCACACCCTCGTGGCTACCGCTCAGGGTGACCGGCCCCTCCCAATAGGGAATCTGCAAGTTCATCCATGCCTGCGGGTTAAGCGCTTCGACGGCGATGTCCACGGCTTTGGACGGGATTTTTACCGACCAGCGTGTGGGCATGTCACGGCCTTCAACGTCAGTCGTGTCTTCCGGGGCCAGTTCTATGTCCTTCGCCGTCAGTTGTTCGGTGCTGCCGTCAACGTTGATCCATGTTCCGGTCAGGTAGGGTTCACCGTCTTTTTGTCGCATGCGATAAAGCATGACCTCGGCGCCATCCCCCAGATGCAGCGAGAACCAGTCCCAGCCTGTCTGGTTATCCGTGAGCGGCTGGCTGCTCCACTCCCGGTCCAGCCATGCGGGCCCTGACACTTGATAGGTTTTGCCGTCGATCTCGATGCTGCCGTCCGCCTGAAAAAACGGCTGGCTGTAGTAATACGACGCCTGACCCTGCTCGGACTTCTGGCTGAAGCCCTGTTTGCCTTGCAGCACCAAAGGCTTGGTGGCCTTCAGGTGCAGGCGATAGTTGAATTGCGGGCCGCTGGCCTGCAACTGCATGTCCGCCAGCGGATCATCGTTGCCGGACTGGCTAGCAAAGGACCAGTCATCGATCCAGGCCGCGAAAGGGGCCAGTGTCACACCGGCCTGCTGCACGCCACCGCGGGCATAGCGTTCCGCTGCGAAGTGATCGTCCTCGGATGTCACGGCAGCATGGCCCATCCACAGATTGCGGTTGCTCCAGCCAGCCCCGTCGCCTTGCAAGCCTTTTGCGCGGGGCAGGGCGTTGCGAAACAGCGTCCATTGCACGCCGAATGACTGGCCGTCGGCATCCTTGAGATTGGCGGTGACGTACCACCATTCGATGCGGAAATCATCGTGGGGGCCGTGATCGTCGGGAAACACGAAGCGCTTGTCCGGCGTTACCTGCGCGTAACTCGACGCATCGTCGGCAAGGCCTGCGAAGCCCTTTTCTTCTTCGGGTTTGTCGTCGCAGCCGCTCAGTATCAGGCCGAGCATCAGCAAGACCACAATCCCCAGGCGAACAATGACCAGGGGCAGGGCTTTAACCTTCATTGGCGAAAGTCCTCAGCAAATCAGCGGGGCGGGTGCGGTACAAGCGGTAAAGCGGCCAGGCCGAGGCCAGCAGTGTGGCAAGCATCGCCAGCAGCGTCAGGCGCAACAGCTGCATAGGGAACACTTGCAGCGGCAGGCGCCAACCGAACGCTTGCACGTTGATCACGGCGTCCAGGCACCAGGCCAGCAGTAGCCCCAGCGGAATCGCCAGCACCAGCGTCAGCACCGCCAGCAACCAGGTCTGCGCCAGGTTGAGCAGCATCAGCTGACGTCGCGTCACGCCCAGCGCCCATAAGGGCGCCAGTTGCGCGAGGCGGCTCTGGCTCTGGGTGAGCAGACTGATGAACAGCGCCACGCCGGCGACCATCAACGTCAGGCTGTTCAACGCTGCCGTGGCGGCGAAGGTGCGTTCGAACACCTGTTGCGACCAGGCCTTGAGCTGGATCTGGTCGACGATGCGGTTGTCGTCGATGGTGAACTTGTTGTGCAGCACACGCAGCAGTTGCGGGATGGCTTTGGGATCGATGCGCAGGTTAAAGCGGTTGGGCGTCAGCTGAGGCCAGTGCTTGAGCAAGTGGTCGGCATTCACCAGAACATGGCCCTTTGGATTGCCGTAATCGGCATAGATGCCGACGACGCGCAGCGGCCATGGCCCATCCGGCGCGGGCAGTTTGACTTCATCGCCAACGCTGACGTCCAGGCGGCGAGCCAACTGTTCGCTCAGCATCAGCGTGTCTTCCTGCGCCAGTTGCTTCCAGGCATCCCCGCTCGCGGATTCCAGCAGCGGCCAGTGCTGGCGGTAGTGCGGATGATCGATCACGCCATACAGCTCGGCTGGCCAGCCATGCAGCTGCAGCGAAACCTGCCAGTTGGGCAGCACCGCCGACGTCAGCGGTTGCTGACTCAACCACTGCTGCAACGGCGCGGCCTGAGCCGGATTCTGCGGATTAATGTACAGCTCGGCGCTGAGGCGTTGCTCCAGCCAGTGGGTGAACGTCTGACGGAACCCCGACGTCATGCTGCCCGCGCCGATGTTCGCCGCCATTGCCAGTAGCAAGGCCATCAGCGCCAGGCTCAGGGCCGGTAATTGCTGGCGGCAGTCCGCGAGAAACCACTGACCCAGCACCGAACGGCTCCGGCCCAACAGTGCGTTGAGCAGCAGATTAAGCAGTACCGGTAACCCCAGCGCCGCGCTCAACAACAGACTTGCCATCAACACGAAACCCAGCGCCAGGCTGTCGCCGAATAGCCCGGCTGATACCGCAATCAGGGCTGAAATCCCGGCGACCCAGCCCTGGCGTCGCAGCCACCTGGCGTGGGTTTCATGCCACGCCTGCGCGTTCGCCAGCGCCAGCAAGGGCAGACGCGCCGCACGCAGCAGGCTGCTGGCCCCGGCGAGAAACGCGCCGAGCAGGCTGACACCCAAACCGCTCAGCCACCACCAGACGCTCAGGTTCAGGTGCCCGGCGACTTCAGCGCCGTAAAGCCCGCGCAGACTCGCTGCGACATCGGGCAACAGCGCGCTCGCCAGCCAGTAACCACTGATGACGCCAGCGATGCCGCCGAGCAATGCCAGCACGCCCAGCTCGACCACCAGACTCACCATCAACCCGCGCGCGCTGACACCGCAGGCGCGCAGGTTACGCAGCAGCCCGCGACGCTGTTCCAGCGCGAGACCGATGGCGGCGTGCACGATGAACAGCCCGACCACGAACGATAAAAAGCCCAACGCGTCCAGGTTCAGGTGGAAGCTTTCAGTCAGCCTGCCCAGGTCGTTGTCTTCGCCACTCTTGCGCAGCACCAGTTCTCCGTTCAGCTCGGGCGGCAGGGCGGGGGCGTTGTCGGCAAAATCCCTGGGCAGCACCAGCCGCGAGATCTGATTCGGCTGGTTGAGCAGTTGCTGGGCGAAACCGATGTCCATGAGCAGTACGCCCGGCGCCATGTCGGTTTTCGCCCGCAATGGCGGCAGTACCTTGCCGGCGTCGGTGACCGGCTGCTGGCCTTCATGCAGACCGAGGGCGGTGAGGGTCTGCGGCGAAATCCAGGTCGCTCCGGGCGGGGTGAAGAAGTCGACGATCTGCGCGGTTTCCAGGGATTGTCCGGCCAGTGCGGTGTTCACTGGTAGCGAGACCGGCTCGATGCCGAGCACGGTCAGACGCTGCTCCGGCGCTTCCTTGAGGTTGATCCGCCCTCGCAGTGCGGGGGAGACCGGCCATCCGGCGCGGCGCAGCGTCACGAACAGTTCCTGGGAAAAGTTCGCTCCGTTGGGTGAGACGAGGACCTTCTGCGGCTCGCCGCCAATCATCTGGCTGGCCTTGGCGTAGCTTTCACGGGCCTGACTGTTCAGCGCCTGCACGCCGGTGAGCAGGCTGGTCGCCAGCCACAGGCCGGTCAGTACGCTGAAAAACTGCACGGGATGTCGCCGCCAGTGGCTCAGCAGCGCTTTCAACGTCCAGTAAAAGACCGACATCTCAACGTCCGCCTTCGCTGACCAGGCGACCCAGATGCAACACGGCCTGACGCTGCAGTCGCGCCGCCACTCGCGGGCTGTGGGTGACCATCAACAGACTGGTTGTGCTGTCGGCCAGAAGGTCCAGCAGCAGCTGCAGCACTTCATCGCTGGTGGCTTCGTCGAGGTTACCCGTAGGTTCGTCAGCGAGCAGCAGCGCGGGGCGCGAGGCGAGGGCGCGGCCAATCGCTACGCGCTGTTGCTGGCCGCCCGAAAGTTGCTCGGGGTAGCGCTTGAGCAGCGCGCCCAGGCCTAGCCGTTCAGTGAGTTCGGCCTGCCATTCAGGCTGATAGCGCCCGGCCAGGCGCGCCTGGAACGCCAGGTTGTCTTCGACCTTCAGGCTGCCGATGAGGTTGAACTGCTGAAACACCAGACCGATTTCCGTACGCCGCCAGTTAGCCAGTTGCGCTTCGTTCATCTGGTCGAGACGCTGCCCGGCGACCTCGATGCTGCCTTTGTCCACAGAGTCCAGGCCGGCCACAAGATGCAAAAGCGTGCTCTTGCCACTGCCCGACTCACCCATCAACGCCAGACTGCCGCCCTGATCCAGTTGCAGGTCTGCGCCACGTAAAACGGCCAATGGGCCCTGGGCCGTGGCATAGCTCTTGAACACACCCTGGACTTGCAGCATCGACACGCACCTGAATGGAGGGATGGGCTGGAGAATAACGGTTTGGCCGGAGCCGATGTAGCTGGCGAGACAGTTGATCTTCCGAAGGGAGAAGAAGTTGCGTCGGATGGCGGCGACCCGCGCCTGGACATCGGAGGCCACCGGCTTTCCTACTTTCCGCGAATCAGCCCGCGCAGCGCGAACCGGTTGGGGTGACAGGCTTCGGCCACGCTTCGCGGCAGAGGCAGCGGTTCGTCATCCAGCCAGGCGGCGATCAGTTCCCCGGACAGCGGCGCCGTGATCAGGCCGCGAGAGCCATGACCGCTGTTGACGTACAGGCCGTCGAGCCAGGGGCAATCGGTGTCCGGCGTCTGGCGGGCGTCCTTGCGCAGCACGGCGTACGCTTGAAGAAACGCCGCCCGGTCCGCCAGTGGCCCGACGATGGGCAGGTAATCCGGGCTGGTGCAGCGAAATGCGGCGCGACCTTGCAGGTCCTCGGCGGGCAAACCGTTGGCGTTCAGCCGCTCGGTCAGGTCTTCGGATATTTCCCGCAGCAGTTCGAGATTGTCCAGATGCTCAGCCGTGCTCGGCGTCAGGTCATCGCTGTTGAAGGCGAAACTCGCGCCCAGGGTGTGTTCGCCGCTGCGTGCGGGCGCCACGTAACCCTCGGCGCAGACGACCGTTGTCAACGCCTGGCTTTCGGGAGTCGCAGCCAGTCGGGTGATCTGCCCTCGAATACGTTTGAGTGGCAGGTCCGCGCTGGGCGGAAAGCGTTTGATCTCGGCTGCGCCCGCCAGTACGACGACTGGAGCGCAGGCCAGCAGACGCTCGCCATCCCATGCCTGCCACAGCGCCCCGTCGCGCCGCAGCCCAATCACATCGTTGTGGGTCAGCAGTTGAATGTTGTTGGCGCTTGCCTGATCGCGACACAGCGCTGGCGGATGCACCCAGCCGCCTTGCGGGTAAAACAAGCCGCCGCTGTCCAGCACGACACCCGCCCGCGACTCGGCGCCGGCCCGATTCAGCACATGCAGCAGATCGTCGGGGAACGCCGCGGCCAGTTGCGCCTGGCGCGCCTGCTCTTTCTCATCGAAAGCCAGCTGCAGGACCCCGCAATCGTCCCAGTCGAGGCCCCGCTGCAGGCGTTCCAGCAATCGGCGGGTGTGGCCGAATCCGCTCAAGATCAGCTGCGACAGCGCGGTGCCGTGGGCCGACAGCTTCAGGTAAAGCACGCCTTGTGGGTTGCCCGACGCTTCTTGCGCCAGATCCCCATGGCGCTCCAGCAGACTGACCTGCCAGCCGCGCGCCGCCAGACTCTCCGCCGTGGCGCACCCGGCCAGTCCGGCGCCAATCACCAACGCTGTGCGAGGGTAGCCAGGTGAAGGGAGGGTTGATCGGGGCCGGGCAAACCAGGGCTTGATGGGCGGAGGCGTTGGCACGTCTGCAGGCCAGCCGATGAAGCGGCCTTTAAGCACTTCCCACTTGTGACCGATCCCCGGCACGCGCTTCATTTTGAAACCGGCTGCGTTGAGGGACCGGCGCACCCAGCCGGTGCTGGTGAACGTGGCGATGGTCGAACCCGGTGCCGCCAGCCGCGCCAGTTCGGCAAACAGCTCGGGCGTCCACATTTCCGGGTTTTTCGCAGGCGCGAAGCCGTCCAGGAACCACGCGTCGATCTGCCCGTCGAGTTGCGGCAGCATGTCCAGCGCGTCGCCGATCAGCAAGGTCAGCGTGACGCGGCCGCCATCGAACACCAGTCGCTGAAAGCCCTGATGCACCGCCACATATCGGCCCAGCAACTGATCCGCCAGCGCCTTGAGCTCGGGCCACAAACCTAATGCGCGCTGAAGATCAGCACGGCTCAGCGGGTATTTCTCGACGCTGACGAAATGCAGGCGGGCGTCTGCCACTGCGTTGGCGTTGAACAGCTGCCAGGCACACAGGAAATTCAGCCCGGTACCAAAACCGGTTTCGCCGATCACCAGTCGACCGCCCGCCGGTAAAGCGGCAAAGCGCTCGGGCAGCTCGTTCTGGGTCAGGAAGACATGGCGGGTTTCATCCAGGCCCGATTCGGTCGAGAAATAAACGTCGGAGAACACCCGCGAATGGGGATTGCCGTGTTCGTCCCAGTCAATCCGGGCGTGGGCGATCTGGGCATCGACGATCGGGGTGGGGGCAGTGGTGGTCATGTTCGGCTCGGAGCAGGCAAGGTGGCGATGTTACTCCAGCGTCCGGTGGGCCGTGCACTACATATGTATGCCACTTTGCGGGCTCGTTCCTGTTTATCTGTGCGCCTTTGATCACACGCAATAACAAGGACGTAAGATGAACACCGCCAGACAGGCTCTCACTTCCACATTCATTCAGAACACACTCCCCCTTTGGTTCATCCAGGCCACGCCGGCGATGCGCAACGCCCTGCGCCAGGACATGACCCGTGCGCAGGCCGCTCGGGAAGACCTCAATCAGGTCATCCAGCATATTCAGGACCTGCCGGCATTTGCCCGCCCTCTGCTGACCCAGGCCCTGGACGCAGAATTCGGGCCGGGTCTGGATGTTGACCGTGACCATTTCTTCCACGCCCGGCTCCAGCGCGACGGGCTGACGGGGCGGGCCGCACCGCAGGGCTCCAGCACCCGTTCGCTGCTGGCGGCCGCGTTGCAGAATTTTGAGGCCGCCGAAGTCGGTGAGACAGATCGCGAAAGCACCTCAGCCATCGTGCGTGGCACGCCAGAGGCATTGACGGCGGCAGGAAGCGTGCATCCTTTGAACGTACGTCCCGGTCGATTCATCGAGCTGTGCCGTCGGCTGGACCTGGGCGGCCAGTACCAGCAACACCTGCGGCATGTGCTGCACCCCGTGGCGCGGCCCGGTTTGGCAGGCAGCCTGGACAGCAAAGACATCAAGGCGCGCATCATCGAACGCGCGCGTCTGGCCCTGCGAGTCGATTGTCATATCGCGCGCCTCAAGGGTGCGATCGACGAGGCGCAATACCAGGCGCTGTTGCGGCTCGACTTCATCGGCCCGGCGTCTCAGGTCTGTACCTTGCAACTGCTGGGCTGCAAATTGCGGGGGGCGTTGCTGTTCAAGGTCGCAGAGCAAAGTCGCTGCACGGTGTACCTGCCCGGAGAGCCGGATAATGCGGTTCAGTCCTATCCGTCGCTGGAACATTTCACACAGACGCTGAGGACCAAACTGCGTTCTGAGGCTTATCAGCGGTACTTCGACCGGTTCATTCCCGAGCGCAGCAAGTCGGCCTTCTTCAGGCGTCTGCACGAGCGACTGGCGCCCCATGTTCTGCACAGTGTGGCCCGTGGCAAAGGTTTTCACCGACAGCTGATCAGCGTTTCCGAGGTGGATCAGAATGCTTTTCTCGATCTGGAAGCCATTGAGGTGGGCGGCGCGCTGGGTGATGTTTTCTATCTTCATCACATGCTGCAAGTGAAGGACGACGCTCGCGTACTGGCCGTCCCTACTGACGACGAGGACCGCAAAACCCGCGATCAACGTCTCGCTGAATGGCTGGACTACGGCATGGACGGGCTGAATATAGCGGCGCTGTTCGTTCCCGGCCTGGGCGAAACCATGCTGCTGGTCGCAGGTGCGCAATTGCTGGACGAGACCTTCGAAGGCATTGACGCGTGGCACCATGGCGACATGGATGAAGCGTTGGACCATTTGGGCAATGTGGCGCAAAACCTGGCATTGATGGGGGTGTTGGGTGCCGCCGGTGCGGCGGCCGGCGCAATGGCAGCAGAAGCAGCATCGCAGCCGCCGTCCTTCATCACGCGTAGCGTGCCCGCCCGTGACGCTGCCGGCCGTCTGCGCCTGACCGACGTCAGCGTGGCTTTGCGCCGCCTGCATCCGGCGTTCGCGGACATCGATGACAAGGCGGTCAGCCGCATCATGGCGGTCAGCGGCGTGGACGAGGAACGCCTGGCAGCCCTGCACATCGAGCGCCTCCCCGCACCAGCGGAATTGCTCGACACTGCCAAGCGGTTCCGGTTGAGTCTGCAGGCGGCAGAGTCGAGTGAGTCATTCGAGGCGGCATACCGCGCCAGCGAACAGTCGAATGATCCGCTGATTCTCCTGCTCAGGCGCGATTTTCCTTCCCTCACATTGTCTGCAGGACAGTCGCTGGTTGCAGAAATGAGCGCCGAGCAAAAGCTCGCCATGTCGGACACTCAACGCATCCCGCTAGAGGTGGCCGGCAAGGCTCGCATTCACTTGCGTCAGAACCGGATGAGCCGCGCGCTGGAAGGCTTCTTCCTGACGCCGAGCACGGTCAACCGCGATCTGCAACGCCTGACATTGCGCAGCCTCGCAACCTTTCCGGGATGGCCCGCCGACCTGCGTATCGAGATTCGCGACGGCAGTGCGGCGGGGCCGTTGCTTGACAGTGTTGGCGCTGAAAACGCCGAGCGACGACGCGTTCTGGTCCGAAGCGACAAAGGGTTTCAGGGAAGTGACGGCGACTCACCGGCAAAACCACGCAGCCTGTTTGCTGCGCTTCTGCAGGTGCTGCCCGAGGACAGCCGTCGAGTGATGGGGCTGAACGATGCTGACACCCAGGTACGCGCGTTGAAGCGCAATGTCTTCGACTGGGTCCGCTCGCAACCGAAATGGGCCGCTGAGCAACTGGGGGAGTGGACATTTCCAACACGGTTCAATCCGCCGCAGCGCTTGCCCGACGGGCGTATCGGCTACCCCCTCAGCGGGCGCGGTACCATGCTGCCGGCTGGCGGTCGCACGACCGAACAGCAACTGCTCCAGGCGATGACCCATCTTTATCCGGAGAGCGTGGAGTTGGCGGAGCAGGTGCGCAGCATGGCGCGACGGGCTCGCCCACTGGAACAATTGCTGGCCGCAACCCGTGTCCGTATTGCTACTTACGATCAACTGCATGTCAGCCTGATCGCCTGGGCCGAGGCGGACGACATGAGCGTGCTGCTCAATGACGGGGAACGCATGGCGCGGCGTCGCGTGGCCAACGCATTGGGCCGGGCGTGGCGCTACAGCCACGATACGGCACCCCGAGGTTCTCGCTGGCTGACGCTGGAGCGCGTCGCCATTCCGGAGCTGCCGCCATTGCCGGATTTCTACGCGACCATCACCCAGATCGAGCTGAACAACGTCGTGCTGGACAGCGCTGCTGCCGATGCTTTCCTGGCGAATTTCCCCAATGTGACGCGCCTGAACGTGCAGGGCAGTTTCACCGAGCTGCCCGGCGTTCTGCCGCAGCTTCAGTATCTGGAACACCTGTCTCTGGAAAACATGCCATGGCCGATCGCCCAGCCAGTGATGGACAGGCTGATGGATATTCAGGCACTCACCTCGTTGAGCCTGGCCGGCACTTATCTGGGTGAACTCACCGACACCAGCCGTCTTCGCCTGTCGACCTTGTGGATCAACAACACGGGCCTTACTCATTGGCCGGAATGGACCCAGTCGCTGGGCCTCAACGAGCTGGATATCAGCGATAACCACATCACTGAAATCGCCGCCGAGGTCATCGAGAACCCGACGGATCACAACCGGCATACGGTGATTTACGCCTACAACAACCCTTTCACCCACGAGGCACTGGAGGCTTACTGGCGCAACGATACCGGCTACGGCCATCGCTATCAGCTGGATTACGACTTTCCCGAGAACATCCGCGAGATTCACGTGGAAGGCGCCCGGATGGAAACTGACTCCGACTCATCGGACGACGACGGCGAGCACCACGGCCACCGCGCCGGGTCAAGCCGCAATGTTCCCGAGGCGTCGGCGCAGATTTGGTTACAGCCAGGTGAAGATGTGTTGAACGCCCGTCTGCTGGCGGCATGGGAGCGGGTGGAGCAGGCGGCCGACGCGCCTCATTTGTTGGTGTTACTGCAGCGTTTGCAGGAGACCCCGGACTTCCGCCAGTTCCATGCCGAGCTCGCAGGCGACGTTCTGACCGTGCTGGAAACAGCCGCGCAGGATGCCACGTTGCGAAGCCAGCTTGAGGTCATGGCCAATGACCGCCTGTTCGGTGCCAATCAAACCTGTCAGGACGGTGCGCGGCTGATCTTCAGTGACATCCAGGTGACGGTGTACGGTCATGGTGCGCTGCTCGGGCTTGCTGAGTCCGAGCGCACGGAGGCATTGCTGGGCGTCATTCGCCAGCTCTTTCGGCTCAACGAGGTGCAGGCGATCGCCGACGCCGAGATTGCAAGGCGCGAGAGCCTCGGCCGGCCGGTGGACCACGCTGAGGTAAGGCTCGCTTACCGAATAGGCTTGGCGAACGATCTCGGGCTTCCAGGGCAGCCTTACCGCATGGCCTGGGAGCGGCTGGCGGCAGTGGATCGTGGCGCGTTGCTGGATGCCCGGCGTCACGTACTGGAAGCCGAACGCGGGCCGGCGTTCTTGCAGTTCGCCGTTGAGAATCGGCAGTGGAATGCGCGGCTGCGCTCGGAGCACCGTGAAGGTCTGGAGCTGTCCAGTGCTTCAGTGCGCGAGCGCATGCTCGCGCTGGAGCAACACCCGCCGGTCGATCCGGACGACTATCACCGACAGGGGCTGGCGCTCATTGCCGAACGCGAGGCCGCCGAAGCACTGATGCTCCGCCAACTCACGGATCTATACCGCGCGGGCTGGTAACCTGCGACACGAGGTGGCTGCCCATGGCAGCCATCTTGTCTCTGCCCGCGACCGAATGTCCCACCCGCATTGATCCATCGCAACAGTTAGGGGTCATACCTGCATCGGCACTGTCGCCTGCCAGTCTTGAGCGATCCTGAAGGGAGCCTTGAATGTTCGAATCCGCTGAAATCGGCCACACCATCGACGACGAAACCTACGACGCAGAAGTCCCGGCCTTGCGCGAAGCGCTACTGGAGGCCCAGTACGAACTGCATGAGCAAGGCAAGCGCCAGATCATCGTATTGATCAATGGCATCGAAGGTGCCGGCAAGGGCGAGACCGTCAAACTGCTCAACGACTGGATGGACCCGCGATACATCGAAGTACGCACCTTCGACCAGCAAACCGACGAAGAGCTGGCCCATCCCCCGGTCTGGCGTTACTGGCGCCAGTTGCCGCCGAAGGGCCGCATCGGTGTGTTTTTCGGGAACTGGTACAGCCAGATGATTCAGGGCCGGGTGCACAAGCGGTTCAAGGACCCGGTGCTGGACCAGGCCATCAACGGTGCCGAGCGACTGGAAAAGATGCTGGTTGACGAAGGCGCGGTGATCTTCAAATTCTGGTTTCATCTGTCCAAGCGGCAGATGAAGCTGCGCCTCAAAACCCTCAAGGATGACCCGCTGCACAGTTGGCGCATCAGCCCGCTGGACTGGCAGCAATCTAAGACTTACGACCGCTTTGTGCGTTTTGGCGAGCGCGTGCTGCGCCGAACCAGTCGCGACTATGCGCCCTGGCACGTCATCGAAGGCGTCGACCCGAACTACCGCAGCCTGACCGTCGGCCGGTTGCTGCTCGAAGGTTTGCAAAACGCCCTGAAGACGCCTGAAGGGGCAACCCATCTTGTCGGACTCGGCCCTTTGCCCAACAACAGCAATGAGCTAAGCCTGCTCGATAACCTCGACATGACACTGGCGCTGGAAAAAGACGATTACGACGAGCAACTGATCACCGAACAGGCGCGGCTTTCCGGGCTCATGCGCGACAAGCGCATGCGCCGTCACGCACTGGTGGCGGTGTTCGAAGGTAACGATGCTGCGGGCAAGGGCGGCGCGATCAAACGTGTCGCTGGAGCCCTCGATCCAAGGCAGTACCACATCGTGCCAATCGCCGCGCCCAGTCAGGACGAACTGGCTCAGCCATATTTGTGGCGATTCTGGCGGCAGATTCCCGCGCGGGGAAAATTCACTGTATTTGATCGTTCGTGGTATGGGCGTGTGCTGGTCGAGCGGGTTGAAGGCTTTTGCTCCGAGGCCGACTGGTTGAGGGCTTACAGCGAGATCAACGACTTCGAAGAGCAGCTCACGGACTTCGGGACCGTGGTGGTGAAGTTCTGGTTGGCGATCGACGACAAAACCCAGCTGGAGCGTTTTCAAGCGCGGGAGAAGGTGCCGTTCAAACGCCACAAAATCACGGAGGATGACTGGCGCAACCGCAGCAAGTGGCCGCTTTACCGTGAGGCAGTGAGTGACATGGTGGATCGCACCAGCACTGAAATCGCCCCGTGGACGCTGGTCGAGGCCAACGACAAACGCTGGGCGCGGGTAAAGGTACTGCGCACGATCAACGAAGCGATCGAGGCGGCATTCAAGAAGAGTGACAAGAAACACAAGTAGCGGGGGGCAGGGGCCGTACGAGCCGGAGTACGGCTCGTACGTGTTTCACCCGGTGAAGGCGGGGCTTTAGAGCCGGTCTTAGTGGTGGCGCGGCTTGAGGATCGCCGGCTTTTCATCCGGGGCTTGCAGCAGCAGATACAGTGCGGTCAGCGCTTCCGGGATCTGTACGATCATGTCGTCCATCAGGTTGGCGTCGGCAGCGATGTCCGCAAACTCTGGTTGCTCATCGAACAGACCGGAACCGACCATGATCGGCAGCAGCATCTCGCTGACTTCCTCTTCGTCGTTCTCGAACCAGGCCGACTCACGCAGGAACACGCCTTCCATGAAACCGATGCACCAGCCGCGCAGCTCGGAGTCATCCGGGTCATCGCCCAGGTCCAGATCGCACGGCAATTCAAATTCTTCGTCCGATGCCAGCTGGCGAGCAATGTGCGCCTTCAGCTGGATCAGGGTGCCCTCGATTTCCTCGAGCTGCGCCGCGTCGGTGTAGTGCGGCGGCTCTGCGAACAGTGCATCGATCCACTCGCGATCCGGTACGGTTTCAGCGCAAATGGACAGCGCGGTGAGATAGCCGTGGGCGGCTACATAGTCCAGCGCTTCGTCATGCAGCTCATCGGCATCGAGGAAGGCTTGCAGGCGGTGTAATTGCTCAGCGAAGGACATTGACAGACTACCTTGGGAATAAACGATGCTGAATTCTAGGCCCTGAGGGCGCCCGGCGCCAGCGGCGAGGCCACTGGAATCGGTATTCGGGTTAATTTCGACCGCCGGTGTCGCCGCTGTCCAATCTGTCGGAGCGCTCCGGTATACTGCCGCGCTTTGCGATTTCCACAGCGATTCTCGACCGCTGTTGCGGCACCATCCGGGGTATTTATGCTCGACCAGGCACAACGCGTACTTAAAGACATCTTCGGCTACGACAGCTTCCGTGGTCGCCAGGGTGCCATTATCGAGCGCGTGGCCAGTGGCGGTGATGCATTGGTGCTGATGCCCACCGGCGGTGGCAAATCCCTGTGTTTCCAGGTGCCGGGCCTCTTGCGCGACGGCCTCGCGGTCGTGGTCTCGCCGCTCATCGCGTTGATGGACGATCAGGTAGCAACGCTGGAAGAACTCGGTGTTTCAGCTGCCGCGCTGAACTCCACGCTCAGCGCCGAGCAGCAGCGGGACCTCGCCAACCGCATTCGTCTGGGCGAAATCAAGATGCTGTACCTGGCCCCGGAGCGTCTGGTTCAGCCGCGCATGCTGTCGTTTTTGCAGAACCTCAAGATCGCCCTGTTCGCCATCGATGAAGCCCACTGCGTGTCGCAATGGGGTCATGATTTCCGTCCTGAATACCTGCAACTGGGGCAACTCGCCGAGCTGTTTCCGGACGTACCGCGCATCGCCCTGACCGCGACGGCCGACAAGCGCACCCGCGAAGAGATCGTCGAGCGTCTGCACCTGCAGAACGCCGAGCGCTTTTTGTCGAGCTTCGACCGGCCCAATATTTTTTACCGCATCGTGCCCAAGGAACAGCCGCGCAAGCAGTTGCTGGCGTTCCTGTCCGAGCGGCGCAGTGACGCCGGCATCGTTTATTGCCTGTCGCGCAAAAAGGTCGAAGAGACCGCAGCGTTCCTCAGCGACAACGGCTACCCGGCGCTGCCGTATCACGCCGGCTTGCCCATCGAAACCCGCTCTGGCAACCAACGGCGCTTCCTTAATGAGGAAGGGCTGATCATGGTCGCCACGATCGCGTTCGGCATGGGCATCGACAAACCCAACGTGCGCTTCGTTGCGCACATGGATCTGCCCAAATCCCTGGAAGCCTATTACCAGGAGACTGGCCGGGCAGGGCGCGACGGTCTGCCTGCCGATGCGTGGATGGCGTACGGTCTGCAGGACGTGCTGATGCTCAAGCAGATGCTGCAGAACTCCGAAGGCGACGAGCGCCACAAGCGCGTCGAGCAGCACAAGCTCGACGCCATGCTGGCGCTGTGTGAAGAAACCCGCTGCCGGCGTCAGTCGCTGCTCGCCTACTTCGATGAAATCATGCCCAACCCGTGTGGGCATTGTGACAACTGCGTCGACGGCGTGCAGACCTGGGACGCAACCGAACCCGCGAGACAGGCGCTTTCAGCGATCTATCGGACCGGCCAGCGCTACGGCGTGGGCCATCTGGTCGATGTTTTGCTGGGCAAGGAAAACGACAAGGTTCAGAGCTTCGGTCATCAGAAGCTGGCGGTGTTCGGTGTCGGCAAGAGCCGCAGCGAAGGTGAATGGCGTTCATTGTTCCGACAGCTGGTGGCGCGCGGTCTGGCTGACATTGACCTGGAAGGCTACGGCGGCTTGCGCCTGAGTGACACCTGCCGGCCGCTGTTGCGTGGCGAAGTCACCTTGCAGCTGCGCCGTGACCTGAAACCCCAGACCACCGCGAAAGCTTCCGGCAGCCCGGCGAGCCAACTGGTGCGCGGCGAAGAGCGTGAACAGTGGGAGGCGCTGCGCACATTGCGGCGCAAGCTGGCGGAAGAGCATGGCGTGCCGCCTTACGTCATCTTTCCCGATTCGACCTTGCTGGAAATGCTCCGCAGCCAGCCCGGCACCATGGCCGAAATGGGCCGGGTCAGCGGTGTCGGCGCTCGCAAGCTGGAGCGTTATGGCGAGGCGTTCCTCGAAGTGCTCGGCGGCGCTGGGCCGGCGCCACGAGTGGTCACCGATGTACGGCACGAACTCATCAGCCTTGCCCGCGCCGGCATGACCCCGATGCAAATCGCCGGGCAGCTGCAATGCTCGGAGAAAAACGTCTACACGATGCTTGCCGAAGCGATTGGCAAACAGCAGCTTTCTCTGGATCAGGCCCTGGACCTGCCCGAGGATCTGATGACCGAGATTCAGGATGCATTTCTCGACGGTGAGGGCGAGCTGCCCCCTGTCGCCGCCATCGCCGAACTGTTCACCGGGCGCGTTCCCGAAGGCGTGCTGTATTGCGTGCGCGCGGCGTTGCAGTCGGAGTTTGAGGTTTAAGCCGCGGCCATCACGCCCGGCTGCACAGTTGCAGGCAATTCCAAGGCGTACCCGCCGCATCCCGGCACGCCTGAGTCTCTGCGACGAATCACCACGCCCAGGCGCTTGCCTCATGCCGGGCTCCATGGTTAGCTGCCTATTAATTAGGAATTGCCTTTAACCATCGAGTTACCTATGCCGTTAACCGAAGAACACCGCTTTGGCATGCAGTTGGCCCATATGTCCCGGGGTTGGCGTGCGGAACTGGATCGCCGGCTTGCTGATCTGGGATTGTCCCAGGCGCGCTGGCTGGTTTTACTGCATCTGGCCCGTTTCAAAACGCCGCCGACCCAGCGTGAGCTGGCCCAGAGCGTGGGGGTTGAAGGCCCGACCCTGGCCCGGCTGCTGGACAGTCTGGAAAATCAGGGGTTGGTGCTACGGCAGGCGGTGCTCGAAGACCGTCGGGCGAAAAAGATCGTCCTCTGCGACACCGCGCGCCCGTTGATCGAGAAAATCGAAACCATCGCCACCGCCCTGCGCCATGAGCTTTTTGCCGGTATCAATGAGGAAGAACTGCACCTGTGCATGCGCGTTCATTCGAAAATCCTCGCCAATCTTGAAAAATCCTGAAAACCACGCGAACGCCTGCGACAAATACATTGATGCGGGCGAAACATCCTGTTCTATTTGCACCCATACTGATACTGCCCGGATGACGTGTCCGGGCGTACCGAATGTGCAGGGACGCCTGCCTCGTCTTCAAAAGGGTTCGCATGCTGAAGAGTTTTCAGGCCGGTAGTCGTCGCGGAGGGGGTGCGCCCCTTCGTGTTCAGTCAGGTCTTCGTTCGGGTTTGCTCGCCATCGGGCTGGCCTCGGCCGCGTTGCTGCACAGCTCCGTAGCGGCTGCGCTGGGTCTGGGCGAAATCAGCCTGCATTCTGCCCTCGGGCAACCGTTCAACGCCGATGTCGAATTGATTGAAGCGGGTGGAATGAGTCCCGAAGAAATCGTCGTCGGGCTCGCACCGCCCGAGGCCTTTGCCAAGGCTGGCGTAGAGCGCGTCTTTTTTCTCAACGATCTGCGTTTTACTCCAGTGATCCGTGGCAACCGCAGTGTGATTCACATCGAATCGCACAAGGCGGTCACCGAGCCGTATCTGAATTTCCTTGTCAGGCTGGTGCGGCCGAACGGCGACCAGCTGCATGAATACACCGTACTGCTTGATCCGCCGACATCGCCAACAGGGCTTGCCGCGACGCGCAGCCGCACTCAATCGCCGGCCGCCAGCGCGAAGAATGATGACTCGCGTCTGCCGGTCGCGCCGCCCCAGGCTCGACAGGGCAAGCATTACACGGTTGTGTCCGGCGACACCCTGGCGGGTATTGCCCGTCAGGTACAGGCGCCAGGCAGCAAGGGCTCTTCTGCCGAGTTGATAAAAGGCGTGGTAGCGCTCAATCCGCAGGCGTTTCCCAATGGTGAGCGCAGCCAGTTGAAGGTCGGGCAGAGCCTGTTGCTGCCGGACAATGCCGTTGAACCGAAGACCGCCAGTGCGTCTGCTGTTGCAGGCAGCAGCAACTCGGCTGCGGCCTCCACCCCGACGTCTACCACAGCGAACCAGAAGGCCAGCGATCAGTTGTCGGCGGCGGCGCTGGAAAACCAGCAGTTGAACAAGACGCTGGACGACCTCAAGCAGCAGGTTCAGACCTCCACCGTCGAAGAGGCCGACAAGGACAGGCAGATCATCGAACTGCAGACCCAACTTGCCGAACTCAAGGCGCAGTCGGCCAAGCCTGCGTCTGCGCCAGTTGCTCCCGCGGCCTCGACGGTGGCGACGACGCCAGCTGTCACACCAGCTGCACCCGCTCCAGTAGCCACTCCTGTACAAGCGCCGACGCCGGTTCCGGTTGCCGCCGAGGATGACTTCCCCTGGACGTCGGTCCTGGCAGCGCTGTTGGTGATACTGCTGCTCCTCGCGCTGGCCTGGTCGGTGCGTCGCAACCGGATCAAAAATCAGCAGGCCCTCGAGCCTGTGCCGGTAGAGCCGGTGGTCAGGTCTGCTGCTACGGTCACGCCAGTCTTCGAAGTGCCGGCCGTTACCGCTGCGCGTCCGGCCTCGTCAGCGCCTGCCGGCCAACGCCTGGCCGGTGCCGCTACCGACGCGCTGGATGGTGCGAGCATTTACATCGCCTACGGCCGCTTCGCTGAAGCGCTGGCCATTCTGCGCGATGCTTTGGACAAACAACCTGAGCGCACCGATGTTCGCCTGCGCATCCTTGAACTGCTCGGCGAGCAGGGTGACGCGCCAGCGTACGACGAGGAAGAAAGAGTCCTGCTGAGCCAGGGTATCGACGCGCAGAAGCTGCAGGACATCCGTGATCGTTACCCGAAACTGAAGCCGGAGCCCGTTGCGCCTGCCGCGCCAGTCGCGTCGCCTGCCATGACCTCGACCCCAGTCCCGGCCGCGGCCCTTGGCGCTGCTGCGGTGCTGGCCAGCCAAACAGTCTCGGCCAGTCAAACATCAGACGACTCGCCAGACCTCAGCCTGACGGACTCCGCTCAGTTGGACGAAAATGCGGCCGCATCGCTGAACCCGGTTGACCCTGCCGACGATTTCCAGCTCAACCTCGACGACCTCTCCATGGACGCCGACTGGGATCTGGTCGATCCGTTCGACAGCACACCTGCTCCCCGCAAGCCTGCGCCCGCACCTGAAGTTGAACCTGAACTGGACACCTCCTTCTCGTCCGACCTCACGCAACTGCCTGAGGTTTTCGAGATGCCGGAAGAGCAGTTCCTCAGCGATTTCGCCGAAGAGGAAACGCCGCCGGAAATGGACGTGCAGTTCGAGCCGGGTCCGGCAGCCGTCGTGCAGAGCAACAACGATTTGCTGGACGACGCTTTTCTCGACAGTTTCATGATCGAGGAGGGCGGATTCGATCTGCTGAGTCTGGACGAAGAGCCGCTGAGCAAGATCAATGAGGCGCAGGTGCTGATCGATGAAGGCAATGTCGACGAGGCCCGTCGGCTGTTGCAGGAAGTGATCGACGGCTCCGACGACGGCCCGCAGCAAACCGCCCGTGATTTGCTGGCAGGGTTGGGCTGACCGATGTCTGCCAAGCCTGAAATCACCATCACCTACTGCACACAGTGCCAATGGCTGTTGCGCGCCGCCTGGCTGGCTCAGGAATTGTTGAGCACCTTCACCGATGATCTCGGCAAGGTGTCGTTGATCCCTGGCACCGGCGGCGTGTTCCGCATCACCTGCGATGGTGTGCAGATCTGGGAGCGCAAGGCCGACGGCGGTTTTCCCGAGGCCAAGATTCTCAAGCAGCGGGTCCGCGACCAGATCGATCCGGCCCGGGACCTGGGGCACAACGATCGTCACGTCGGCCTGGACACCTGAACGCGCATCGGCTGCGGATTCCGCAAAGTGTTAGCCGATATGTCGTGTCATCAAAGCTAAACACGGCCGTCATGTTCATATCACCGACCACGTCCACGCTTGGGGAAACCTAAGTGGAGATGGTCCATGAGCATTGCCGAGAACGTGAAACCCAGTCGTAAACAACGTGTCCGGACCTTGTGGATCTCCGATGTGCACCTGGGCACCCGCGACTGCCAGGCCGAACACCTCTCCGGATTTCTCAAGCAATACCATGCCGACAAGGTGTACCTGGTCGGCGACATCATTGATGGCTGGAAGATGCGCGGTGGCATGTACTGGCCGCAAGCCCACACCAACGTCATCCGCCGCCTGCTGACCATGAGCAAGCGCGGCACCGAAGTCATCTATGTCACCGGCAACCACGACGAATTCCTGCGCCGCTATTCAAAACTCATTCTGGGCAACATCCAGCTGGTCGATGAAGCCGTGCATCTGACCGCCGACGGTCGTCGTCTCCTGGTGATCCACGGTGACCAGTTCGACGTCATCACGCGCTACCACCGCTGGCTGGCCTTTCTTGGCGATTCGGCCTACGAATTCACCCTGACCCTCAATCGCTGGCTCAACCACTGGCGCGCCAAATACGGCTACGGCTATTGGTCGCTGTCGGCGTACCTGAAGCACAAGGTCAAGACCGCTGTCAGTTTCATCAGCGACTTTGAGGAAGCCATCGCCCATGAGTGCGTGAAGCGCGGGCTGGACGGGGTGGTGTGCGGGCACATTCACCACGCCGAAATCCGTCAGGTGGGCGGTGTGGAGTACCTCAACTGCGGCGACTGGGTGGAGTCGTGCACGGCCTTGATCGAGCACTGGGATGGGACGATCGAGCTGTTCCGGTTGGCCGACGCCCACATCAAAGCCAAAAGCCCTGAAGCAGCACAGCCAGTGGGCGAGACGGTCTGAACCGGCAGCTTGTTGCTCAGATGGCGAGCCAGCAAGGCGTCATAAGCGACGCCAACGGGTGCCGGTCAAAACGGCACTTTGCCCCTGAGCATGTCCTTGTACATGACGAAATCGCCGAGCAGGCTGTAGAACGGATGCTTGAACGTGGCCGGACGGTTCTTCTCGAAAAAGAAGTGGCCGATCCAGGCGAAGGTGTAACCCGCCAGCGGCAATATCCACAACAGCATCCAGCTAGCGCTGAGCAAGGCGAATGCCAGAATCAGGATGACCAGACTCGTGCCGATGAAATGCAAACGGCGGCACGTGCTGTCCCGATGTTCATGCAGGTAGTACGGATAGAAATCTGCAAATCGCTCGAAACGCTTCACTGTTTCCATAAGGCTGTGCTCTGAACAGGGTCTCGGCTGAGCTTAGCCGAGCCCCCGCTGCGCGCCGCGAAATTTCTCACGGCCCGGCCAACCACATTGCCCCGCCCGCAGTGTTCTAGTGCCGCCAGAACGCCGGGATGCACAGCACCAGCACCGTGATGATTTCCAGTCGGCCGAGCAGCATGCCCAGTGACAGAATCCACTTGGCGGCATCCGGCAGCGTCGAGAAGTTACCCGCCGGGCCAATGGTTTCACCCAGCCCCGGCCCCACGCCTGACACCGTGCTGGCGGCGCCCGTTAGCGCTGTCATCCAGTCCAGCCCCAGCAGCGACAGCATCAGCGCAATCAGGCAAATGGTGAAGGTGAAGAAAAACGAGAAGGTCAGAATCGAGCGCACGATTTCGTCGTCCAGCCGGTGCCCGTTGTACTTCTGCTTGATCACTGCGCGAGGGTGAATCAACTGGTGCAGGTTGGCGCGCAGCAGGATGTAGGCGACCTGAAAGCGGAAGATCTTCACGCCGCCAGCCGTTGACCCCGAACATCCGCCGATGAACCCCAGATAGAAGAACAGCATCAGCGCGAAGTTGCCCCACAGGCTGTAATCCCCCAGCGCAAAGCCGGTGGTCGTCACCACCGAGGTCACGTTCAGCGCGACATGACGCAACGCGTCATACCACGGCAGATCGGTCGTCGCCCAATACCAGGCAGTCATCACCAGCCACATCACCAGCAGCAGGACGAGGAAACCCTGCACCTGCTGATCCCTTAGCAGCGCCCCGCGATTGCCCCGCAGCGTCGCGACATACAGGGTGAAAGGCAGGGCGCCGAGGATCATCACCACGATCGCCACCCAGTGCACGGCAGGTTGCGGCCATTTCGCCAGGGACTGATCCGAGGTGGAGAAACCGCCTGTCGAGATCGCCGACATCGCGTGGTTGATGGCGTCGAACAGGCTCATGCCGGCCCACCAGAACGCCAGCGTGCCCAGCACGGTGATGCCGAGGTAAACGAGCACAATGAACTTGGCGACCATGTGCGAACGCGGCATGACTTTTTCAGAGCGGTCCGACGACTCGGTCTGGAACAGGCGCATGCCGCCGATGCGCAACAGCGGGAGAATCGCCACCGCCATGCCGATAAAACCGATGCCGCCAAGCCAGTGCAGCAACGAGCGCCAGATCAGGATGCCCGGGGACATGGTGTCCAGGCCGCTGAGAACGGTGGAGCCGGTGGCGGTGATGCCGGACATGCTTTCGAAGAAGGAGTCGGTGTAGCTGATGTGTTGCGTGAGCAGAAACGGCAGCGCCGCGAAGATGCAGACGATGACCCAACTGCTGACCGTCAGCAGGTACATGTCCCGCGGGCGCAGGTGCACGTGTTCAGGTCGGCCCTGGCCCACCAGCGCAAGCCCGGACACAAAGGTGATCAGGCTCGACCACAGAAACGACGGCATGTCGGCGGTGCGGTGGAAGATCATCAGGGTGATCATCGGCACGACCATGGCGATGGCCAGGGTAATCAGGAAGATGCCGATAATGAAACCGATGATGCGGAGGGTCGGCAACGCCATGCAATCGCTCTGATCAGGAAGTGAGAGGGCGGCCATTCTACTCGCGAGCCCGTGTGTGTAAACCGAGGCATTTCCGACAGTGTTGTAAGTAATTGCCCGGGTTAATCGTTATTGAAGTTCAAGACCGCACCGAGGGCACTACAATGGTCCGTCATTTTTCCTGGAGACGACTTAATGGAAGCGCTCGACGTATTGCTTAATCGCGTGTCCGTGCCCCGCTTGATCGAACCCGCGCCGGACGCCGAGCAACGCGAGATCCTCTTCGGTGCAGCCCTGCGCGCACCTGACCACGGCGTCTTGCGGCCTTATCGCTTTCTGACCGTCGAAGGCGATGCACGTAACCGCATGGGCGAACTGTTGGCCCAGGCATTGGTCGACCAAGGCGGCGATGTTGAGGCCAAGGCGCTGGACAAGGCCCGTAACGGACCCCTTCGCGCGCCGTTGGTGGTCGTGGTGATAGCCAAGTTGACTGACCACTACAAAGTGCCGAAAAAGGAACAAGTGATCACCGCAGGATGCGCTGCCCACGGCATCCTGCTGGCCGCCTACGCAATGGGCATCGGCGCGGTCTGGCGCTCGGGAGACTTGTCCTACTCCCGACACGTAGCCGAAGGGCTGGGTCTGACAGCCGAAGAAGAAGTTGTCGGCTTCCTCTACCTCGGCACCCCGCTGAACCCGCCACGGGAAGCCGCGAAGCCGGAGGTTGCCGGGTTCGTGAGTGCGTGGGAGGGTTAGTTAGTGGGACCGGCTTTAGCCGGGAAGGCGTACTGCGTCACACTGCAAAATGGAGGGCGATTACACCGGCCTCTTCCCGGCTGAAGCCGGTCCCACTGAGAATCGCTTAAGCCGGTAGCATCGAATCAGCCGTGCAAAGCTGTCAGCTCGCGGGGCACCACGATGCTGGCTACGAATCCCCCCTCCGGGTGATTGCCCAGCACCAGCGTTCCGCCGTGCTTTTCGGCGGCGCGTTTGGCGATCGCCAGCCCTAACCCATAACCGGGCGCAGTCTGGTTGGGCGCGCGATAGAACGGCTCGCCCAGCTGCGCCAGATGCTCCGGGTTGGCGCCGGGGCCGTGGTCCCGCACGCTGAGCCGCAATTCACCGCCATCGACGCTTGCGCTCAACTCGATCGGCTGACCCGCCGGATTGAAACGCAGCGCGTTGCGCAGCAGATTATCCAGCGCCCGTTCCAGCACGTTCGGCCAGCCCTGCAACTGCACGCCTGGCTGCACCGACACCGAAACCGTCTGCTCGCCGCTGCCCATCTCGGTTTCGGCCTGCAAATGGTGCAACAGCCCTGGCAAATCCACCGCCGAGGCGCTGCCCATGTCGGCGTCCAGTCGTGCCAGGGCCAGAATCTCACTGATCAACTCTTCCAGCCGGTCGCACTCCCGGGTCAGGCGCGGCCACAGCTTGTCGCGCTCGACCGGTTCGGCGCGTTCGGCCAGGGCCAGGGCAATTCGCAGCCGGGCCAGGGGAGAGCGCAGTTCATGGGAAACGTCGCGAAGCAGCTGGCGCTGGCTGCTGATCTGGCTTTGCAGGCGGGCACCCATGCGGTTGAAGTCGTTCGCCAGCACGCCGAATTCATCGCGGCGGTTGGCCAGCTGCGCCAGGCTGTTCTGCTGGTAAGTGGTCTGGCCGAGGTCATGCACCGCACCCCGCAAACGGCTCAACGGGCGGGTGATCGACAGCGTCACCATCAGGCTGAACAACGTCAGGACCACCAGCGCGATACCCAGCGCACTCAGCGGCCAGACCAGACTGTCCCGGTGCCAGGCGTCCAGCTCCGGATGGGGAATCCGGTAAATCAGCAGGTAGGTTTCCCCGGTTTTATCACTGGTGTATTCGGTGGTCAGGCGCCGCCAGGGCAGTGGGCGCGTGTCGTCATTCTGCCGCTCTTCAAAGGCCGCCGCGCGGGGCGGGAAGGTGCCGGGAATCACTGCTTCGCCGCTGTCGTTCAGCACCTGAACGTCAATGTGGTATTTGCGCTTGAGGTCTTGCAGATAGTCCTGGGCAGATTTCTCGCCTTTGCCTTCGTACAGCTCCACCCACTTCTGCGGCAAATTGTGCAGGCCGGGATGACGGCTGAGAATCCAGGCGTCCTGATTGAGCACATGCCCCATCAGAATCGACAGACCCGCCACTAACGCGATCGCCAGCCAGAAGCTGGCCAGGATTCTCCAGAACAATGAACGCACGTGCTGCCCTCGACCCGGTTCGTCAAATAGAAAACCCGACACGCCGGGGAGCGTGTCGGGTTGGGGGAAGTGTAATGCCGCGCCAGCAGCCGGTTACTGGGTTTTTTGCGCTTTCTGCGCTTTCCAGGCTTCGAACTCGGCGCGATCCGCACGACGCTGGGCTTCATCCTTCTGGATCTGGTCGAACGTCTTCTGTTGCTCAGGCGTCAGCAGGGCGCGGATGCCGGACTGGGTTTTGGCCCGGGCAGCTTCCTGTTCATCCATCATCGCCTTCTGATCGGCTGGCGACAGCTTGGCCAGGTACTTGTGGGTGATCTCGGAGCGGCCGCGCCACTGTTCGCCCATCATCTGGTCAACTTGCAGACGCTGTTCCGGGGTCAGGTTGAGTCTCTCCATCGGGCCGTGGCGATGATGCATGCCCGGGCCATCGACGCCTGGGCCGCCTGGGCCGCCAGGGCCACCCATCGGGCCGCCTTCTGGAGGCATGGCCATTGCAACGGTAGGCAGGGCTGCGGCGAACATCAAAGCCATCAAAGTCTTGCGCATGGTGAATCTCCTTGTCTCGATTTCGGCTCTGTGCCGGTTGAGGCCAGTTTAGGGAGATCAAGGTCAAGCGAGGTCAGGGGTCGGTAAAGCTTGGGTAAAGGGGGCGCGCTGGCGTGTTGACGTAGTGTGCCTGCTACCGAGTGCGCGCCCAGCTGTAAGCGGCAAGCCACAAGCCTCAAGCCAAAAGCAGTCCGGCGTCGCTGCCGATGCTGTTGCTTGTGCTGTCGCTGTTGCTTGCAGCTTGCAGCTTGCAGCTTGCAGCTTGAAACTTGCCGCTCCCAACTCCGTCGTCAGAGGCTGTAATAATACCCACGGCTGCGCAGGGCAACGATGCGCGGGCGGCCGTCGGCGTGGGGGCCGATCTTTTTGCGCAGGTTGCTGACGTGCATATCGAGGCTTCGGTCGTACAGGGTCAGCTTGCGGCCCAGGGCCAGTTGCGCCAGCTCCTGCTTCTCCAGCGGTTCGCCGGGCTGGCCGAGCAAGGCTTCAAGCAGGCGCGCTTCGGAAACGGTCAGGGTGAATTCCTGCTCGTCAATCGTGACCACACCCCGTGCGGGACTGAAGCACAGGTCGCCCAGCTCGATCTGCGACGACACCGCCGTCGGATGGCTGCGCCGCAGCACCGCGCGCAGACGCGCTGTCAGTTCACGGGGATCGCATGGCTTGGCCAGGTAATCGTCAGCGCCCAGCTCCAGACCCAGGATACGGTCCAGCGGTTCGCCACGAGCGGACAGCATCAGCACGGGAAGGTCGGGGTGATCGGTGCGCAATTGTTTGAGCAGTTCCAGACCGCTGCCGTCGGGCAGCATCACATCCAGCACCACCGCAGCGGGGGCGGACTCGGCGAGCGCCTTGCGCGCACTCTGGCCATCGTGGCAGGCGCGCACGGCAAACCCTTCCTGACTCAACCAACTGCTCAGGAGCTCACACAGCTCCTGGTCATCATCAATAAGTAACAGCTCGCTCATGACTCACTCAATTTAGCCATTGCCGACGACGTCTACGCCAGCCGCTGGCAAAGATACCGCACTGGAGGGCCACCCTTGCTGAGCGCCCCCTGCGACAAACCATTGTTGTTCGATCACACCCGCAAGGGCATGACCGCCCGTGCCTCTTTGAGCCGCAGTCAAAGCCTTTGGTTCTAGCAACTTATCGGCAGGGCAGTGCGAAGGGTGAGCTTTGGAAAGCGGGTTGAAGGCGGTCCGGCTCGGTGTACGGAGCCGGGCGCTCGACTGATGTATCAGGGCAGGACTTGTTTGAATGGTTTGACGACCACGTCAGCGTAGACGCCCGCTGCCACATAGGGATCCGCCTCAGCCCAGGCCTGAGCGTCCTTGAGTGACTCGAATTCGGCGACGATCAGGCTGCCGGTAAACCCTGCGGCGCCCGGGTCGATGCTGTCTACCGCAGGCATCGGGCCGGCGAGGACGATGCGGCCTTCGGCTTTCATTGCGTTCAGGCGCTCAAGGTGCGCAGGGCGCGCGGCCAGGCGTTTTTCCAGCGAGTTGGCGACGTCGGTTGCCACGATTGCGTAGAGCATGTCAGTCCTCTCTTTTTTTGTTTGAAGTCTGGGTAGACGGGTCGACATCATGGATGTGGCGAGCCAGGAAGATGCCCTGGCCGACCAGGAACAGCAGGGTCATGCCCAGGCTGCCGAACACTTTGAAGTCGACCCAGAATTCTTGATAGGTAAACGCCACATAGAGATTGGCTGCGCCGCAGAACAGGAAGAACACGATCCAGGCAATGTTCAGCTTGGTCCAGACCGCCTGCGGCAGGGTCAGCGCGTGACCCATGATGCGTTGAATCAACAGACGGTCGCCGATGAAGTGACTGCCTGCGAAGATCAGCGCGAAGACCCAGTTCACGACCGGAGCTTTCCACTTCAGGAAGGTTTCGCTGTGGAACGCCAGGGTCAGGCTACCGAAGACCAGACAGGCAATCAGCGTCAGCCACTGACTTTTTTCCAGTTTGCCCTGACGGACATAAAGGACGCCGTAAACCACGAGGGAACTGGCGATCAGCATCGCGGTGGCGCTGTAAATCCCGCCTACCATGAAGCTGTGGCCAAGGACATCGACGGCTTGCGGGCTGATTTTGTAAACGATGAAGAACAGGATGAGCGGGATGAAGTCGATGAATTGTTTCACAGTAAGAGCCAGAAGCTGGATGTGACGGCATAATAACAAACATCAATGACTGCGAAAGCGCCCCTATGAACGTCGATCTGCACTGCCACAGCACCGCTTCCGATGGCGCCCTTGCGCCCGCGGTACTTGTCGCACGTGCCCACGAGCACGGCGTGAAAGTCCTCGCGCTGACCGATCACGACACCCTCGAAGGCCTCCCCGAAGCCCGTGCTGCGGCGGTTGCGCTGGGTATGCAGCTGATTGATGGCATCGAATTGTCCTGCACCTGGGGTGGTGCCACCATCCATGTGCTGGGCTATGGGTTCGATGTGGACGCCCCGCAATTGCGTGAGGCGATCGAGCAATTGCACACCGGCCGCTGGTTGCGGGCCGAAGAAATAAGCCGCAAGTTGGCGATGAAAGGTATGCCCGGTGCGCTCGAAGGTGCGCGTGCGGTGCAGCAGGCACTGGGCGACAGCGGAAATGCGCCGGCCCGACCGCACTTTGCCGACTTTCTGGTCAACCAGGGTTTCGTCAAGGACCGCGCCGAGGCGTTCCGCAAATGGCTCGGCGCTGGCAAGCTGGGCGACGTCAAGCAACACTGGCCGACCCTTGAACAAACGGTGGCGACCCTGCGCGCCGCCGGGGCGTGGGTCAGCCTCGCGCACCCGTCGCATTACGATTTCACCCGCAGCAAGCGTCGCAAGCTGGTCGCCGACTTCATCCAGGCCGGCGGTCATGCAATAGAAGTGGTCAACGGCCTGCAGCCTGCCGATCAAGTCGGCAGTCTGGCGATTCTGGCCCGTGAGTTCGGTCTGCTGGTCAGTGCCGGCAGTGATTTTCATGCCCCAGGCGCATGGTCTGAAATCGGCGTTTATCGCCCATTGCCCGAAGACCTGCCGCCCCTTTGGTGTCGGTTCAAACATGACCAGCCTACTGCCGTCTGAACAGGAAATTACCGTGAGTCAATTTTTCCAGGTCCACCCGGAAAACCCGCAAGCGCGCCTGATCAAGCAGGCCGTGGAAATCATCCGGGCGGGCGGTCTGGTGGTTTATCCCACCGATTCGTCCTACGCATTGGGTTGCCAGATGGGCGACAAGACGGCCGTCGAGCGCATCCGTCGCCTGCGTCAACTCGACGACAAGCACAACTTCACGCTCATGTGCAGCGACCTGTCCCAGCTGGGGTTGTTCGCCAAGGTCGACACGGCGGCGTTTCGCGTGCTCAAGGCCCACACGCCGGGGCCGTACACCTTCATACTCGGCGCCACCCGTGACGTGCCGCGTCTGGTCCTGCACCCCAAGCGGCGCACCATCGGTTTGCGCGTGCCGGGTCATCCCATCGCGCAGGCGCTTTTGCAGGAACTGGGCGAGCCGCTGATGAGCGTCAGCCTGATCATGCCGGGCGAGACCATTCCGATGAGTGATCCCTACGAAATGCGGGGGATCCTTGAGCATCAGGTGGACCTGATCATCGACGCAGGCGAGGGCGGCATTTCGGCCTCGACCGTTGTCAACCTGACCGATGGCGAGCCCCAGGTGGTGCGTGTGGGTTGCGGCGATCCGACGCCGTTCGGGGTCGAAGTCGAGTGACCGAGGCGCAAACCCTGGAGGCTCAGACCGACGCTCATATCGACCCGCAGGCCAACGCCCAGCAAGAGCTGCCGTTTGCCATGGTCTACGGTCAGGCCGTCACGCAGATGCCGGTCGACCTGTACATCCCGCCGGATGCGCTGGAAGTGTTCCTCGAAGCCTTCGAAGGCCCGCTGGACCTGCTGCTTTACCTGATTCGCAAACAGAACATCAACATCCTCGACATCCCCGTAGCGGAAATCACCCGCCAGTACATGGGCTATGTCGAGCTGATGAAAACCGTGCGCCTGGAGCTCGCCGCCGAGTATCTGGTGATGGCGGCCATGCTCGCCGAGATCAAATCGCGCATGCTGCTGCCCCGCTCGGAAATGGCCGAGGAAGAAGAGGGTGATCCCCGCGCCGAACTGATCCGTCGCTTGCAGCAGTACGAGCGGTTCAAGGCGGCGGCCGAAAACATCGATCAACTGTCTCGTGTGGGCCGTGATGTCGTCGTTCCAAGGCTTGAGGCGCCCGAAGCCCGGGTGCGCAAGTTGTTGCCGGACGTCGCCCTCGAAGAGCTGCTCATGTCGATGGCCGACGTGCTGCGCCGTGGCGACATGTTCGAAAGTCACCAGGTCAGCCGCGAAGCGCTGTCCACCCGCGAGCGCATGAGTGATGTGCTGGAGCGCTTGAAAGGCGCGGGTTTCGTGCCTTTCGCCGAGCTGTTCACGGCAGAAGAGGGAAGGCTGGGCGTGGTGGTGACGTTCATGGCCGTGCTGGAACTGGTCAAGGAGCAACTGGTGGAGCTCGTGCAAAACGAAGCCTTCGCCGTTATTCATGTGCGGGCGCGAGCCGAATAAAGAGCAAGAGCTGATCAATGAACCTGAATGAACCCCGCGATCTGGCGCCGTTGCTCGAAGCGTTTCTGCTCGCCTCCGGAAAACCACAGTCCCTGGAGCGTCTCTACGAGCTGTTCGAAGAGGGCGAACGGCCCGAACCGCCGGTGTTCAAAAAGGCGCTGACGTTGCTGGGCAAGTCCTGCGACAACCGCGCCTTCGAACTGAAAGAAGTCGCCACCGGCTATCGCTTGCAGATCCGCGAGAAGTTCGCGCCCTGGGTCGGGCGCCTGTGGGAAGAACGGCCCCAGCGTTATTCACGGGCTCTTCTGGAAACCATGGCGCTGATCGCCTATCGCCAGCCGATTACCCGGGGCGAAATCGAAGACGTGCGCGGCGTGGCGGTCAACAGCAACATCGTCAAGACCCTGATGGAACGTGAATGGATCAGGATCGTTGGCTACCGCGACGTGCCCGGCAAGCCCGCGATGTTCGCCACCACCAAAGCCTTTCTTGACCACTTCAACCTGAAGAACCTCGACGAACTGCCGCCACTGGCCGACCTGCGCGAGATGGAAAGCGAGCCAGTGCTGGAATTCGACGACGCGCCGGTGCCCGCGCACTTGCAGGCGTTGGCCGACGCCAGCCTGGAAGTTGATCCCGACGCAGAGCCTGAGGCGCCCCGGGATGAAACCAGTTTCCGCAGCCTGCTGGCCGAGCTGGATACGATGGAGCAGGGCCTGAAAACAGACTTCGACGATTTATTGCTCGATGAGGCCGATAAAGAGTCTGAATTGGAAGAACCGCCGCAGGACGATGAAGATCCGCGGTGACGAACGCTGTGGCAGGACGATGCGCAGCGCCCAATTCCTCATTCAGGCGAACCCATGAGCACCAAGAATCCCTGCATCAGCCTCTGCAAGTTCGACGATGATATTTGCCTGGGCTGTGGTCGCAGCAAGCGCGAGATCAAATCCTGGAAGAAGATGGAGAAGGACGAAAAGCGCTCGGTGCTCGCCGAGTCGGCCTTGCGGTTGATCAAGCTGAAGGGCGCCAGTCGGCGGAAAAAGAAGTCAGCCTGATTTTTTCATCTAGTCTCTGATGCGCAACGCGCGTCAGGCGCGTATGATTCGCGACCTTTTGGCGATCCACACGCGCCAGGGATTTCAGTTTTCTGCCCGTTCCGCCTCAGAATTGTTCTGATTCGGAGCCGCTTTCGTCCAGAGAGCCGGGCCACAGGCCATGCCCACTCGCGCATGCCCTGATTCGACACACCGGGAGGTGCCCAGATGAGTGAACAAGACAAGCAAGACAAAGAGATCGGCCCAGCAGGCGAAAAACTGCAGAAGGTGCTGGCGCGCATTGGCGTCGGTTCCCGTCGCGACGTTGAAGCCTGGATCGGCGAAGGCCGCATCAAGGTTAACGGCGTTCAGGCCACTCTCGGTCAACGCGTCGATCTGCACGACGCCATCACGGTCGACGGTCGCGTGATCCGCCGCGAAGAAGCCGCCGAAACCGTTCGCCGCGTCGTCATGTACAACAAGCCGGACGGTGAAATCTGCACCCGTGACGACCCTGAAGGCCGTCCGACCGTATTTGATCGCCTGCCGCGCCCGAAAGAAGGCCGCTGGATCAACATCGGTCGTCTGGACATCAACACCACTGGCTTGCTGATGTTCACCACCGACGGTGAACTGGCCAACCGCCTGATGCACCCCTCGTTCGAAATGGACCGCGAGTACGCCGTGCGCGTCCGTGGCGAAGTCGACGACGACATGCTGGCGCGGCTGAAGGCTGGCGTGGTGCTGGAAGACGGCCCGGCGCGTTTCACCGACATTCAGCAGGCGCCGGGTGGCGAAGGTTTCAACCACTGGTACCACTGCGTGGTCATGGAAGGCCGCAACCGTGAAGTTCGCCGGTTGTGGGAATCCCAGGGCCTGGTGGTCAGCCGCCTGAAGCGCGTGCGTTTCGGTCCGGTGTTCCTCAATTCCGACCTGCCGATGGGTCGCTGGCGCGAAATGAGTCAGCAGGAAGTCGACATCCTCAGCGCCGAGGTCGGCCTGACGCCGGTCGCGATGCCGCAGATGAATGCCAAGACCAAGGACAAACTGGAGCGTTTGCAGCGCCAGTCCTCCCGTCCGTTGGGCAAGGGCGAGCGTGTGCGTCAGGTTCGTCCAGCCAAGGATGCGGTGTCCCCGGATCGTCCAGCCCGCGAGCCGCGTCTGGCTGACGGCGAGCGCCCGGCGCGCAAGCCTGCGGAAAGCGGCCGTCCGGCGCGCACTCCGCGCCCGGCCATTGGTGGCCGTGGCGACACTGCCCGTGGCGGCAATCCACGTGGCGACGGCGCCCGTGGCGAAAACGGTCGCGGCACGCCGGTCGCGGAACGTCCAAGCGACATGAACAAGCGTCCGGCCAAGCCGAAGCCTTCGCGTCCCGGCATCGGTCTGGTGGACGACAAGACCCCCTCCGGCAAACGTCGCGGTCCGCCAAGCGGCTCCGGTCAGCGTCCAGGCTTTGGTCGTCGCAAGCCAGAGTAACGTTGTGAAGCGGTGAAAGCGGTCTGCACTACGAAAAACGCCAGTCGAGAGACTGGCGTTTTTTTGTGCGCGATTACGGGTCAGACGACGTAGGCGTTACCGTCAAACACCACGCGCTTGTCCACGGCCAGTGATCCGCCGTTGAAAATCAGGTCCATGTGATGGCTGCCCTTGGCACCGCCGCCCAAGCCCAGATGCAGTCCGCAATGGCGCTCTTCGAAACCTGCGTTGCGCGCGTACAGCTGACTGACACCTTCGTTGGTGCCGATCCCCAGTTCTTCGATGCGCCGGTTCGAGGGATTCGCGTCCAGGTATTTGTTGAAGTCGTGCTCCAGCCCCGGTATGTCAGTGGCAATGCGCGTCACAACGGAATTCTCGATCCACAATTCCAGTGGCGACTCGATGATTCCGTACTTGCGTGCGAAAGGAATGGTACTGAGAAACGTGCCGATGAACCTTACATGGCCGTTGATGGATTCGCTGTGGGTGGCGATCTCACCGGGTGCCAGGTCGTAGTTGCCGACGCCGTTGATGTTGGTCCACTTCTTCAGTTCGCGCAGTGGGGCCTCGAAGTAGGAGCCGTGGGCGTCGCTGAAGCTGAGGGTTTCGCCCTGGTTCATGGTGTCGATGAGTGCAGCATTCAGCTGCGCGATACGCTCGGGCTCAACGCTGAACGTGTCGTAGAAATAGTCGCCGTAATCCTTGAACAGCAAAGACTTCTTCCACTGCGCCGACATCACCTCCTGCAACTGGCGAATGAACGGCGGTCCTTCCGCGCGAGGATTGGGCAGCGTTGAGGAATCGTAGAACAGGACGAAGAGATCGGAATCGGTGATGGCTTCTGTCAGTTCGTTTATAGGGGACGTGTCCAGCGGCAGAGTGCTGAACCGGAAGAAATCCCGCGCCGTCGAGCTTTCGATAATGCCGTCGACGATGCTGCGGTATTCCGGTGTAGGGGCCAGTAGTACTTGGGGAGTGGTCATGCCGGTAACGGCGGGGTGGCGTTGCAGGTAATACAGGAAATGTTCGATGGCGCTGCTGTTATCCATAGTGCGCTCCACTGCGAATGCTTAAAACAAGAGGGCGAACGCGTTAGCCACGCTCGCCCTTCAGCTGTTTTAGAACGGCCACATCGCGGTGCCAAACGGCACAACGGCGTCAGCCTGCATCATTTCCACAGCGGCATCATGAGTCGGTGCTTCAAACCAATCGTCCAATTGCAGTTCTTCTTCCAGAGCCAGTTCAACTGTTTGCATAGGTGAATCTCCTGAGAATGACGTACTTGCCGAATGCAGCGAGGACGAAAGGCCTGAGCCCTGGGTCCTCGTCATGGAAGCACACTGACCTTCGTGGCCAGCAAGCACCTAAAAAACTAGTGCAATAGTCAGACTGTTGCAAAGTAAAAATCGACCGGAAAATGCTGGCATTTCGCCGGACTTATTGAAACTTGCAGCGAAAACAACGTTAGGGAGCTTTCGATTTCGGAGAATTATTTTTGCGACAGAATTGTGTCGGGTCTGGAGGTGGCGACAGCTTCCCGGCTGAAGCCGGTCCTACAGAAGCGTCATGCACATCCTGTGGGACCGGCTTCAGCCGGGAATTCTTTCGCCGCCAAACGACATGTGAGCGGTGTACAATGCGCGCCCGTTTTTTTCTGTGATCCGCCGGCGTATGGACGCCAAGCCCTCGGGGTTACCCACTCCGTTTCCCTCCGCCGCGTCATGAGCGCGTCGGGTTCGATTCCGTCACAGACAAGCGCGCCAAGGTGGTTTGCCAATGAGTGAAAACATGTCCCATTCGGGTGACTTGAAGCGTGGTCTGAAGAACCGTCACATCCAGTTGATCGCCCTCGGTGGCGCGATCGGCACGGGGCTGTTCCTGGGCTCGGCAGGGGTGCTGAAGTCCGCTGGCCCGTCGATGATCCTTGGCTACGCCGTCTGCGGCTTCATCGCCTTCATGATCATGCGCCAGCTGGGCGAAATGATCGTCGAAGAGCCGGTGGCCGGATCGTTCAGCCATTTCGCCCACAACTACTGGGGCGGCTTTGCCGGCTTTCTGTCGGGCTGGAACTGCTGGGTCCTGTACATTCTGGTGGGCATGTCCGAACTGACCGCCGTGGGCAAATACATTCAGTACTGGTGGCCTGAAGTCCCGGCCTGGGCGTCGGCAGCGGTGTTCTTCGTGATGATCAACGTCATCAACCTGGCCAACGTGAAAGTCTTCGGCGAGGCTGAGTTCTGGTTCGCGATCATCAAGGTCGTGGCGATTCTGGGGATGATTGCCCTGGGCAGTTATCTGCTGGTCAGCGGCGAGGGTGGCCCGCAAGCGTCGGTGAGCAACCTGTGGGATCGGGGCGGGTTTTTCCCCCATGGTGTCAGCGGGCTGGTCATGGCGCTGGCGTTCATCATGTTCTCGTTCGGCGGCCTTGAGATGCTCGGTTTCACCGCAGCCGAGGCCGATCAGCCGCGGACCATCATTCCGAAGGCGATCAACCAGGTCATCTACCGGATTCTGATTTTCTACATCGGCTCGCTGGTGGTGCTGCTGTCGCTGACGCCGTGGGATGCCTTGCTGATTGACCTCAACGCGTCCGGCGATGCCTACAGCGGCAGCCCGTTCGTGCATGTGTTCTCGATGCTGGGCAGCACGACGGCGGCTCACATTCTCAATTTCGTTGTGCTGACGGCGGCCTTGTCGGTCTACAACAGCGGCACCTATTGCAACGCGCGCATGCTCTTTGGCATGGCCGAGCAGGGGGATGCGCCGCAGTCACTGGCGCGGGTCGACAGTCGCGGCGTTCCGGTGCGGGCTATTCTGGTGTCGGCGGCGGTGACGCTGATTGCCGTGCTGCTCAACTACCTGATGCCGCAAAACGCCCTTGAGCTGCTGATGTCGCTGGTGGTCGCCACCCTGGTGATCAACTGGGCGATGATCAGCTATTCGCACCTCAAGTTCCGGCAGCACCTGAACCGGGTCGGCCAGGAGCCGCTGTTCAAGGCGCTGTGGTACCCGTACGGCAACTACGTCTGCCTGGCGTTTGTGGTGCTGATTCTGGCGATCATGCTGATGATTCCGGGCATCCGGATTTCGGTGTACGCGATCCCGGTCTGGCTGGCGGCGATGTGGGCGTTTTATGTGATCAAGAACAAGCGCCGGGCCAATAGCGAGTCTATGGCCCAGCGGACGTCGATCATCAAATAAGGCGAGAGCCGCCGGTGACGTCGCGGCGGCTTCGAACCAGGACACAGATTGCCATGCTGATCATCTCCAACAACATCCACCTGCCGGACAGCGACGTCGAGCTCACCGCCATCCGTGCCCAGGGGGCGGGTGGTCAGAACGTCAACAAGGTGTCCAGCGCCATGCACCTGCGCTTCGACATCAACGCCTCGTCGCTGCCGCCGTTCTACAAGGAACGCCTGCTGGCGTTGCGTGACAGCCGCATCACCAGCGACGGTGTGCTGGTCATCAAGGCGCAGCAATACCGGACGCAGGAACAGAACCGTGCGGATGCGCTGGAACGCTTGAGCGAGCTGATCATCAGTGCGGGGAAGGTCGAGAAGAAGCGCCGGCCGACCAAGCCGACCCTCGGCTCGAAGACCCGCCGGCTGGAATCAAAAACCAAGCGCGGGTCGATCAAGGCAGGGCGGGGCAAGGTCGATTTTTGATCATCGTGTGGGGGGGTACTAGCCGTTGCAGACCCACCGCGTTCGCCAGCAAGCCAGCTCCTACGGATTTGCATGCACCCCAAACATGGAATCAGACGCCGACCCACTGTAGGAGCGCGCTTGCCCGCGAATGCGGCGGCTCAAACCACACTACCGTTGCAGACCCACCGCGCTCGCCAGCAAGCCGGCGCCTGCGGATTTGCATTCATCCCAGAAAGGGAATCAGACGCCGACCCATTGTAGGAGCGCGCTTGCCCGCGAATGCGCCGGTTCAAACAACACTGCCGTCGCAGACCCACCGCGCTCGCCAGCAAGCCGGCTCCTACGGATTTGCATTCATCCCAGAAATGGAATTAGACGCCGACCCACTGTAGGAGCGCGCTTGCCCGCGAATGCGTCGGCTCAAACCACACTGCCGTTGCAGACCCACCCCGTTCGCCAGCAAGCCGGCTCCGATTTGCATGCACCCCAAACATGGAATCAGACGCCGACCCACTGTAGGAGCGCGCTTGCCCGCGAATGCGGCGGCTCAAACAACACTGCCGTTGCAGACCCATCGCGTTCGCCAGCAAGCCGGCTCCGATTTGCATGCACACCAAACATGGAATCAGACGCCGACCCACTGTAGGAGCGCGCTTGCCCGCGAATGCGGCGGCTCAAACCACACTGCCGTTGCAGACCCACCGCGTTCGCCAGCAAGCCGGCTCCGATTTGCATGCACCCCAAACATGGAATCAGACGCCGACCCACTGTAGGAGCGCGCTTGCCCGCGAATGCGGCGGCTCAAACCACACTACCGTTGCAGACCCGCCGCATTCGCCAGCAAGCCGGCTCCTACGGATTTGCATCCACCTTGGACTCGGGGTTTGACGCCGACCCACTGTAGGAGCCGGCTTGCTGGCGAACGCGTCAGATCAGGCAACGCAATTTCGCTGCCCCAATCAAGTCGCCAGCAAGCCGGCTCTCGTCAAACATGTCTGCACCGCAGGTGCATCTGCCGACAGATGAGCTGTGGCAGCGATAATCGCGCAGGGATTGTATTAATAACTGCGCGACGGGGGCTCTACCGCAGTCAATGCCGCGTCACAGCGCAGCCGGTTTTTCTCGCATCGCGTTCGCATGCTTGTACAGATACACGCTCAGCCCCAGGCCGCTCAGTGACGCCAGCGCGGCAAACAGGAAGATTGACGCAAAGCCAAAGCCTGCCGCCACGGCGCCGGCCACCGGCCCGGTAATCCCCAGGGACAGGTCAATGAACAGAGAATAAGCCCCCACGGCCGCACCGCGGCTGGCCGGGGGCACCAGATTCACCGCCTCAACGCCCAGCGCCGGGAACACCAGCGAGAAGCCGAATCCAGTCAGCGCCGCCCCGGCCAATGCCAGATTCGGGTTGGGCGCCAGCCACAGCAGCAGCAGCCCCAGCGTCTCCACTGACAGGCAGGCAATCGCCACGCGGAAGCCGCCGATGCGATTGATCAGGTTGCCGAACAGCAGGCGTGCGCCGATGAAACAGGCGCCGAACAGGCTCAGGCACAGCACTGCATTCGGCCAGGTGTGGCTGGCGTAATACAGCGTGATGAACGTCGCGATGGTGCCGAAGCCGATCGAACCCAGCGCCAGTCCGGTGCCGTGGGGCAGTACACGACCGAGCACGTGGAGGAAGGGCAAGCGCTCGCCGTGCACCAGCGGTGCCGGTGTTTTCTTCCAGGCCAGGGAAATCCCCAGCGCCGCCAGCAGCATGATGCTGACGCCCATGCTCCACAGGCCCAACGCATTGACCAGCAACACCCCCACCGGCGCGCCGATGGCCAAGGCGCCATAGCTGGCGATGCCGTTCCATGAAATCACTTTGGCCGTATTGGCAGCGCCGACGCGGCCGATGCCCCAGCCGATCGAGCCCGAGCCAACCAGGCTTTCCGCGCTGCCGAGCACCAGCCGCCCCACGAACAAGCTGATCAGGCTGACCATCGGCCAGGCGTCGAGCCAGTCGGCGAAGAGCATGAACACGCCGCTCAACCCGCAGCCGAACAGGCCGACGATCACCGCTTTCTTCGGGCCTCGGGTGTCGATGAAGCGCCCGGCGAAGGGCCGGCTGAGGAGTGTCGCGAGGTATTGCACGCTGATCACCAGCCCGGCAGCCACGGCGCCGAAGCCAAGGTCGGTGTGCACATAGCCAGGCAATACGGCCAGCGGGATACCGATGTTCAGGTAGCCGATGAAGGTGAAAAGGACAATGGAAACAACCTGCAGCGTGACAGCCATAGGACGTTGAGGGGCAGCGCTCGAAGCGTCTGGCATGGGCATAGATCCACGGTTACGACGGAAAAGAATAGCGAGGGGGCAATCGGGTTGAAGCGTAGACGCTCGAGTCCGGCCGAGGGCACATGATATCGAGGCACGGCACTTCATGGGAGTAGCGGATGGGCGGAGCTGATGTAGGGGGCAAGCAGAGGTGAAGCCTGTCGCAAATGATTCAGCCCTTATGGAAATACACCTTGAAGACGCTCTTCCGTAGGGGCTGAAAATTTAGCGGCTGAAAAATCAGTGGCTAAACAGGCCTTCAGCGCGGGCTTTGGGCTTTGCTGCTGTCGTTGCGTTTACCGCTGGCTTTCATTTCGATCGGCTGACCGAGTTCCTGGCGGGCTGCTGCACTTTGCTGATTCTGGCTTGGGAAGGGGAAGTTCGGGATTTCATGCATATCGTCGCTCCTCACAAGTGTGTTGCGGCTGAATTGAACAGCGCGTCCTAGAACGCTCAGGGAGGATACAGCAGTACAAATGACAATCAGACTTTTAAATGCGGGCCGCTGGTCATGTAGTGGGGATGGGTGCCTACAACATGCGCGCGGCCCTTGAAAAGCGTCGGGCCGGTGAGCGACTCAGTCCTTGCAAACCGCCGCAAACGCCGCTGCCAGTTCATCCAGTCGCATGGCGTCGATTCCCGCGACGTTGGCTCGACCCGCCGCCACCATGTAGACGCTGTGCTCGTTACGCAGACGCGCTACCTGATCGTCGTCCATGCCGGTGTAGGAAAACATGCCGCGCTGCACGCCGATGTGGGCGAAACGTTCACCCAGACCCAGCGGTGTCAGTGCCTCGACCAGCCCGACCCGAAGTTGCGCAATGCGGCTGCGCATCTCTTCCACTTCTTCAGCCCACAGGGCTTTCAGTTCAGGATCGCCCAGGATCTCGGCGACCACGGCGGCACCATGGTCCGGCGGGTTCGACCACAGATTACGAGCGGTCGCGGAAAGCTGACTGCGCACATCCATCAGCTTCTCGGTGGTGTCAGCACAAACCAGCAAGGCGCCGGTGCGCTCGCGGTACAGCCCGAAGTTTTTCGAGCAGGAACTGGTGATGAGCAGCTCAGGCAGTTGGCTGGCAAACAGGCGAACTGCCCAGGCGTCCTGATCGAGACCGTCGCCAAAACCCTGATACGCGAAGTCAATCAGCGGCAGCAGGTTGCGTTGCTTCACGATTTCCAGCACTGCGTGCCAGTCATCACGGGACAGGTCAAACCCGGTCGGGTTGTGGCAGCACGCATGCAGCAGGACAACATCGCCCTCGGGAATGGTCTTCAACGTCTCCAGCATGGCAGGCACGTTGAGCTTGTTGTCGCTGCCCACGTAGGGATAGTGACTGACCTTCAAGCCCGCCGCGGCGTAGATGGTTTCGTGAATTGGCCAGGTCGGATCGCTCAGCCAGATGCCCTTGCCCGGCAGGCAATTGGCGATGAAGTCGGCGCTTAATCGCAGCGCGCCGGTACCGCCGGGTGTCTGGGTGGCGCTGACGCGTTTGCTGGCGATCAGCGGGGAATCGGCGCCCATGACCAGTTCACAGATCAGCGTGCCGAAACGCGGTTCGCCATGGCCACCGATGTAACTCTTGGTGGGCTGCGAGTCGACCAGCCGTTGCTCGGCGATTTTCACTGCGCGGGGAATGGTGGTCAGGCCCTGCGCATCTTTATAGACGCCCACGCCCAGGTCGAACTTGTTCGGATTCGGGTCTTTGGCGTAGGCCTGAATCAGGCCCAGGATGGGATCGTCCGGTACGCGCTGAATCTGTGAGAAATGCATTTTACTTACGGCCCTCGGCGCTTTTGGCCACCTCGTCTGTGCGGGAGGCCATGATGAAATCGTTGCGGTGCAGCCCCTTGATGGAATGGCTCCACCAGGTCACGGTCACTTTGCCCCATTCGGTCAGCAGACCCGGGTGGTGACCTTCGGCCTCGGCAATTTCGCCGACCGCGTTGGTAAACGCCAGCGCAAATTTGAAATTCTTGAACAGAAAGACTTTTTCCAGCTGCATGACGCCGTCACGCACCTCGATGTTCCAGTCCGGGATCTGCTTGAGCAAGTCCGGCAGCTCGGCGTCGCTGACTTGCGGGGCGTCGGCGCGGCAGGCTTCGCACTGGGATTGGTTGAGAGCGGTCATTGGAGATTCCTTGATCGGGTTCGGGCGGCTTATGTATCAGGCCGCTTTTGTTTCAGGCGGCTTTTGTTTTACGCGGCTTTTGTTTTCAAGGGGAACTTGGGCGCGTGCAGGCCCAGTTCACCCGCCGTGCGCGCCATGCCCATGATGTCTTCATGGGCAAGGTCGAACAAACGCTTGAGGTCCGGCAGCACGAAATACAGCGGCTGCAGAATGTCGATGCGATAGGGCGTGCGCATGGCCTCAACCGGGTCGAAGGGCAGATGTTCAGGGGTTGAAGACACACTGTAAACGGTTTCCTTCGGCGAAGAGAGGATGCCGCCGCCGTAGATCTTGCGCCCTTGGGGCGTGTCGACCAGGCCGAATTCGATGGTCATCCAGTACAGCCGTGCAAGGTACACGCGCTGTTCTTTGCTGGCTGCCAGACCAAGCTTGCCGTAGGTGTGGGTAAATTCTGCAAACCAGGGGTTGGTCAGTAACGGGCAGTGTCCGAAAACCTCGTGAAAGATGTCGGGCTCTTGCAGGTAGTCGAGTTCTTCTTCACTGCGAATAAACGTGGCGACCGGAAATCGCTTGCTCGCCAAGAGCTCGAAGAAGGTTTGAAAGGGGATCAGCGCCGGCACGCGCTCGACTTGCCAACCGGTGGTTGCGCCCAGCACGCGGTTGATCTCACCGAGCTGCGGAATACGGTCGTGGGGCAGCGCGAGCTGCTCGATGCCATCCAGATACTCCTGGCACGCACGGCCTTCGACCACTTTGAGCTGGCGGGTGATGAGGGTGTTCCAGATGCTGTGCTCGGCGTCGGTGTAATCAATGAATCCCGTGGCGTCCGGCTCGCGGGCGACATACTGCGTACTCATGGGCCTCTCCTGATGGATTGTTCTTATAGGGAGCGAAGCGATATGGGGATAAATCCGATGGAGCTATTGATAGCGTATTTAGCGTCTCCAGTAGGCAGTGCCAGCGTGAAGTCCGGGCAGCAGCGTATCGCAATTCGTAAAGAAATCGTGACGGTTAAGGCGCTTAACCTCAATACATCCTGCGCATGGCTTCAAAAGGCCCTTGCGCTGTAACGTATTCTTGACGATAAACTCGGGCCACCCCGAAATCGATGCCACGTCCACGAGCCAACCATGCGTATCAAAGTCCATTGTCAGAACCGCGTCGGCATCCTGCGCGACATCCTCGAACTGCTGGTGGCCTACGGCGTCAACGTCTCCGGTGGCGAAGTGGGCGGTGAGCATGGCGACGCCATCTACCTGCGCTGCCCAAACCTGATCAACCTGCAATTCCAGGCGCTGGTGCCGAAATTCGAAACCATCGCCGGGGTGTTCGGCGTCAAGCGTGTGGGATTGATGCCCAGCGAACGTCGGCATATGGAGCTCAATGCCTTGCTTGGCGCCCTTGAATTCCCGGTGCTGTCCATCGACATGGGCGGCTCCATCGTGGCGGCGAACCGCGCTGCGGCGCAGTTGCTGGGCGTGCGGGTCGATGAGGTGCCTGGCATCCCGCTGTCCCGTTACGCCGAGGACTTCGACCTGCCGCAACTGGTGCGGGCCAACCGCTCGCGCATCAACGGCATGCGCGTGAAAGTGAAGGGCGACATTTTTCTCGCGGACATCGCACCCCTGCAATCCGAGCACGAAGACAGCGAAGCCATGGCCGGTGCCGTGCTGACACTGCACCGGGCCGACCGGGTCGGCGAGCACATCTATAACGTGCGCAAGCAAGAGCTGCGCGGTTTCGACAGTATTTTTCAGAGCTCGAAGGTCATGGCGGCGGTGGTTCGGGAGGCCCGGCGCATGGCCCCACTGGATGCGCCGTTGCTGATCGAAGGCGAAACCGGCACTGGCAAGGAGTTGCTGGCGCGGGCCTGTCACCTGGCCAGCCCGCGCGGCCAGTCGCCCATGATGGCGCTCAACTGCGCAGGGTTTTCCGAATCCATGGCCGAGACCGAGCTGTTCGGCTACGGCCCCGGCGCGTTCGAGGGTGCGCGCGCCGAAGGCAAGTTGGGGCTGCTGGAACTGACCTCGGGTGGCACGCTGTTTCTCGATGGCGTCGCGGAAATGAGTACGCGGTTGCAGGCTAAACTGCTGCGCTATTTGCAAGAAGGCTGCTTTCGACGGGTAGGCAGCGACGAAGAGGTGTATCTGGACGTGCGCATCATCTGCGCGACGCAAGTGGACTTGTCCGAACTCTGCGCCCGGGGTGAATTCCGCCAGGACCTCTACCACCGGCTCAACGTGCTATCGCTGCACATTCCACCCCTGCGCGACTGTCTGGACGGTCTCGCGCCGCTGGTCGAGCACTTCCTGGATCAGGCCAGCCGGCAAATCGGCTGTGCGCTTCCTAAAGTCGGTCCCGAGGTGCTGGACCGGCTGCGCCAGTACCATTGGCCTGGCAATGTCCGGCAGTTGGAGAACGTCTTGTTTCAGGCGGTTTCGTTGTGCGAGGGCGGGCGGATCAAGGCTCAGCACATCCGCTTCCCCGAATACGGCGGGCGTCAGCCTTTGGGTGGTTTTTCGCTGGACGGGAGTCTGGAAGACATCGTCGGACGCTTCGAAAAAGCGCTGCTCGAGCGGCTCCATGAGGAGCACCCGAGCAGCCGCTTGCTGGGCAAACGTCTGGGCGTTTCCCACACCACAATCGCCAACAAACTACGTCACTACGGTCTTGGTCTGAAACCCGAGCTACCGTAGGCGCGTATTCATCCGTCAGAAGCGGCGACTCATGAGTCCCCGGCGCGCCCGCTCACGTTTGTCGACCAACCCCGCTGCTGACGCTCGGCCATCAGCTTGGCGGGGTGTAGGGCAGGATGTAGCTGACGGAAAAGTCTGCCTGCGGATAGTCCAGTTTCAGGCGTGGCAGGACGAATCCTCCGCAGGAATTGCAGGTGTCCATCAGCGTGAAGAAATGCATCCTGGTCACGGCTGCTCCCGCCGGCATGTCTTGCGTGAACGCCGTGGCGATCAGGCGTTCGGCGTCGAGGTAGCGATCATGCTCGCGAATCTTGAGTTTTTGTGCGGTGCGCAGGACCGGCAAGCTGGTGAATGACGGATTCGGCGGCTGGCTGCTCATGCGTTCCCGCGCATCGATGAACGTCATGGAGCTGCCTTCACCGGTTTCGGGAACACGCAGCGTCAGTTTCCTGCCCCGCTTGCCCCCCGCCAGCGCGTAATACACGTGGCGCCTACTGTCCGCCGTTTCAGCCAGCAGAAATGCCAGATTGGTCGTGTTCAGGTGTCTGCGGATATTTTCGCCCGTCGTCTCCAAGCCAACGTCGGCAGCGGATACCGGGGTCCAGGCATGTTTGGACGCCGACGCGGGCAACAATGAATTGAGCACGCCTGAAACATGCAGACGCGTCAGTGGGTCAGCTTCGCCGAGGGGTTTGAAGTTGGCGATGCTGCTTTTGGTCAGCGTGACGAAGTTTTCCAGCGCCGTTTCCCGCGTGAGGATGTTGCGGGCATGGTTTTCCATGATGGGACGGTAGGGGCGATAGACGCGTTGCATGTCGACCCCGGGGCTCTCCAGTTCAAACAGCATGCGGGCGATGTTATCCATGTCCTGACCGAGGGTGCGTCGCCCCGAGCCCAGGCGGTAACTCTCGCTGGAGGTCAGGTACGCCTCGATATCCGCGTCCGATGTCATGCGTGCAAACGTCAATTGCGCGGCCTCCGGCAGCTCCCTGGCTTTGTAGAACTGGCCAGTGTCGGCTTCAACGGCCAAGTACTGACCGTCTTCGAGGGTCAGCCGGATTGCACGCAGTTCACGCTGGTCGTTGACCGTTTTGCAGATCGAATCGAGCTGCACCACCGGCAGCTCGTGGTTAATACGTACGCGCCAGTTGTCATCAAGGTCATCAGGCAGCCCGAGGATCCGGTCCCTCATCAATCTGCCCTGAACTGTTGGCCGGTAGTGCAGCGGCAGGGTGATACCCAAGTGAACGGCGGCGTCCGAGGTCAGGGGTGAAAGTGTGTCGTGCCCCGTCATCGGTACAGTCGGTGCGCCTCGTCCCGGTAGCGTTTCGTTGACCCAGGTGCTGACCTTGCCATCGTCCACCAGCAGGTGAGTCCTTTGCGGGGTGGCTTGTCCGCGTATCGGCGTAAACCGCAATACAGGTCTGAACCGTCGGGTCATGAACGCATGGCTCGCCTGCTCACCGAACGTGAGTGGCTCAAGCGCCGTGTCCATTGCCGGGCGCGTGGTCGAGATCAGAACCACAGCGCCGGAACAGCTCCCTTGCATCGGGCTGCGACGGATTACGCAGTGAGAGGACGCTTCATCCAGTCGGCCGAGCCTCGCGGCGGGTGCCTCCAATTCCACTTTTCGCAGCATGCCGGATGGCCCGTCAGCGTCGAAGCGGTAGCTGACGTCGTCGATGATCAGATCAGTCATTGATTGACCCCGGCGCGCCACATGGATGTTTCGGCCTCCGGCCACCGACAGATCATAACCATGCCCGTCTACTTCGTTCAGGTGCACGGCGCCTGGAAACTGGCCCGGCAGCAAGTGCTTCTGGGTGGTGGTAAACACCGGTGTTTCATCCGTCCATGCAGCCGGATGGCGGCTGAGTCGAGGGCCATAGGGTTTTTGATCGCGGGGATTGCACCAGCGGTAGTCCGGGGTTTGATCGACAGAGATGTTTCGTACCAGGACCTGGTCGACGTTATCCACCTTCGCCCACATCAGGGCTGGATCAGGCGTTGCTTCACTGTTGGAGAGGCGCTGGAACATGCCATTGCGCTGGGAGAACTTGCCAGTGACCAGGGTGACACCGGCGGCATGCACCCTGCGCTCGAAACGTGCGCGTTCCACGGCCTGTCCGGGAAACCACTTCGCGTTTTGCTGACGGGGACTGGTCGGCGAAGGCGGACGAGGCGACCAGACACGCTGTTTGTTTCCCAGCTTGATCAGCGGTTTGAGTGTGCGTCCGGCGATGGTCATGACCGTGCCGATCTCTCCGGCTACGTCGACAACGCAGGAGGCGGCGTCGCCACCGGTAGTGACGTCAAAGCACCCGACGATGGGGATCACCGATTTGATCAGCTTCCAGGCATACATCGCATCGGAGGTCGACTCGCGTTGCCGTTTCCAGGTTTCCTGCCGGGTCGTGCCTTTGCAGGCTTCGCGCAATTCCTGGCTGTGGTGCAGGAAGATCTGGTCGACGAAGCCCTGCACCAGGTGGGTCTGGTTATCGGTGCCGGGACGACGGATCAGCGGCACCGCTTTCGACAGGATGGACTTTTCATAGGGCAGGGGGGCGCCGTTGTAGCGCTCATGGTCGGGAGCCATCAACAGGTTCAATGCTTCGGCGGCCAGGTTTGGATCTTCAAGCGGCATCACCCTGCCGGGATCGACGACAGTGCATTCAAACCCGAAGTGCTCTGGGAACAGCTCGTACACCCAGTGCTGCCCTTCATGGACGACATGCACCAGGCCGCCGTGCCCGCCTCGGCAATCCTCCCAATCATCCGCAGGGCTGCTGCCGACCGAGGGCACTCCGCCCACCATCGGGCCAACGTAATGTCGCCATACCACCGCGTAACAGACGATATCGGCGCTTAGCAGACGGTTGCGATGAAGCGTCGGCAATTCGTCCAGAAACAGCGTCATCAAGTGCGTGTACGTCTGTCGTGCCTCAATCAAATAGCGATCAAACGCCTGATGGAACTGCAGCGTGGGGTCTGGAAGCGGTTTCGCCGGAGGGCGTGAAGGCCGATGCGCCGCACCATTGTCCAGGTAAGCCTCCAGCTCGGTGATGTTGGCATAGCCCCTGATCATGGCATCGGGCTCGATGCCCGCTTCTATCAGCAATCGTCGCGCATCATTGAGGCGATCGGGAGGATTGTTGAGTGCCTGTCGCTCACAGGCGGACTCGAAGTATCGGGTCATGCGCGCGATGTCGTCGGCAGAGTAACGGGGTTGTTCGACGATGTGGTTCTCGTACAGATTCCACACGATCATGGCGTCAAGTCGGGTCGTTGCAACGTGAAGCCTTGCTTCCTCAGTCCTGGCCTCAGCCGCGAACTGTGCGGGCAGCGCCTCCCACTGCGCGAACGTCCGTGATCCCGGGGCGGCACGGTCCAGTGTCATGGCGTGGCGAAGATTGGCCCAGCGCAGGTCGGGTTGGTAGCGAAAGTCATCGGGTGCATCGGTCAGCAGCAGTTCCGGGGCAAAGCGCGTCGCCAGCAATTGCATGATGATCTGCGCGTCGGCGTTCCGGCATCCCAGGGTGTTGCGCAGACTGTCGACCAGATTGATGCGAATGTCATACAGCGAACAGTCGGCGTTGTCCTCGGCGAACAGGTGGAAATCAAGCAGGTAACCGATGCGCCTTTGATGGATCGGGTAAATGCAGTCGATCAACGCCTGGATCGCCAGCTGCCGCGCCATCGAATGCGACGCCAGGTGCTTGTCTTCAGGGTTGTACCATTCCAGCGCTTCTACCAGACGGTTCTGCAAGGCGGCAAACGGCGCGCAGTTCAACAGTGCATCGAGCGCAATATCCACAGGGTGGGTCAGGATCGCACCCGGGAAAAATGCCATTCTGTCGTCTCTGCCCGGGATCATATCGGCGCCCGCCGCGATTTCCCGGAGGCTGGCAGGGCGAAATTGACCGCTGCTGATGGTGAGCAGGTCCATGGGCAGCAGTTTCAGGAGCTTGATGCAAAGGGAGTCCCCAGGTTGATCAACCAAGAGGTGACTGACCACTGCGTTCAGGTCTTGATAACCGTGCAGGTCGAGGGGTGGGGGTAAAGGCACTGTCTCGGGCGCCGGGACGCCATGGCCCAGGTCGTCATACAGCAGGAATGCCGCTGCCCACAAAGCGCCGACACGGCGAAGTGTCGGCAACGACCTCCACAATCGATCGGCCAGGGAAAACGTTTTGTAGGCGCAAGCGCTTTGGTGAATCTCGGTCAGCGCGGCATCCAGTGTGCCCGGTCGCTCGTGCTCAATGGCCAGGCGACACACTGTCTGGAAAAACGCCACTCGGGTGTGCGGGTCAATGGCAGTGTTTACATCGCCTTCGTACAGCATGCCGCTGATATAGCGTTCCACGTCGGCGGAGCCGAGCACGCGATGAATCAGAGTGAGGAAATCCCTGTCGCGCAGCGTCTTCTCAACGACCGCATCAGCCGCCAGGTATTCTTTGAATACATCACCCAAAGATACCGCGATGGATTGGGGGCCGGTAATCTCGTTGACCCGGACTATATCTTCAGCCTTGAGACGTTGCAGTCTCGGGTGAATCAATGTGGATGTTTCGTGATAAGGGTGGGAACTCATGTATTGCACTTCCTGATTAACTGTCGAACGTTCTGTTCCCAGTGATAACTGGCAACCGGTGTCAGGAGACGTTCGTTATTTCAAGAGGTGCCGGGTATTACATAGTTATTGAAAGCAACATTTAAAATGCGCAGGCACGATAACGTTCACCGCCTCGCGGAAAGGGTTCGCGAGGCGATGAACAGTGGGACCTCGATCAGCCGTTGCTGCAACCGTTGCCCATGACCTGATACTCAAGCACATGGCGTTTGCCCTGGGAGTCTTCGTAGGTCATGTGCTGCGGGACGACCTGGCAGACGTTCGGCACGTCGTCCACCGAAATGACTTTCGCGATATCCAGCTTGGTGGAGTAGGTGTATTCCTCGACACGCTGTTGCTGGGCGGCCACTTTAGCGCCGGATTCTTCTGCCATTGCCATGGCGCTGAAACCACAAAGAGCCATTACAACCAGTGCAGCTTTCATTACTGAGTTCCTCTAAGTTGCTTCATTGACACTGCGGCGCAGAAACTGCGGTCGGCAGGGTTCACAGGACCCTTATGGGGCTCTGGGCGAAGCGGATAATGACCGGGTGGGTTTAGTTGATTGACAGTCCAGTGTGGGGAGCTGTTATTTATCAATCATGTGCCGTGTTGGCGGAACGGATTCTATGCCCCTGTTCTGAATTCATATAGAAACCATTTTGATAAAGTCTGTTGAGCAAAACGGCAACAATCACCCTGCGTGGAGTGGGTGGCACGCGCTCTGTGGATTCTTTAGTCGTAGCCGGGACATGAAGATTTGCCTGAAGCCGGGCACTTCACCTGCTTTCGGCGCTATGCTCGGGGGCGGTAAGACCATCGTCGAATGGCCTTTGCAGCCATCGGCGGATACAACAGGGTCATAAAACAACAACATTTCCACCGAGGTAAGAAAGATGAGTGCGGCTTCCCTGTACCCCGTCCGCCCTGAAGTGGCAGCCAATACGCTGACTGACGAGGCGACCTACAAGGCGATGTACCAGCAGTCGGTGGTCAATCCCGATGGCTTCTGGCGCGAACAAGCTCAGCGCCTTGACTGGATCAAGCCATTCACCACCGTCAAACAGACCTCCTTCGACGATCACCGCGTCGACATCAAGTGGTTCGCCGACGGCACCTTGAACGTTTCCTACAACTGCCTCGACCGCCATCTGGCCGAGCGTGGCGATTCGATCGCGATCATCTGGGAAGGCGACGATCCTTCCGAGAGCCGCAACATCACCTACCGTGAACTGCACGAAGAAGTCTGCAAGTTCGCCAACGCGCTGCGCGGCCAGGATGTCCATCGCGGCGACGTCGTGACTATCTATATGCCGATGATCCCCGAAGCCGTGGTGGCCATGCTGGCCTGCGCGCGCATCGGTGCGATTCACTCGGTGGTGTTTGGCGGTTTCTCGCCTGAAGCGCTGGCCGGTCGCATCATCGACTGCAAATCGAAAGTGGTGATCACTGCGGACGAAGGGCTGCGTGGCGGCAAGAAAACACCGATGAAGGCCAACGTCGACCGTGCGCTGACCAACCCGGAAACGGCGAGCGTACAGAAGGTCATCGTCGCCAGGCGTACCGGCGGCGAAATCGAGTGGAACCGTCACCGCGACATCTGGTACCACTCGCTGCTGGACGTGGCATCGAGCACCTGCGCGCCGAAAGAAATGGGCGCCGAAGAATCGCTGTTCATCCTTTACACCTCCGGCTCCACCGGCAAGCCCAAGGGCGTGTTGCACACTACGGCGGGTTATCTGCTGTACGCCGCCCTGACCCACGAACGCGTGTTCGACTACCGTCCGGGCGAAGTGTACTGGTGCACCGCCGACGTCGGCTGGGTCACCGGCCACAGCTACATCGTCTACGGTCCGCTGGCCAATGGCGCGACCACGCTGCTATTCGAAGGCGTGCCGAACTACCCGGACATCACCCGCGTGTCAAAAATCGTCGACAAGCACAAGGTCAATATCCTCTACACCGCACCGACCGCCATCCGCGCGATGATGGCCGAGGGCACCAAAGCTGTAGAAGGTGCTGATGGTTCGAGCCTGCGTCTGTTGGGTTCAGTCGGCGAGCCGATCAACCCGGAAGCCTGGAACTGGTACTACAACACCGTCGGCAACAAGAATTGCCCGATTGTGGACACATGGTGGCAGACCGAAACCGGCGGGATTCTGATCAGCCCGCTGCCAGGTGCGATCGCGCTGAAGCCGGGTTCGGCGACGCGTCCGTTCTTCGGTGTGATCCCGGCCCTTGTGGATAACTTGGGCAACCTCATCGAAGGCGCGGCAGAAGGCAATCTGGTGATTCTCGACTCGTGGCCGGGTCAGTCCCGCAGCCTGTACGGCGACCACGATCGTTTCGTCGACACTTACTTCAAGACCTTCCGCGGCATGTATTTCACCGGTGACGGCGCCCGTCGCGACGAAGACGGTTACTACTGGATCACCGGTCGCGTCGATGACGTGCTCAACGTGTCCGGCCACCGCATGGGCACCGCCGAGATCGAGAGCGCGATGGTGGCGCATCCGAAAGTCGCCGAAGCGGCTGTCGTGGGTGTGCCTCACGATCTGAAAGGGCAGGGCATCTATGTTTACGTCACGCTCAATGGCGGTGAGGTGCCGGACGAGGCGTTGCGCATCGAATTACGCAACTGGGTACGCAAGGAGATCGGCCCGATCGCTTCGCCGGATGTGATTCAGTGGGCGCCGGGTCTGCCGAAGACTCGTTCCGGGAAGATCATGCGACGCATCTTGCGCAAGATCGCCACGGGGGAGTACGACGCGCTGGGCGATATCTCGACGCTGGCTGACCCGAGTGTGGTGGCGCATCTGGTGGAGACGCACAAGACCATGACTGCGGCCTGACCTTCGTGCTTTGTAAGATCAAAAGCGTCTGCCTAAGGGCAGACGTTTCGCCTTCGGCGAGTTACTTGGAAAAGCACCCCAAGTAACCAAGGGTGCTTGCTCTTGGTTTGGTTCCTCCTTCGTCGGAATACCCTCACTCCGGTCCCGCTCCGTGGGCCCGCGCCGAACGGACATCCCTGTCCTGACGGCGCTCTCGACGCATCCCTGCGGCTCGGCCCACTCCGCGAGACCTGCGTTCAGCCTGCACCAAAGTCGCGATTTGTGTCGTCTGGACTGCCTGCGTATGAAGATCAAAAAGCAGATCTACGGCAAAAGCAAAAGCTTCCCGGCTAAAGCCGGTCCCAAAGGGTGTACTCGGTGCCGTTAGTGGGACCGGCTTTAGCCGGGAAGAGGCCATTTCGTTAATCATCAATTTATGGGTGTACACACCGACGCCTTCCCGGCTGAAGCCGGTCCTACAGTCGAGGCCAGTCCCACTGGACGCATGCGATACCTTTTCTGATCGTTCCCACGCTCCGCGTGGTAACGCAGCCCCGGACGCTCCGCGTCCCGAAGACGATGCGCATTTAGGCTTGGATAGGTGACGCGGAGCGTCAAGGGATGCATTCCCACGCGGAGCGGGGGAACGATCAACTGACACACCGCGTACCCCGTAGACCGGCTTCAGCCGGGAAGCCTTTGATCTGCTTTTGATCTTCGTACACAAACATTCCAAACACCGCCAATCGCGACTTGGGTGCAGGCCGAACGCAGACGACGCGCAGTGGGTAGAGCCGAATGGATGCGGCGAGAGCGCCGTCAGGGCATGGATGCCCGTTCGGCGCGGGCCCACGGAGCGTCGTCGAAGTGAGGGAACCCGACGAAGGAGGGCCAAACCAGGAGCAGGCACTTTTGGTTACTTTTAGTGCTTTTTAAAAGTAACTCGCCGAAGGCGAAACAGTCTGCCCCCAGGCAGACGCTCTTGATCTCAAGCCGTTAGGCGTCCACGAGAATCGGGAAATATCGATTTGTTACCGCACATCCGCTCTCGTAACCTGGCGCCCCGCCGTGGGGCCTTTCCACCCGAAAACAAAGCATTTCATCGCCCCGAATCAACCTGCTCCCACGCTGGACTTGCCGGATCATAAGGCTTTGCCAATAATGGGCGCGTTATTTGCTTCGTTGATAGGTTTGCCAACTCTGGCACTTTCATAAAGCTTTTTGGATGTCAATTGGCCTGATCACGATTTCATGCGCTTCTGTAACTAGTTGTCGCATTGAAGAAATATCGACTTTCAGCCTGCCGCTAAAATGCCGACCACTCGCCGAAGGCTTGTCGGGTCCAGAGACCCGCCGGCACCTCGCGTCGCAATTTCTGATTCCTCCTGTTCATTGAGCGTCTCGCTCACTGCCATTTGTCGCGTTATACCGATGGAGTTCCAAGAAATGAAAAAGCTCATGCTGCTGGGTGCGCTGGCACTGACCGTATTGGCACAGCCCGTATTCGCCGATGAAAAGCCCATGAAGATCGGCATCGAAGCGGCATACCCTCCGTTTGCCTCCAAGGCACCGGACGGCAGCATCGTCGGCTTCGACTACGACATCGGCAACGCCCTGTGCGAAGAGATGAAGGTCAAGTGCGTGTGGGTCGAGCAGGAATTCGACGGCCTGATCCCTGCGCTGAAAGTGCGCAAGATCGACGCCATCCTGTCCTCGATGTCCATCACCGAAGACCGCAAGAAGTCCGTCGACTTCACCAACAAGTACTACAACACCCCGGCCCGTCTGGTCATGAAGCAGGGCACCGTCGTCAGCGACGGCCTGACCGAACTCAAGGGCAAGAACATCGGCGTGCAGCGTGGCTCGATCCACGAGCGTTTCGCCCGCGAAGTCCTGGCCCCGCTGGGTGCTGAAATCAAGCCGTACAGCTCGCAGAACGAAGTCTACCTGGACATCGGCGCCGGTCGTCTCGATGGCACCGTGGCTGACGCTACCTTGCTGCAGGACGGCTTCCTGAACACCGAATCTGGCAAAGGCTACGCGTTCGTCGGCCCGGCCTTCACCGACGTCAACTACTTCGGCGACGGCGTCGGCATTGCCGTGCGCAAAGGCGACAAGGCTGACCTGGACAAGCTCAACGCTGCCATCGCGGCCATCCGTGCCAACGGCAAATACAAAGCCATTCAAGACAAGTACTTCGACTTCGACATCTACGGCAAGTAACGTGGTTTGAAGCCGTCAATGGCGCAAGCAGCCGGTCACCGCACCGACTGATTGCGCCATTTTTCTATCCCGCGCTTGAGGGCCAAACAACATGTTGAAAGGTTACGGAGCCGTCATCCTCGACGGTGCATGGCTGACCTTGCAGCTCGCTCTGTGCTCCATGGCGCTGGCGATCGTGCTCGGCCTGATCGGCGTGGCATTGCGGCTGTCGCCGGTGCGCTGGCTGGCATGGCTGGGCGATCTGTATTCCACCGTGATCCGTGGCATTCCCGATCTGGTGCTGATTCTGCTGATTTTCTACGGTGGCCAGGACCTGATCAACCGCATTGCGCCGTTGCTCGGTCATGACGATTACATCGACCTGAACCCGCTGGTGGCCGGCATCGGCACGCTGGGTTTCATTTTTGGCGCGTACCTGTCGGAGACCTTCCGCGGCGCGTTCATGGCCATCCCCAAAGGGCAGGCCGAGGCGGGCATGGCCTACGGCATGAGCAGTGGTCGGGTGTTCTTCCGCATTCTGGTGCCGCAGATGATTCGTCTGGCGATCCCCGGGTTCACCAATAACTGGCTGGTACTGACCAAGGCCACCGCGCTGATTTCCGTGGTCGGTCTGCAGGACATGATGTTCAAGGCCAAGCAGGCGGCCGATGCCACCCGCGAACCCTTCACTTTCTTCCTCGCAGTCGCGGCCATGTACCTGGTCATCACCAGTGTCTCGCTGCTGGTGCTGCGCTACATCGAAAAACGTTACTCGGCCGGCGTAAGGGTGGCAGACCTATGATTTTCGATTACAACGTCGTCTGGGAAAGCCTGCCGCTGTATTTCGGCGGCTTGCTGATTACCCTCAAACTGCTCGCGCTGTCGCTGTTTTTCGGTCTGCTCGCGGCGCTGCCGCTGGGCCTGATGCGCGTGTCGAAAATCGCCTGGGTCAATCTGCTGGCGTGGAGCTACACCTACGTCATTCGCGGCACGCCGATGCTGGTGCAGTTGTTCCTGATCTACTACGGGCTGGCGCAATTCGAAGCGGTGCGCGAAAGCATTCTGTGGCCGTGGCTGTCGAGCGCGACCTTCTGCGCTTGCCTGGCCTTCGCCATCAACACCAGCGCCTACACCGCTGAAATCATCGCCGGCAGCCTGAAATCCACGCCGCCGGGCGAGATAGAAGCGGCGCGGGCGATGGGCATGTCCAAAGCCAAGATGTACCGCCGGATCCTGTTGCCTTCGGCCCTGCGCCGTGCGCTGCCGCAGTACAGCAACGAAGTGATCATGATGCTGCAGACCACCAGTCTGGCGTCCATTGTCACGTTGATGGACATCACCGGTGCAGCGCGCGCGGTCAACGCGCAGTTCTACCTGCCGTTCGAGGCCTACATCACCGCAGGCGTTTTCTACCTGTGCCTGACGTTCATTCTGGTGAAACTGTTCAAGCTGGCCGAGCGCCGCTGGCTCAGTTACCTCGCCCCGAGGAAGCACTGATATGCAGCGCATCGATCACCCTCTGCCGTGGGGCAACCTCGGCACCCAGCGCACTTTGAGCGTGTTCCGTTTCGGCCACGGCGAGCGCAAGGCCTACATTCAGGCCAGCCTGCACGCCGATGAGTTGCCGGGCATGCGCACCGCCTGGGAATTGAAGAAGCGTCTGACCCAGCTGGAAGAACAGGGTCTGCTCAAGGGCGTCATCGAGCTGGTGCCGGTCGCCAACCCGATCGGGCTGGGCCAGTTGCTGCAGGGCAACCACCAGGGCCGTTTCGAGTACGGCAGCGGCAAGAATTTCAATCGTGACTTCACCGAGTTGAGCGAGCCAGTCGCCCTGGCGCTGGCGGGCAAGCTCGGCGACGACCCCCATGCCAACGTCAAACTGATACGTCAGGCCATGGCCGACGTGCTCGAGCAATTGCCACCTGCCGGCAGCGAACTGGCCGGCATGCAGCGCGTATTGCTCAGTCATGCCTGCAACGCCGACGTGGTGCTGGACCTGCATTGCGACACCGACGCTTCGCTGCACATGTACGCCTTGCCCCAGCACTGGCCGCAATGGCGTTCGTTGTCGGCGCATCTCGGCGTAACCGTTGCGCTGCTGGCCGAAGACTCCGGCGGCAGTTCGTTCGACGAAGCCTGTTCACTGCCGTGGTTGCGTTTGTCCAAGCAGTTTCCGGACGCGCAGATTCCGCTGGCGTGCCTGGCGACCACCCTGGAACTGGGCGGCCAGACCAACACCGGCAAGGCTGAAGCCGAGGCTTACGCTGAAGGCATTCTGGCGTTTCTGGCCGAGCAGGGCCTGATCGGTGGCGAGTGGCCGCAACCCGGCCATGAAGCCTGCGAAGGCATGCCGTTCGAAGGCACCGAAATGATTTATGCACCCCATCCCGGCGTGCTGACGTTTTTACGTCCGGCGGGAGCGTGGGTCGAGCCCGGCGAACCGCTGTTCGAAGTCATCGACCCGTTGACTGATCGCGCCACCACCGTGTGTGCCGGTACGGCCGGCGTGCTGTTCGCCATCGAAAAACTGCGTTACGCCCAGCCGGGTTTCTGGATGGCCAAAGTGGCCGGCCGCACACCGTTGCGCAGCGGCCGCCTGCTCAGTGACTGATTACTTGTGAGAACCGACATCATGAACAAACTGGAAGTCCAGGACCTGCACAAGTGCTACGGCAGTCACGAAGTGCTCAAAGGCGTTTCGCTGACCGCAAGGGCCGGCGATGTCATTAGCATCATCGGCTCAAGCGGCTCGGGTAAAAGTACCTTCCTGCGCTGCATCAACTTGCTTGAGCAGCCGAAATCCGGCCGCATCCTGCTCAACAACGAAGAACTCAAGCTGGTCTCCAACAAGAACGGCGGCTTGAAGGCGGCTGACCCGAAACAGTTGCAACGCATGCGTTCGCGCCTGTCGATGGTGTTTCAGCACTTCAACCTGTGGTCGCACATGACCGCGATGGAAAACATCATCGAAGCGCCCGTGCACGTCCTCGGCGTGCCGAAGAAGGAAGCGCTGGAAAAGGCCGAACATTATCTGAACAAGGTCGGCGTCTATCACCGCAAGGACGCTTATCCAGGGCATATGTCCGGCGGCGAACAGCAGCGCGTGGCGATTGCCCGGGCGCTGGCGGTGGAGCCGGAGGTCATGCTGTTCGACGAACCGACGTCCGCCCTGGACCCCGAGCTGGTCGGCGACGTGCTGAAAGTCATGCAGGCGCTGGCCCAGGAAGGCCGGACCATGGTGGTGGTCACCCACGAAATGGGCTTCGCCCGTGAAGTGTCGAACCAGCTGATCTTCCTGCACAAGGGCCTAGTCGAGGAGTCCGGCAACCCCCGTGAAGTGCTGGTCAATCCGAAATCCGAGCGTTTGCAGCAGTTCCTGTCCGGCAGTTTGAAGTAGCCAGCCCGCCACGTGAGAGCGGTGCGTTTTGCTTCAGAACGGTTCATGCTGCGCGTCATCCAGACCGCAGCCATTGACTGACGGTTACAGAATCCCATCGCATGCCAGGCGTGCGACCCCTTTTAGCGACACGTTTCGGATTGCACGCCATGACTGCCCATCGAATCGGATTTCTCATCTGGCCCGGCACCAAAGCCTTGACCCTGGCGCTGGCGGAGGAAGCCCTGCGTGTAGCTCAGCGCGTTCACCCCGAAGTGGTTTACGAACTGTCGTTTCTGCAGGCCGAACCCCCCGTTGACGGCGCCGGTTGGCAGTTGCCGGGCGAGCCGTGGGTCGGTCGTCTGGAAGGGTTTCAGAAGCTGTTTCTGCTGGCCGACGAGCCGCCGGCGCCCATGTCCTCGGCCCTCGGTGGCGCGCTCAAGCAACTGGTCCGCGCCGGTTGCGTGATCGGTGGGTTGTCGGCGGGCGTCTATCCGCTGGCGCAATTGGGCTTGCTCGACGGTTACCGTGCCGCGGTGCACTGGCGCTGGCAGGACGATTTTGCCGAGCGCTTTCCCAAGGTCATCGCCACCAGTCATCTGTTCGATTGGGATCGCGATCGCCTGACCGCTTGCGGCGGGATGTCGGTGCTGGATCTGTTGCTGGCCGTGCTGGCCCGTGATCACGGCGCCGAACTGGCCGGCGCGGTGTCGGAAGAACTGGTGGTGGAGCGCATCCGTGAAGGCGGCGAGCGCCAGCGGATTCCGCTGCAGAACCGTCTGGGTTCCAGCCACCCCAAGCTGACCCAGGCGGTGCTGTTGATGGAAGCCAACATCGAAGAACCGCTGACCACCGACGAAATCGCCCAGCACGTGTGCGTGTCGCGCCGTCAGCTGGAGCGCATCTTCAAGCAGTACCTCAATCGTGTGCCGAGCCAGTACTACCTCGAACTGCGCCTGAACAAGGCCCGGCAGATGTTGATGCAGACCAGCAAGTCGATCATTCAGATCGGCCTGTCCTGCGGGTTCTCTTCGGGGCCGCATTTCTCCAGCGCCTACCGCAACTTCTTCGGCGCCACCCCTCGCGAAGACCGCAACCAGCGTCGCAGCAGCAGCCCGTTCGAATTGTCATCGGTACCGGCCGAGCGCGGGTGAATCCGCTTTGCGACCTTCATGTGTAGAGGCACGCTTGCCCACGAAGGCGTTGGTTCACCCACTGCATCTTTATCGCCTGATCAATCTTTCGCGGGCAAGCGCGCTCCTACAGGTCTGCAGTGTTTAAACTGCGCCTTTGTGACGCAATTTGTCGCATTGCCGAAAACCCCGTAAAAAGCCGGTTTGGCGCTATAAGAAGTTGTCGCTTGGCGGCAAGGTCCGGCCCGAATCAGTCCTTACAATCCTTCCATCGCTCGCCTGTCCCAGGCAGGCGTTCCCTCTTCAGGAGACTCCGATGTCCGTTGAGCAAGTACCGGTGCAACGTGCCGATTTCGACCAGGTGATGGTTCCCAACTATGCTCCGGCGGCGTTTATCCCCGTGCGCGGTCAGGGTTCTCGCGTGTGGGACCAGTCGGGTCGCGAACTGGTTGATTTCTCAGGCGGCATCGCGGTCAACGTGCTGGGCCACGCGCACCCTGCGCTGGTCGGCGCGCTGACCGAACAGGCCAACAAGCTGTGGCATGTCTCCAACGTCTTCACCAACGAACCAGCGTTGCGCCTCGCCAAGAAGCTGGTCGATGCCACTTTCGCCGACCGCGTGTTCTTCTGTAACTCCGGCGCCGAAGCCAACGAAGCCGCGTTCAAACTGGCCCGCCGTGTAGCCCACGATCTTTACGGCCCGGACAAGTACGAAATCGTCGCGGCCCTGAACAGCTTCCACGGTCGCACCCTGTTCACCGTGAGCGTCGGCGGTCAGCCGAAGTACTCCGATGGCTTCGGCCCGAAAATCACCGGCATTACCCACGTCCCTTTCAACGACCTGGACGCGCTGAAAGCCGCCGTCTCGGACAAGACCTGCGCGGTGGTACTGGAGCCGATCCAGGGCGAGGGCGGTGTACTGCCTGCTGAACTGGAATACCTGCAAGGCGCGCGCAAATTGTGCGACGACCACAAAGCGCTGCTGGTCTTCGACGAAGTGCAGAGCGGCATGGGCCGCAGCGGTCATCTGTTCGCGTACATGCATTACGGCGTGACGCCGGACATCCTCTCCAGCGCGAAAAGCATCGGCGGCGGCTTCCCGATGGCGGCCATGCTGACCACCGAAAAACTCGCCAAGCACCTGGCCGTTGGCGTTCACGGCACCACCTACGGCGGCAACCCGCTGGCGTGCGCAGTGGGCGAAGCGGTCATTGACGTGGTCAACACGCCGGAAGTGCTGGCCGGCGTGAAGGCCAAACATGAACTGTTCAAGGCCCGTCTGGAGAAGATCGGTCACCAGTACGGCGTGTTCAGCCAGGTGCGCGGCATGGGTCTGCTGATCGGTTGTGTGTTGACCGAGGCCTGGAAAGGCAAGGCCAAAGACTTCTTCAACGCCGCCGAGCAGGAAGGCGTGATGGTGCTTCAGGCCGGTCCCGATGTGGTGCGTTTCGCGCCGAGTCTGGTGGTGGAAGACGCCGACATCGAGGAAGGCCTGAACCGTTTCGAACGGGCGGTGGCCAAGCTGACCGGGGCGTAAGTCCTTCGGTCTACCGGGACACACCCTTTGGCTGATTGGCGTACGCCTTCCCTGTAGGAGTGAGCTTGCTCGCGATAGCGTTGTGTCAGATGCAGATGTTTCGCTGGACCACCGCTATCGCGAGCAAGCTCACTCCTACGAGTTGTAGCCAGACAGACCTTTTTTATTGCCGTTAAACCGGCCCGATTTTTTTCTCAAGGAGTGACACCATGCTGGTGATGCGCCCCGCGCAAATGGCGGATCTGAGCGAGGTTCAACGACTCGCGGCAGACAGCCCGATTGGTGTCACGTCCCTGCCGGATGATGCTGGACGTCTGGGTGACAAGATTGCCGCGTCCGAAGCGTCGTTCTCGGCGGAAGTCAGTTTCAACGGTGAAGAGACCTACTTCTTTGTCCTCGAAGACACGGAAGCAGGTCGTCTGGTGGGCTGTTCCGGGATCGTCGCCTCGGCGGGCTATTCCGAGCCGTTCTACAGCTTTCGCAACGAAACCTTCGTCCACGCCTCCCGCGAGCTGAAGATCCACAACAAGATTCACGTGCTTTCGCAGTGCCACGACCTCACGGGCAACAGCCTGCTGACCAGCTTCTACGTGCTGCCCGAACTGGTCGGCACGCTGTGGTCGGAACTCAACTCTCGCGGCCGCCTGCTGTTCGTCGCCAGCCATCCGGAGCGCTTCGCCGATTCAGTGGTCACCGAGATCGTCGGCTACAGCGACGACCACGGCGACTCACCGTTCTGGGACGCCATCGGGCGCAACTTCTTCGACATCAACTATGCCGAAGCCGAGCGCCTGTGCGGTCTGAAAAGCCGGACCTTTCTTGCCGAGCTGATGCCCCATTACCCGATCTATGTGCCGTTGCTGCCGGACGAAGCGCAGGAAGCCATGGGTCAGGTCCATCCGCGTGCGCAGATCACCTTCGACATCCTGATGCGCGAAGGCTTCGAGACCGATCATTACATCGACATCTTCGACGGCGGGCCGACCCTGCACGCGCGAGTGTCGGGCATTCGCTCCATCGCCCAGAGCCGCGTCGTGCCGGTCAAGGTCGACACGGTCAGCACCGGTGATGCGGTCAAGGGCGGGCGGCCTTATCTGGTTTCCAATGGCCAGTTGCAGGATTACCGCGCCGTGATGCTGGAGCTGGACTGGGTGCCCGGCAAGCCGGTCGCTTTGAGTCTGACTGCGGCCGAAGCGCTGGGCGTCGGCGAAGGCGCCAGCGTGCGCATCGTCGCGGTCTGACAGCCCGGTCACGTTTGGCGAGATGAGTCGACGGCGACCGGTGCTGCAGTGGCAGGCCGATGCCGTAAAGCAGGTTAGCGAGTTCACCGGGGATTGTAGAATCACCGGCTTGAGGAGAAAGCATGATCGTTCGTCCCGTACGCAGCAGTGACCTTCCGGCGCTGATCGAGCTGGCGCGCAGCACCGGCGCAGGTCTGACCACATTGCCGGCCAATGAAGAGCGTCTGGCGCACCGGGTCGGCTGGGCCGAGAAGACCTTCCGTGGCGATGCCGGGCGGGGCGATGCTGATTACCTGTTCGTGCTCGAGGATGACGACGAGAAAGTCGTGGGCATTTCTGCGGTAGCCGGCGCAGTGGGTTTGCGCGAGCCCTGGTACAACTACCGAGTCGGCCTGACGGTCAGCGCCTCCCAAGAGCTGAATATCTACCGGGAGATCCCGACACTGTTTCTGGCCAACGACCTCACCGGCAACTCCGAGCTGTGTTCGCTGTTCCTCCACGCCGACTACCGCAACGGCCTCAACGGCCGCTTGCTGTCCAAGGCGCGGATGCTGTTCATCGCCGAATTCCCGGAGCTGTTCGGCACCAAGACCATCGCTGAAATGCGCGGCATCTCCGACGAGCAGGGTCATTCGCCGTTCTGGGAAAGCCTGGGCCGACACTTCTTCAAAATGGAATTCAGTCAGGCCGACTACCTCACCGGTGTTGGTAACCGCGCTTTTATTGCCGAGCTGATGCCGAAGTTTCCGCTGTACAGCTGCTTCCTTTCGGAGGCCGCGCGCGAAGTCATCGGCCGCGTACACGTCAGCACCGAACCGGCGCTGGCGATGCTCAAGGCCGAAGGCTTCAGTTACCAGGGTTACGTCGACATTTTCGACGCCGGCCCGGCCATCGAGTGCGAAACCAGCAAGATCCGCGCAGTCCGTGACAGCCAGGCGCTGGTGCTGGCGGTCGGGACGCCGGGTGACGATGCGACGCCATTCCTTATTCACAACCGCAAGCGCGAAGACTGCCGCGTGACCGCTGCGCCTGCGCGTCTTGCCGCCGGCACCCTGGTGGTCGACCCGCAGACGGCCAAGCGCTTGCGCCTCAGCGCCGGTGATCAAGTTCGCGCTGTGCAACTGTCGCCTGCCCGGGAGAGTATTTGATGAACACTTTGTACATTGCCGGTGCCTGGCAGGACGGGCAGGGCGACGCATTCGAGTCCCTGAATCCGGTGAGCCAGCAGGTGATCTGGTCCGGCAAAAGCGCAACGGCTGAACAGGTCGACGCGGCGGTCAAATCGGCCCGTCAGGCGTTTCCCGCCTGGGCGACGCGCAGTCTGGACGAGCGCATTGCCGTGCTCGAAGCGTTCGCCGCTGCGCTGAAGCGCCGCGCCGATGAGATCGCCCGTTGCATCGGTGAGGAGACCGGCAAGCCGCTGTGGGAATCGGCGACTGAAGTGACCAGCATGGCCAACAAGGTCGCGATCTCGATTCAGAGCTACCGCGAGCGGACCGGCGAGAAGAGCGGCCCCCTGGGTGACGCCACCGCTGTGCTGCGACACAAGCCCCATGGCGTGGTGGCGGTGTTCGGTCCTTACAATTTCCCGGGTCACTTGCCTAACGGCCACATCGTACCGGCGCTGCTGGCGGGCAACACCGTGGTGTTCAAGCCTAGCGAATTGACACCCAAAGTCGCCGAACTGACCGTGCAATGCTGGATCGAAGCCGGTCTGCCGGCGGGCGTGCTCAATCTGCTGCAAGGCGCGCGTGACACCGGCATCGCGCTGGCCGGCCATTCAGGCATCGATGGGCTGTTCTTCACCGGTTCCAGCCGCACCGGCAATTCCCTGCATCAACAGTTCGCTGGTCGCCCGGACAAGATTCTTGCGCTGGAAATGGGCGGCAATAACCCGCTGGTGGTTGATCAGATCGCCGACGTCGATGCCGCGGTCTACACCGTGATTCAGTCAGCCTTTATTTCTGCCGGCCAGCGCTGCACCTGCGCCCGCCGCCTGCTGGTGCCGGAAGGAGCGTGGGGCGATGCCTTCCTCGCACGGCTGGTTGAGGTGACTTCCACCATTCAGGTCGGCGCCTTTGATCAACAGCCCGCGCCGTTCATGGGCTCGGTGATTTCCCTTGCCGCTGCGCAAGCACTGATCGATGCCCAGGAAGTCATGCTGGCCAACGGCGCAGTGGCCTTGCTCGAAATGACCCAGCCAACTGCGCAATCGGCGCTGCTGACTCCAGGCATCATCGACGTCAGCGACGTGGCTGATCGCGAGGATGAGGAATTGTTCGGCCCGCTGTTGCAGGTGATTCGCTACGCCGATTTCGACGCCGCGATCGAAGAGGCCAATGCCACTCAGTACGGGCTGGCAGCAGGGTTGTTGTCGGATTCCCAGGCGCGCTATCAGCAGTTCTGGCTGCAGAGCCGCGCGGGCATCGTCAACTGGAACAAGCAATTGACCGGCGCGGCGAGTACCGCACCGTTCGGCGGTGTCGGCGCCTCGGGTAACCATCGTGCCAGCGCCTATTACGCCGCGGACTATTGCGCGTACCCGGTGGCCTCGCTGGAGACCGAAACCTTGGCACTGCCAGCCAGCCTGACGCCCGGCATCACCCTGAACTGAGCCCTGTAGGAGCGCGCTTGCCCCCCACCGCGGAGGTGGGGGCCCCGAAACAGCGTGCCCAACGACGCAAACACGGGCCCCCCCCCCCAGAACGG
>NZ_JBTOPV010000011.1:0-107282 GCF_055284355.1 Pseudomonas sp. HP_01 | reverse complement strand
CCCCCCCCCCCCCCCCCCCCCCCCCCCCCCCCCCCCCCCCCCCCCCCCCCCCCCCCCCCCCCCCCCCCCCCCCCCCCCCCCCCCCCCCCCCCCCCCCCCCCCCCCCCCCCCACCCCCCCCCCCCGCCCCCCCCCCCCCCCCCCCCCCCCCCCCCCCCCCCCCCCCCCCCGCTCCTACAGGTGGTCTCGGTTTAACCGAAGGACCTACTGTCTAGCCTTGGCTGCAGGCTGGGCGTCACTCGCTTCTTCATCCATCCGGTCGGACTCAAACAGCTCGGACAGTTCAGCTCGGGCCTCCAGCGCGCTTTGCATGACCTTCGCGGCGTCGTCGTAGATCAAGTGCTGGCGGTTGAGCACTTGTTCGTCATGACGCTTGAATCGATCGATGCGCGCGGCCGCCTGGGCTTCACTCAGGCCCAGCCCGATCAGCGTGCGGCGCGTCATCTCCAGGCTTGAATAGAAGGTTTCCCGCACCGCTTCGGCGTCCAGATCCAGCAGGCGGTGAACGTGCTGACGGTTACGGGCCCGGGCAATGATCTTCATGTGCGGATACAGCCTGCGCACCAGCTCGGCGGTTTTGATGTTGGTGTCCGGGTCGTCGGTGGCGATGACGAAATATTCGGCCTGATCCACCTTGGCCGCGCGGAGGATTTCCGGGCGCAGGGGGTCGCCGTAGAATACCGGCACATTGCCGAAGCTGCGGGTGAATTCGATGGTTTCCACCGACGTGTCCAGCGCGATGAACGGGATGTTCTGGGCGCGCAGGATACGCGCAACGATCTGCCCCATCCGGCCTACACCCGCGATTACCACCCGCGGGTTGTCGGATTCGATTTCCTTGTACTCGGCCGGCACTTCCTTGACCACCGGCTTGGGCTTGAGCCAGCGCGACATGACCAGCAGCAACAGCGGCGTCAGCGCCATCGACAGGGTGATCGTCAGCACCAGGGTGTCATACAGCGCGGCATCGAACAGGCCCTGATCGCGGCCGATCTTGAACACCACGAAAGCGAACTCACCACCCGCTGCCAGGACCAGCCCGAGACGCAACGCACTTTGTTTGCCCAGCCCGCCTGCCAGCCGTCCGACGAAGAACAGCAGCGGCAGTTTCAAACCGATCAGCAGCAGCGTCAGGCCCAGCACTGTCAGCGGCGAATGGATCAGCAGGCCAAGGTTGGCACCCATGCCGACACTGATGAAGAACAACCCCAGCAGCAGGCCCTTGAACGGCTCGATCTGCGCTTCCAGCTCGTGGCGGTATTCGGAATCGGCCAGCAGCAGCCCGGCCAGAAATGCCCCCAGCGCCATGGACACGCCCACCAGATCCATCAGCCACGCCGTGCCGATGACCACCAGCAACGCGGTCGCGGTGGAGACTTCCTGCAGTTTGGTTTTGGCGACGATGCGGAACACCGGGCGCAGCAGGTAACGACCGCCGACCACGACAATGGCGATACCACCCAGCACTTGCAGGCCATGACGCAGGGAATCGCCGGAACCGGCCTCGTGGGAACCGCCCGCCAGCATCGGCACCAGCGCGATCAGCGGAATGGCCGCGATGTCCTGGAACAGCAAAATGGCGAAGGCCAGACGTCCATGGGGCGCATTGAGCTCCTTGCGTTCAGCCAGGCTTTGCAAGCCGAAAGCGGTCGACGACAGCGCCAGCCCGAGGCCGAGCACCACGGCGCTGTTCAGCGGCTGATTGAAGCCCAGCAACGCGACCGCGCCAATGACGACCCCCGTGAACAGTACCTGCGCCATGCCGACACCGAACACCGATTTACGCATGGTCCAGAGGCGTCGCGGCGACAACTCAAGGCCAATGATGAACAGCAGCAGCACCACGCCCAGCTCGGAGATGTGCGCGACGCTTTGCGGGTCGCCGATCAGGCCAAGGCAAGAAGGGCCGATGATCACGCCCGCGATCAGGTAGCCAATCACGGCGCCCAGTTGCAGGCGTTTGGCCAGAGGAACCGTGAGAACGGCGGCGAGCAGGAACACGACTGCGGCCTGCAAGAGGCTGCCTTCATGGGGCATTGGGGACTCCTTGTTTGAAAGAGGGCATAGGCAGCGTTCTGCTGTGTGGGCAGATACGTCCTACAGACCTGAAACGCTTGAGCGACGGAAAAGTGCGCGTATTAAACCACGTGAATGTGACGCACATCAGCGGCCTAGACGCTTCGTCGCAGCCCGGACGCAGCCCTGGCCCAGCGACGACGCAGGCGTTGGCGTGTCAGCATCGACGTGAGCAGGTACCATGTCCGCACAGGTGTACTGCGCCCCACGTCTCGACCGGTTTTCAGGAATCCCGCAATGACCAACAAACAGCGTCTGATTTATTCGATCATCATCGCCTTGAGTGTTCTGGCGATCATGCTTGGCCTTTCCCATCTGCAGAACACCGGCGTGCTCAGCGAAAAGACCTTTCAATACATCGCGATCTTCGTCGCCGTCGTCGTGGTGGTGCTGAACGGCGTGCTGCGCCGCAAGGTCAAGCGCTGATCTGGGTGAGCCCAGCATTCAGCCGGTGTCAGCGGTGGTATTCATTCGGCAGCATCAAGCGGTTACAAAACCCCGAATGAACTATTTTTTCGGTGAGTAACTCCAAAAAACCGCATTCAAAAGCCCGCAAAGGGAAATGGAGTTCAATCATGATCAAGAAACTTACCGCTGCCGTTCTCGCCACCGCTGCCCTGACCACCGCACAGTTCGCCCTGGCGGACAAGCCGGGCGCTGGCTGGATCACCATCGAAAAAGCGATCGAAAAAGCCAAGTCGGCAGGTTACACAGAGATCTACAGCATCGAAGCCGACGACAAAGGCTACTGGGAAGGCGAAGGCCGCAAGGCTGACAGCCTGACGTACGAATTCCGCATCGACGGCACCTCCGGCAACGTCCTGCGCGATCAGAAAGACTGATCGACCCAGCGCTTGAGCGCGTGTGGAAGCCCCCGGGCTTCCACGTCCATTCACACTCACCCCGTCGCTACTTTTTTGCTTTAACTCCTCGCAGCTTTACTCCCTCCTGTATATCCGACAACCTTGCGTTCCCCATTTCCGTCAGCAGGAAGCGACGCATGAGTGTCCGGATCGAATTCAAATCCAACCCCTCCGAAGAAGAACGTCTGCAGATCCTCGAGCCACTGAGGGACTACAACGCAGCCATGGCCGGCGACGGCAAGCACGAAAAGTTTGCCTTGTTCGTCCGTGACGAGCAGACCAATGTTGTCCTCGGCGGCCTGCATGGCCGAATCCTCTACAGCTGGCTGTTCATTGAACTGCTCGTGGTGCCTGAACAGGCCCGGGGAAAGCGCACGGGCAGCCAGTTGATGACGATGGCCGAGGACCTCGCCCGCGAACGGGGCTGCGTTGGCGTATGGCTCGACACCTTCGATTTCCAGGCGCCCGAGTTCTATCGCAAGCATGGCTATGAGCAGTTCGGTCAACTCGATGACTACCCGCCCGGGCACCAGCGGCTGTTCTTTCAGAAGCGCTTGCTCTAACACCGGGCTGCGTGTCATGGGCAACGGCGGGCCTGCCTGAACCGGGCGGGGCTGTTCCGCTTCCACCTCCAATAATCACAGCGGAGCTTCAGATGCCTTCAACCCACGACAACCAGACCACCCGGACGATTTCCTTTGCCGAGCTGACAGAGCTGCTGCGGCAGATTTTCGTGCGCCACGGCACCTCGCCCGAAGTTGCGCAAGTGCTGGCCGCCAACTGCGCGGCCGCCGAGCGCGATGGCTCCCACAGCCACGGCATCTTCCGCCTCAAGGGTTATCTGTCGTCGCTGGCAGCCGGTTGGGTCGACGGCCGGGCCGAACCGAAGGTCGAGGACGTGGGCGCAGGGTTTGTGCGCGTCGATGCCATGGGCGGCTTTGCCCAGCCGGCGATGCAGGCGGCCAAGGCCCTTGTCATAGAGAAGGCGCGGGCCGCAGGGATCGCCATTCTGGCCATCCGCAATTCCCACCACTTCGCCGCGCTGTGGCCGGACGTCGAGCCGTTCGCCCAGGAAGGGTTGGTGGCGTTGAGCGTCGTCAACAGCATGACCTGCGTCGTGCCCCACGATGCGCAAAAGCCCTTGTTCGGCACCAACCCCATCGCTTTCGCCGCGCCGCGCGCCGGTGGCCAGCCCATCGTCTTCGACATGGCCACCAGCGCCATCGCCCATGGCGACGTGCAGATTGCCGCCAGAGAGGGGCGCATGCTCCAGCCCGGGATGGGGGTCGACCGTAACGGTGAGCCGACCGAAGACCCGAAGGCCATTCTCGACGGCGGTGCATTGCTGCCATTCGGCGGCTACAAGGGATCGGCGCTGTCGATGATGGTGGAGTTGCTGTCCGCCGCGCTCACCGGCGGCCATTTCTCCTTCGAGTTTGATATGTCGAAGTCTCCCGGGGCGCAAACCCCCTGGACCGGTCAGGTGATCATCGTCATCGATCCGGACAAGGGCAGCGGTCAGGCATTTGCCGAACGCTGCGAAGAGCTGGTCAGGCAGATGCACGGGGTTGGCCAGCAGCGCATGCCGGGTGATCGCCGTTATCGTCAGCGTGAGCGTTCGTTGAACGACGGGATTGTGTTGTCCGCTGCTGATCTTGATCGACTGGAAGCGCTGGCCCGGGTTTAAGCGGTCGGCTGCGGATTCAACCTGGGTAAGGGCAAGAAGGCGTGTGTTGATGGGCACAACACCGGGTCTTTTCCGCACGACCATTCGTCGCGACAGGACTTGCGTTCGAGGGGCGTTGAAAATACTGTATGTTTAAACAGTATCGAGAAGAAGAGAGCGAACATGCAAACCAATCAAGTCGACACCCGTCAGGACTTCACCGCGCAGAAAAACGAATCCTCGTTCAGCAGCGTATGGGGCAACGAGATGCAGCGTGAGGATTTTCTTGCCCTGGCATCGGGACTTCGCCAGTTCAGCGCCAGTCAGGCCGACCTGGCTTTTGTGCCATCCAGCGCAGGCTATGCAACGGGTTATGCCAAGGGCAGCGCAAGCGGCTTCGTGACTGAGCAGGGTCAGCTCGCGGGAGAGTGATGTCGGAGGGGTGCTCCCGGCAAGACAGCCGGGACAGATTCAGGGCTTGAATCGCACCAGGACAGGGACGGGCGTTTGACCAGTCATCGTGTCATCTGCGTCTGGCTGACGCGTTTTACCGGTGCGAATCATCGCCAGGGCAATCAGTGTGCCCACGGCCGACAGCGCCAACCAACCTAGTAAGAAAGAAATCATTGTCTGGTTCTCCGAACTACAAAAATCGGGCTGCCATTCAAAAAGAATAGCGGTACATCAGAACCTATCGGCCACGAAGGGAATTCCTTGAGCCGTCAATTCGGAAGATTGACCAAATGAGCCCAAGGGCGCAACTCCCTCGGACCAATGGGGTCTTGCTCTTTGAACATAGTCAACTTCAGGACCCTCGTTTATGAAAGATCTCGGCTCACGTCTGAAAGAAGAACGCAAACGGCTCGGGCTGTCGCAACAGGATTTTGGTTCCATCGGTGGGGTAGAGGCCAATGCCCAGGGCAAATACGAGAGCGGTGAGCGCATCCCGCGTTCTGATTACCTGGCGGCGCTAGGCAAAAAAGGCATCGACGTCATGTACGTGCTGTCGGGCGAGCGAACGCCGATCGCCACCGACACACTGAACGAAGCGGAGCGGGCGGTCATTACCCATTACCGGGCGCTCAGCGAAGACGACCGAGAGGCGATTTCGCAGTTGGCCACGTCGCTTTCCGAGTGTGCGACCGAGTTTTCCCAGTCGCGCTCCGAGTAGCAGAGCTACGAAGGCCGGTTGCGAGAAAATATATGGAACGTATATGATCCGTATATTCTTCGAGAGGTCGGTATGGGACTGGTAAAAATTTCCGAACAGATGCACGCGAACATTCGTTGCGCCAGCGCGGCCTTGAGTCGCTCGATCAACGCTCAGGCCGAGCACTGGATGCGGGTGGGCATGCTCGCCGAGCTGCACCCCGGTCTGAATTACAGCGAGATCTGCCAGCTGCTGATCCGCGCCGAAACATCAGGCGGCGCCGTGTTGAGCCTTCAGCCCTGCGATCTCGTACCGGATCTGGCCCCCGCCAGGGCGGTGTCCCAATGAGCATCAGTATCAAGACCGAAGCCGACCTGGTAGGGCTGCGTGTGGCGGGGCGTCTGGCGGCAGACGTGTTGGCGATGATCGCAGAGCACGTCAAGCCGGGCATCAGCACCGAAGCGCTGGATGACATCTGCAACGCCTACATCGTCAACGAACTGAAAGTAATCCCTGCCAATGTCGGCTACCACGGGTTCACCAAAACCACCTGCATCTCGCCCAACACGGTCGTCTGCCACGGTATTCCTTCGGCGGAAGATGTGCTCAAAGACGGCGACATCGTCAACATCGATGTCGCGGTTATCAAGGACGGCTGGTACGGGGATACCAGCCGAATGTACTACGTCGGGGAAGTGAGTCCGCTCGCGCGCCGTCTGGTCGAAACCACGTACGAGGCGACCCTCGCCGGGATACATGCAGTGAAGCCTGGTGCGACCTTGGGCGACATCGGCAATGCCATCCAGAACGTGGCGTACCGCGAAGGCTTCAGCGTGGTGCGCGAATACTGCGGGCATGGTATCGGTCGTAAGTACCACGAAGAACCTCAAGTGCTGCATTACGGCGCGGCGGGCAAGGGGCTCAAACTCAAGACCGGCATGGTCTTCACCATTGAGCCGATGATCAATGCCGGCAAACCGGGCACCTACGTCCTGGACGATGGCTGGACCGTGCTCACCCGCGACCAGTCATTGTCGGCCCAGTGGGAGCACATGGTGGCGGTGACCGAAACAGGTTTCGAGCTGCTGACCCCGTGGCCGGACGGCACCGGCGACTACCCTGAAGTCTGAGCGCAGGCGCCGGGCAAGCGGCTGGACGAGGGGGCTGGACGCATAAAGTCACAATAGCGGGCGTGACGGAAATGCGACTTAGCTTGTAGCCTCTTTCTCGTTCCCCTGTGGTGCTGCTTCCTGACAGGCTTAGGATGATCGGTGTAGGTAGCGCCAGGGGAGAACACCACTTTATCGATCACCTGAAAAAACCGGCCTTGGCCGGTTTTTTTATTGCACGCGTGAATCTCTAGTCCCTGGACTGCTCGGTCTCCAGCTGCTTGGCTGCCTCGACACCGGAAGAACTGAGTTTGATGGGGTACTTCAAAGACCGATCCCCGGCACTGGAATGGTGGACGCAACCGTCGTGAATCAAGCCCGCCGTCTGCAACTGCTCAAGGGTGTCGGCGACTGCGTTCTCCCCTCGGTAGTTGTCCAGAACTTCTTTGCCCAGGCCTGCCGGGTGGGCATGCAGCAACCGGGTCAGGACTTCCTGTTTCAATGCGTTGTCGATGGTCATGTTTACCTCGCTTTGCTGGTGTAATGAGCGCTGCTTGTAAATTCCGACCACGTGAATTCAGGTTCGTTTGCAGTTTTCCTCGATCAGGTGCGTTTCCATTGCACCTGCGTGACGCCCAGCCCTTCAGCGTACAAAAGCGCGCGTTTCACGGGACCGGCGCAAATGTGGCCCTCGACCCCGCCTACCCCTGCGTGCAAGGTCGCAAAATGGAGCGCGTCACTCTCGCATAGATGGTTGCCCTGATGATTGAAGTGCCGCGGCTCACCTTGAAACCGGTAATGAATTTCAAAATCCTTATAGTCATTCATTGTCTTGGCCTGTATGGGCGTACGGTGACGCCGGGTGAATGAGGGCTTCCTTCATGCGCCAGACAGCCTGCATGTCGACTGCATCGACAGTGCTGTCACTTCATTTCGAGATCGATACAGGCTGATCAACTCTCAATGGGCCTCGGATCGTAATGCATCTCCACCTGAGACTGGCCATCCGCAATCGGCTTGCGAGGCGACCGACCGACGCAGAATTGCACACCTTCATGAGCGTTTAATATCCCTCGCCGATAGGCGGCCATGTGCCATATCGATATGGATATTCACTATGCATCCAGACGCATTGAATGCAACACGATGAGGTTTTCGAGGGGGAGCTGCGGATCGAACCAGCCCAGGAAGGGGACCGTTGAAGGGGGCGGAAAAGTTTTGCGCGAAAAAGGCAAATTGATGGCCCGCGGCGGCTGCCTTTTCTGGAAAAATCCTTTTTTATCAATTGATTCCGGGATGAACGTGTATGCGCAGTGTGGGCTTGGCCGTGGTGGCGGCTTTTCTGGCAGCGGTGTCCGTTACCGCGCACGCCAAGGACCTCAGCAAGAATGACCTGCAGGTCTGCAAATGGGGAGCAGGGGTCGCGGGGGCGGCGCAGCAATCCAAGCTCTCTGGCACCACCCTTTACAGCGCGCGCAAAAAACTGCAGAGCCGTAGGTTCGCCAAACCGTGGATGAGCAAGATGGCGCTGGGAATCACCGAGCAGACCTACAAGAGCCCATCCAAGCTGAAGCCCGCCGCTGTGAAGCAGACCTACTACGAGGGCTGCATCCAGCACGATCTGGCGCGTAAGTGACCCCGGAGGTCATTCGGCTTTAACCAGCCCCTCCGCACCTGCCACTGTGTGGCAGGCGCGTTGAGTGGGGATCAGCGTGCGCCGCAGCGGATCAGCGGCAATTGCCCGCCAAGTGGTAATGCTGCGCTTCGGCCGCCGCCGGGCTGTTGAACTCAACGCGGTTTTTCTCGGCGATCGCGTTATAAGAAGGGCAGTCCGGACGATGGTAAATCATGGTCTTTTTGTTCCCGCGTATGGCGAGCGCCAGGTTGGCCGGTGTGCCGCCGACACTTGCCGCGGGCTTCATCGGATTGCGCGCGGTGGGCCGGGCTTGGGCCGTTACCGCGGACGCGCTGGCCGCGCCATTGCCACCGCTTAAATTGGCACTGAGGAAAATCGGCGCGTGGTCGGACACGCTGTCACGGCCTTTGGCATGTGTCAGCCCCAGGAATTTCGGGTAATCGAACACTTCGACCTTGTTGACCCGGATCGCCGATTGCTTGCTGATGAAGATGTTGTCATAGAGGTTGGCGAATTTGCCGTCCTTGGTTGACAGCGTGCTGGCGCCGTCAAGCACCAGCGGCCTGGCGCTGGTGTCGAGCTTGTCCCACGCGGGCGAGTTGGGCGGGGTGTTGAAGTCGCCCATCAACATGATCTGGTTGTTGCCGGCGTAGGTTTCCTGCAGCCAGGTCCAGTAATTGGACAGCGCGACGATTTCCGAAGCCCGGTCTGCCTGGTTCTTGCCGTACAGGATGTGCACGGTGGCCACGACAAAAGTCTTGCCGTCCTTGAGCGAGCGGAACTGTGCGGAGTAGGGCTCGCGTTCAAAGGTGTCGCTGCGGTCCAGGTAGCTCACGGCCCCGTCTTCGTAGGCGACAGCATCATCCCGCCAGACGAACCCATACATTTCCTTGTAGGAAGAGCGGCCCACGGCATGGGATGCCATGGAACTCCAGTGCTTGCCGGTCTGCCGGGTCAGCTCTTTGGCCAGCGCCTCAAGCGCATCTTCGCTCATCAATTCCTGAACCGCGAGAAAATCGACCTTCTGGGCGACCTTGGCGATGCCCTGAAAGTCTTTGTTCGGACGCACGCTCAGGTGCTCCAGGTTCCAGGTGCCAATGTTGACGTCAGCGGACGCGTTTTGCAGGAAAGTAAAAGCCAAAAGCAGGGCGACACAAAATCTGAGCATGTTATCCAACTGGGTAGTTCATCGAGGTGGGTTCGGGTTGCAGGTCAATCTTCCTTGGGCACCGTCCAGAAAATCTGCACGCCGCCGTCGTCTCGCCAGGCCAGGGTCACGTTGTCGTTTTCGTCGATCTCTTCCAGCAACTGTTTCCAGTCGTCCTCGAGTTCGTCCGCCAGCCGGAAAATCAGCGCCGCGCGGGCTTTCTGCGCACTCTGTGAGTTGATGATCTTCTGGACCCGCACGGCCATGCGCTCGTAGTGCCCGGGCGATGCTGCGGTTGATACGTTGGTGTCAGACACGAAGTGACCCTCCTGTTCGCTGTATGCGCATACAGTATTTGAGTGTCGGACGTTTCGCAACAGCGGATCGGACAAAAACCTCCTCTGATCCAACTCGCTGATTTTTCTGATGAATATTCGGGTTGCGAACCAAACTCGATCACGCTGATCTGATCTGCTAGATGACGATTGAGCGTTCAGGCGCACGACGCCTGGGCCACACAAACCAGGAGGCTTTATGAAGATTCAATCATTGCTGATGCCGGTCGCGTTCGCCTGCTGTGCAGCGCTGGCGGGCTGCTCCACGTCGACCGTGGTCACCCTGCAGAACGGGACCCAGTACGTGACCAAGGATGCGCCGAAAACCAAAGGAAAAGATGGCTTCTATGAGTTCGAAGACATCTCCGGGAAAACCATTCGCGTACGCGCTGACGAGGTCGCGACCGTCAAAGAAGAGGATTGAGCCACGGCAGGGCCCGGTTGAAGCAGTCACCGGGCCCGTCTGTATTGCAAACTCGTCCCGATCTGATTGGAACGTCTTCGCATTACCGTCGCTCTAAGCGAGGCAATCTGCTCACGATACTTCCTGTCAGGCCCTAATTATGGATACCCCACCCAACACCGGGTTCAGCGCAGCACCCCTGCGTTTCCTTGCCAACGGCGGTGCGGTCGGTGATCTGCTTCAGTCCCCATTGATCGATGGGTCGCCCCTCGGCGCGCCCTCCGAGTGGCCGGACACTCTGAAAACCCTGATGGGCACAATTCTTCCCGTGCAGGCCCAGATCGTGCTCTTCTGGGGGCCCGAATTTGTGGCGCTGTACAACGACGCCTATGCGCCGAGCATCGGCGAGAAACACCCCCGCGCCCTCGGCCGGCCCGCCCTCGAGAATTGGCGCGAGCTCTGGGACGACCTCGAGCCGCTGCTGCGCGGCGTGCGCGAAACCGGGCAAACCTTTGCTGCCAAGGACCGTGCCTTTTATATCGAACGCCACGGCTACGGTGAAACCGTTTACTTTGACGTTTCCTATTCGGCGGTTTACCAGCCCGATGGGGCTGTTGGCGGCGTGCTCTGCGTTGTCACTGAAACCACCGAGCGTGTGCATTTCGAGCGTTGTCAGGCGCTGCTGCTTGAGCTGGGCCAGGCCTTTCCCTCCAATCGCGACCCCGAGCAGATCGAAGCGGGCGTCATCCGGCGTGTCGGTCGCGAACTGGGCGCCGCCCGTGTCCATCTTGCGGAAGCAGACGACGAGAAGGGCGATTTTTTCATTCGCCGTGAATATCGCCAGGGTGACGTGGTGGCCCGATCAGGGCTGATCTGCATCAGCGATGACACCTGCGCTGCGTTGCGCCAGGGCGTCACTGTGCAAGCGACGGCAAAAGCCGATTCCGTTCCTGTTGACCTTCACGCCGTTGCACCTCAGTCGGACGGCTCAGTGAGTCTGTCTGTGCATGTCCCACTGATGCGCCATGACACACTGGCCGGCGTGTTCACCGTTGAGTTCGAAGGGCAGAGGGTCTGTAGCCCCCACGACATCCACATCATTGAAGAAGCCGCCAAGCTGGGCTGGCAATGGATCAATCACACCCGGGCTGAATCGGCACTGCATGCCAGTTCCGCGCAATTGGCCGGGATGTTCGACCAGGCTGGCGCCGGGATTGCGCTGTGCGATCACCGAGGCGTGTTTCAGCAGGTTAATGATCGCTACTGCGACATCATGGGGCTGCAGCGCCGAGCGATCGCCGGTCGTTCGATTCTCCAATTGCAAAACGACCTGGCTGCCGACGCGCAGCCTATGTTTTACGAGAATTTCCTGACCGCCGAGGCGCCCTTCGAACTGACCCAGCACCACGTGCGCGCAAACGGTTCGGTCGTCTGGGTGCAGACCCACGTCACGCCTCTGCTTGATGGGCAGCAGCAACTGAGCGGGTTGCTGTTTGTGTGCGTGGACATCTCCGCCCGAGTCGGCGCTGAACATCAGTTGATCGAGCTCAACGAAAGCCTCGAACAGCGCGTCGCCACCATGGTGGCCGAGCGCGAGGCGGCCATTTCGCTGCTGCACGAGTCGCGCAAGATCGAGATGGTCGGGCAGTTGGGCGGCGGCATCGCCCATGACTTCAACAACCTGCTGACGCCGATCATGACGTCTCTGGAATTGCTGCGGCGCCAGCCGGTCAGCAACGACCGCTCCCATCGGCTTATCGACGCCGCGCTGCAGGCGGCGGATCGCGCGCGAATTCTGGTGGGCCGTTTGCTGACCTTTGCCCGCCGGCAGACGCTCAAGCCTCAGGTCGTGGCGCTGCACAGTCTGGTCAACGACATGCGTGACCTCATTCAGCGTTCGCTGGGCCCGACCATCGAAGTGATTGTCGAGATTCCTGCAGACCTGCCAAACATCCTCATTGATCCCCATCAGCTCGAGCTGGGCGTGCTCAATCTCGCGGTAAACGCCCGTGATGCGATTGCCGAACGTGGTTACCTGAAAATCAGCGCCCGCCCTGAAGTGGTTGCCGACAGCCCGGGGCTGGGCCCGGCGCCGTCGCAGGGTAGCTACGTCAGGCTGACGGTGTCGGATAACGGCAGCGGTATGAGCGAAGAGGTGCTGCAACGCTGTGTTGAGCCGTTCTACTCAACCAAGGGCGTCGGCAAGGGCACCGGTCTTGGACTGTCGATGATGCAGGGCTTGGCCCTGCAATCGGGCGGCGGTTTTGATATTCAGTCGACGCCGGGCCTCGGCACGCGCGTTGACATCTGGCTGCCGGTGTCCAGCGCCGATGTGTTGAAAGTGGCAGAAGGCGATGGCGACTCGGCGCTCGGCGCGGATCACCCATTTCACGTACTGGTGGTCGACGACGAGGAACTGGTCCGCTACACCGTTGCGCTGCAATTGCGTGACTTGGGCTACCGGGTGACCGAGGCAGCGTCGCCGTCCGCTGCCGAGCAAATGGTCGGCGCCGGGTTGCGGCCGGACGTGCTTATCACCGATCAACTAATGGCAGAAAAGAGCGGCACCCAGCTCGCCCTGAGTCTGCGCGAAGTGCTGCCTGCGCTGCCGGTCCTGGTCGTGACAGGCTATACCAGCGAGTCGTCGACGCAGATTGCCGGCTTCGAGGTGCTGGCCAAGCCCTTCAGCCGCGCTGATATTGCATCCAAAGTGGCGCAGGTGATCAGCGGCCCGGCAGTGCCGGCATTGATCAGCGAGCAGGCCGGTCAAGCCTCTTGACCGGCCAAGCCCCTCACGCCCGGTCTTGCCTGGTGTGAAGGGCGCTCTGACTACCGTAGCAGCTTCGCTTAAAAGGCTCGGCCGATGGCCTGCTCGTAGCACGACAGGAAGTACTGCCACTGGGACTCGTCCCAGAAAGAGTGCCTTCTGAGCTGAGGAATGTCGTGACGCGCAGCGCCCATGGTGGTGATCCGCCCGTGGGATTTTTCCAGATCCAGCAGCGCCAGCTCGAAATCAAACCGGGTGTCGGTGACCGTCGCCTTGATGAAGATGTGCTTGGAGCGCATGCAACCATGCTGCCACTTGCCCAGGTGCATCTTCGCCAGCGTTTCAGCGAGACGCTTGAAAAGACGCTGATGCTGCTCGACGCTCAAGGTGCTGGCGCCGCCCTGGGCGTACCAGGTATCGAGGTCGATGAAACCGCCCAGATCCTTCGTCACCAGAACGCCTTGCCATACACCCGCGACCTTGCGTGCGCCGTAAAACACAGGTCGTGGCGCGTTGACGCCCAGCTCCTCAAGTTTTGTCAGCGCGATGCCCTCACGCAGCGCAGTCGGGCGGCCAGTGGGATAACGCAAGCTGCGGAACAGATGGCCGGTCTGGCGTTTGACGTAAAGCGTCTTGCCATCGTGCACCACGCGTTGCACACCGCTGGTGCCGTTGCGGCGCACATTCGGCGGCTCGACCCAAGGCCCTGAAGTGCCCCACCAGAACTCAAACTCGTTGTTCGCCCGACCCATCATGTGCTCCAAATACGGTAGAAATCTTGCTTGTGCAGCGACTGCCATTTTGCAGCGCGAGCCCCTCAGGCCGTGGCGTGCGTGATTAGTTCACTGCCTCTAAAGGATATTGGCTAATGGCCATTTTCGATGGCGCCCAGCTTACTGACTTGTCGGACCGATGACTTCGTCAAACCCGCGCCATTTACGCCATCCAGCAGGTCGTATGTGCAGCGCCGGCCTGATTGAGGCCTAACCCTTAGTCTCTCTGAATCATCCATGGGCTCAGACTTCTTGATCTGAATCATGTCCGTTCGTCCCATTCTTGAGAAACTCTTGGAATTGCTGCTCCCGTGGGATATCCACAGTGCATAACCAAATAAGGAAATTTGCCATGATGTCCACACTTGAACTCTGCCATATCGTCGAATCAGGTTTTCTCCCCGCCAGGTGCAAATGCACCATCGATGCCAAGGATCAAATAATGGTGCAGATATTTGATCGCGAAAGGGGCCACGCCGATTTGCTCGCTGCGGGCATTCCGGTCAGTTCTCTCAATTCCAGTCGCGCCATTGCCAATTTGATTGCCAAGTTGAAAGACGAGCTCAAGCTGCACGCTGCCCGCCGCCGCTCAACCGCTTATCAGGAACGCGCGTAATTCATCAGCAACCTTCATAGCAGCAGCTGCAGGATTCATCTTTCCTTTCTATCCTCCGATTCAGGGTGCAGGCCATCAGCGCTGCAAGGGCGATCGGAGGAGCAGGGCGAGCCCCCGCCCGTACCCTCATTGCTTGATTTGCCCAGTTGACAAAAGTCGAAACGATTCCCATAGTTTCGCTCACGCAAACGTTTGCGATTCCGTCGATTCCGCCCCTGACGCGTAAACGCTGCCGATAACAACAATCATAATATCGGAGTGATTCCATGAAGCTGCCATTCGCTGCACGCCTTCTTGCTGTTGCCATGCTCACCGCTTCCGCTGTAACCCTGCCTCTCTCATCCGCCTTTGCCGACGACGCGAAAAAACCGACCGTCGCGCTGGTGATGAAATCCCTGGCCAATGAATTCTTCCTGACCATGGAAGACGGCGCCAAGGACTATCAAAAACTGCATTCCGCTGATTTTGACCTGATCTCCAACGGCATCAAGAACGAGTCCGACACGGCCGCGCAGATCGACATCGTCAATCAGATGATCGTCAAGAAAGTCGACGCGCTGGTCATTGCCCCTGCGGACTCCAAAGCGCTGGCGTCGGTCCTGAAGAAGGCCATGGACGCGGGCATCAAAGTCGTCAATATCGACAACCAGCTCGACGCCGACGTGCTGAAAAGCAAAGGCATGGAAGTACCTTTCGTAGGCCCGAACAACCGCAAGGGCGCCAAGCTGGTGGGCGACTACCTGGCCAAGCAACTGACTGCGGGTGATGAAGTCGGCATCATCGAAGGCGTACCGACCACCACCAACGCGCAGCAACGCACCGCTGGCTTCAAGGACGCGATGGACGCTGCGCAGATGAAGATTGTTTCCACGCAGTCGGGTAACTGGGAAATTGACAAGGGCAATGCGGTCGCATCCGCCATGCTCAACGAGTACCCGAACCTGAAAGCGCTGCTGGCCGGTAACGACAGCATGGCGCTGGGCGCTGTTTCGGCCGTGCGTGCGGCAGGCAAGGCGGGCAAGGTCCAGGTCGTCGGCTACGACAACATCAATGCCATCAAGCCGATGCTGAAGGACGGCCGCATTCTGGCCACCGCTGACCAGTTCGCCGCGCGTCAGGCTGTGTTCGGTATCGACACCGCTCTGAAAATGGTCAAGGGCGACAAGCTCGAGATCACCAACGGCGTGATCGAAACCCCGGTCGAGCTGGTGACCAAGCCGCAATAAGCCGGCCTGGAATTTCACTCAGCACCTTCCAAACCCGCAGTTTTCCAAATATGTACCGCCTGCCCGTGAGGGCAGGCGCGTGGAGATCGTTATGTCAGCGTCTGCTCAGGCCGCTGTTCTATCTGTCAGTGGTATTGGCAAAACCTACGCCCAACCCGTACTCGGTGACATCGACCTGACGCTGATGCGCGGGGAAGTGCTGGCCTTGACCGGGGAAAACGGCGCCGGCAAAAGCACCCTGTCGAAAATCATCGGCGGCCTGGTCACACCGACCACCGGCCAGATGCAATTCCAGGGGCAACCCTACCAGCCTGCCAGTCGCACCCAGGCCGAAAAACTCGGCGTGCGCATGGTCATGCAAGAACTCAATCTGCTGCCGACGCTGTCGGTTGCGGAAAACCTGTTTCTCGATAACCTGCCCAGCCGCGCCGGTTTCATCAATCGCCGCAAGCTGCGCGAAGATGCGATCAAGGCCATGGCTCAGGTCGGCCTCGAGGCCATCGACCCCGACACGCTGGTCAGCGAACTGGGCATCGGCCATCAGCAGATGGTCGAAATCGCCCGCAACCTGATCGGCGACTGCCACGTGCTGATTCTTGACGAGCCCACGGCGATGTTGACGGCGCGCGAGGTGGAAATGCTCTTCGAGCAGATCACTCGCCTGCAGGACCGTGGCGTTTCCATCATTTACATCTCCCACCGCCTTGAAGAGCTGGCCCGCGTTGCGCAGCGCATCGCTGTGCTGCGAGACGGCAAGCTGGTCTGCGTGGACTTCATGGCCAATTACAACAGCGAGCAACTGGTCACGCTGATGGTCGGCCGCGAACTGGGCGAGCAGATCGATCTGGGCGAGCGCAAGATCGGCGCGGTGGCGCTGTCGGTCAAAGGCTTGAATCGCTCCGACAAGGTCCGCGACGTTTCCTTTGATGTCCGGGCCGGCGAAATCTTCGGCATTTCCGGTCTGATCGGTGCCGGGCGTACCGAGTTGCTGCGGCTGATTTACGGCGCGGACGTGGCCGACAGCGGCAGCATCGAAGTGGGCAGTCCGCTGCGCAGCGTGCAGATCAAATCGCCGGTGGACGCCGTGGGGCATGGCATCGCCTTGATCACCGAAGATCGAAAGGGCGAAGGCCTGCTGCTGTCGCAATCGATCAGCGCCAACATCGCGCTGGGCAACATGGAAGCCATTTCCAGTGCCGGCGTGGTCAATGGCAATTCGGAGATCGCTTTGGCCCAGCGCCAGGTAGGCGCCATGCGCATTCGCAGTTCCAGCCCGACTCAATTGGTGTCGGAACTGTCCGGCGGCAATCAGCAGAAGGTGGTGATCGGCCGCTGGCTGGAGCGCGATTGCCAAGTGATGTTATTCGACGAGCCCACGCGCGGCATCGATGTCGGCGCCAAGTTCGACATCTACGCGCTGCTGGGTGAACTGACCCGTCAGGGCAGGGCGCTGGTGGTGGTTTCCAGTGATCTGCGCGAGTTGATGCTGATCTGCGACCGCATCGGCGTGCTGTCTGCCGGGCGCTTGATCGACACCTTCGAGCGCGACACCTGGACCCAGGACGAACTGCTTGCCGCTGCCTTCGCGGGCTATCAAAAACGTGACGCGCTGCTGTCTGAAGCCGCGCCCAGGATCGACTGATGAAAACTTCTACTACTCCTGCCTCGCTGCCGTCTCCGGGCAAGCGCAGCGGCAACTACTTCGGCCTGGGCACTTACCTGGGGCTGGCAGGCGCCTTGCTGGCGATGATCGTGCTGTTCTCGTTGCTCAGCGATCATTTCCTCTCGTACGAAACCTTCAGCACCCTGGCCAACCAGATTCCCGACCTGATGGTGCTGGCGGTCGGCATGACGTTCATCCTGATCATCGGCGGCATCGACCTGTCGGTCGGTTCGGTGCTGGCGCTGGCGGCGTCGGCGGTCAGTGTGGCCATGCTCGGCTGGGGCTGGGGCGTGTTTCCGTCGGCGTTGCTGGGCATCGCCTGCGCAACGGCGGCGGGCACGCTGACCGGCTCGATCACCGTGGCGTGGCGCATTCCCTCGTTCATCGTCTCCCTTGGCGTGCTGGAAATGGCGCGCGGCGTGGCGTACCAGATGACTGACTCGCGCACCGCGTACATCGGCGACTCCTTCGCGTGGCTGTCCAATCCCTTTGCGTTCGGTATCTCACCGTCGTTCGTCATTGCGCTGATCGTCATCTTCGCCGCCCAGGCCGTGCTGACGCGCACCGTGTTCGGTCGCTACCTCATCGGCATCGGCACCAACGAGGAAGCCGTGCGCCTGGCGGGCATCAACCCCAAGCCTTACAAGATCCTCGTGTTCTCGCTGATGGGCCTGCTGGCGGGCGTTGCTGCGCTGTTCCAGATTTCACGTCTGGAAGCCGCTGACCCCAACGCCGGTTCCGGCCTGGAGCTGCAAGTGATTGCGGCGGTGGTCATCGGCGGCACCAGCCTGATGGGTGGACGCGGTTCGGTGATCAGCACCTTCTTCGGCGTACTGATCATTTCCGTACTGGCGGCAGGGCTGGCGCAGATTGGCGCGACCGAGCCAACCAAACGCATCATTACCGGCGCCGTGATCGTCGTCGCCGTGGTGCTCGATACCTACCGCAGCAATCGCGCGCGGCGGCGCGGCTGACATGGCAACCATCAAGGATGTAGCGGCGATTGCCGGGATTTCCTACACCACGGTGTCACACGTCCTTAACCGCACCCGACCGGTCAGCGAAGCAGTACGCAAGAAGGTCGAGGCCGCCATCGTGCAGCTGGACTACGTGCCCAGCGCCGTTGCACGGTCGCTGAAGGCCAAGGCCACAGCGACGATCGGCCTGTTGATTCCCAATGGCATCAACCCGTACTTCGCCGAACTGGCTCGGGGCATCGAGGATTACTGCGAGCGTAACGGCTTCTGCGTGATCCTCTGCAATTCCGATGACAATCCCGAAAAGCAGCGCAGCTACCTGCGCGTGCTCCTGGAAAAACGCGTTGACGGCCTGATCGTGTCGTCGGTGGGCGGCGGTGACAGCCTCGTCGAAGGCTTGTCCGCAGTGCGCACGCCGATGGTCATCGTCGACCGCGACCTGGACGGCGTAACGGCTGATCTGGTGCGCATCGACCATGAGCTGGGCGGGTATCTGGCGACCTCGCATCTCTTGTCCCTGGGCCACCGGCACATCGCCTGTATTTGCGGCCCGGCGCAGACCAGCGTGGCGAAGATGCGTCTGGCGGGGTATCACCGCGCCATGCAGGAAGCCTCGATCAACGTGCCGGAAGACTGGGTGGTGGAAAGCGATTTCACCGGCCCCAGTGGCTATCTCGCGGCGGTAAAACTGCTGGAGCACCATCCGCCAACGGCGATTTTCGCGGCCAACGACATGGTCGGCATCGGCGTGTTGCGCGCTGCTGCCGAACGTAACGTGCGGGTGCCAGCCGATCTTTCGGTGATTGGCTTCGACGACATCCAGATGAGCCAATATGTCTACCCGGCCCTGACCACCGTCGGCCAATCCATTCTGCAACTGGGCGAGCGCGCTGCCGAAGCGCTGCTGCGGCGGATCTCTTCGCGGGGCGAACCCCCTGTCGAACACCTGATCGTTGCACCGAGCATTGTGCTGCGCGAATCCACCGCGCCTCCACCCCGGGCATTCACCCAGCTTCGTTGAGCCGGGCGCTTTGCCCGGTCTAAAACAGTGTTCTGAAAGCGTTCTGAAGAGTAGACGTCATGCAAGCAAAAGTAGTGATAGTGGGCAGCCTGAACATGGACCTGGTAACGCGTGCGCCGCGTTTGCCGCGAGCCGGAGAAACCCTGGCGGGGCAGTCGTTCGTCACTGTACCGGGCGGCAAGGGCGCCAATCAGGCCGTAGCGGCGGCGCGACTGGGCGCCAGTGTCGCCATGGTCGGCTGTGTCGGCGATGACGCCTATGGCGAGCAGCTTCGCTCCGCGCTGCTGGCCGAAGGCATCGATTGTCAGGCAGTGACCCGCGTTGGCGGAGAGTCCACCGGCGTCGCCTTGATCGTCGTCGATGACAGCAGCCAGAATGCAATTGTCATCGTGGCCGGCGGCAATGGCCACGTCACCGCCTCCGTGGTGGACAGCTTCGACGCCTTGCTGTCCCAGGCTGAAGTCATCATCTGCCAGCTCGAGGTGCCGCTCGACACTGTTGGCCATGTGCTCAAGCGCGGCCATGAACTGGGCAAGACCGTGATCCTCAACCCGGCGCCGGCCAGTGGCCCGCTGCCAGCTGAATGGTTCGCCTGGATTGATTACCTGATTCCCAATGAAAGCGAGGCAACCGCCTTGACCGGTATTCCGGTAGACAGCACCGCCAGCGCAGACGCTGCCGCCTCGGCATTGCTCGCGGCTGGTGTGAGTAAAGTCATCGTCACGCTGGGCGAGCAGGGCGCCTTGTTTGCCAGCAAAACGCGTTCCGAGCACTTCCCGGCGCCGAAGGTCCAGCCTGTTGACACCACGGCAGCGGGCGATACCTTCGTCGGCGGTTTTGCAGCGGCTCTGGCCGACGGCAAGTCCGAATCTGAAGCCATTCGCTTCGGCCAGGTCGCAGCGGCACTGTCCGTGACCCGCTCCGGCGCGCAGCCTTCCATTCCTACGTTCGCCGAGGTTCAGGCCTTTGCTGCACCCGCACAGGGCCATCAATCATGAAAAAAACACCCTTGCTCAACATCGCCTTGTCCCGCGCCATCGCATCTCTGGGCCATGGCGACATTCTGATGATCGTCGATGCGGGCATGCCCGTTCCGGCCGGCGTCGAACTGATCGACCTGGCACTCACACACGGAGTGCCCGACTTCCTCAGCGTGCTGAACGTGGTGCTGACCGAGATGCAGGTCGAGAGTCATGTCCTGGCCGAAGAGATGCTGTCGAAACAGCCTCCAGCCCTGGCTGCAGTCTCGGCCTTGCATGTGTCGGGCGGGCTGGGCGAGCAGCGCCTGGTGAGTCATGACGCGCTGAAACACCTCAGCCGTGGCGCTCGGGCTATCATTCGCACCGGCGAATGCCAGCCATACACCAACATCGCGTTGGTGGCGGGCGTGGTTTTTTAACGTCGGTTCTTTATTTTCAGCAGTCAGGAACAAGGAGTTCCCATGAATACAACCCGTCATTTTTTCACCGGACTGATCAGGAGTGCCGCGCTGTTGGCCATTTTATCCGCCACGTCGGTGCATGCCGCCGAGAAGCGCGACGTGATCATCGATACCGACCCGGGCGCCGACGACGTTGTCGCGTTGCTGCTGGCGCTGGCGTCACCGCAAGAACTGAATGTCATGGCAATCACCACCGTGGCGGGCAACGTGCGCATCGACAAGACCTCGCGTAACGCACGGTTGGCACGGGAGTGGGCTGGTCGCGAAGAGGTGCCGGTTTACGCCGGTGCAGGCCGCCCGCTGGTGCGCACGCCGATCTACGCCGAGAACATCCATGGCAAGGAAGGCCTTCCCGGCGTAGAAGTGCACGAGCCGAAAAAGCCATTGGCTGAAGGCAATGCCGTGCAATATCTGGTCGACACCTTGCGGAAGGCGGCGCCCCACAGCATCACCATCGCCATGCTCGGCCCGCAGACCAATCTGGCGCTGGCGCTGATTCAAGCGCCGGACATCACCCAGGGGATCAAGGAGGTGGTGGTCATGGGCGGCGCCCACTTCAACGGCGGCAACATCACCCCCGTGGCCGAGTTCAATATCTACGCCGATCCCGATGCGGCGAAGGTCGTGCTGGCCAGCGGTGTGAAGCTGACCTACGTGCCGCTGGATGTCACCCATAAGATCCTCACCAGCGAAGCGCGCATCAAGCAGATCGATGGCCTGAACAATCAGGCGGGCAAACTGGTCAGCGGTATCCTCAACGAGTACGTCAAGGCTGACATGGTCCATTACGGCCTGCCCGGCGGGCCGGTACATGATGCGAGCGTAATTGCCTGGCTGATCAAGCCGGAGCTGTTCAGCGGCAGGCAGGTCAATCTGGTGATCGACAACCGTGAAGGCGTCACCCACGGTCAGACCATTGCCGACTGGTACGACACCCTCGCTCAGAACAAAAATGTGTTCTGGGTCGAAAACGGCGATGCTCAGGGCTTTTTTGATCTGCTGACCCAGCGCTTGGCCCTTTTGAAGTAAATCAGAAAGCTGCGCCGCGCGGCATCCCGTCGCGCGGTGCACAGTAACGAGAGTGCAAACCGTGTCTATCGATCTCAATAATCCCGATTCCTTCACCCACGACGCGGTCCGGCAAATGATCGCGGCTGCACGGGATGGCGTTCACAACCAGCTGCGCGTCGGTCGCGACGGCCGCGCGTGGATCTCCAGCGACGTGGTGGGCGGCGTGGACATCGGCGGGCTGCTGTTTCGCCTGGAAACCTGGGCTGCGGGGTCAGGGTGCGTCGGGCCGGTTGCGGCCAGCGACGCGGTCTGGGTGACGCAGATCTACAATGCCCTTCGCGACAACTGGGCCGACCCCTCCACGGATTACGTCGACGTCTATTGAGTCGCGCTCGTCCTGTGCAGCGCGTCCTGCGGGCACCGCTTTAACGTTTTGTCACGATTGATTGCGCCCGGCAGACGATGCCTGGGGCAGACTCCTGCGCTGCCTGCGACGGGGCGCGCTTGCGTGGCCTGGCCCGGGCTTGGCGAAACGAAGCCGCTCGACCGCTGTCGCAGAGGTTCAGCTTTGGAAAAACGTTAGGAGGTTGTATGCCCTGGAAATATGCATCATCGGGTCTGGTGCTCGCCGCAGCGCTGCTGGCCGGTTGCAGCAGCATGTCGCAGTCTTCGAGTCAGCCTGAGGAGGGCGTCGCCAGTTCCCCGGCCAGCTCCGTCGACGGCTACGCCCGCTGTGATGCAGCAGCGGTGCAGTTCGCCGTTGGCAAGCCGGCGTCAGCCGCATTGCTGGATCAGGCCAAGGTCAAGGCCGGCGCACAGACGGCCAGGGTGCTCGGTCCCCATGACATGGTCACGCTGGAATACCGCTCGGATCGTCTGAATCTGAACACCGATGATTCGGGGAAGGTAAACCGCGTCAATTGCGGGTAACGTCACCGCAAGATGAAATCGCAGGCATAAAAAAACCCCGTCAGTGACGGGGTTTTTTCAGATCGCTGGGATTACTCCGCGCGAACCTGAGCAGCTTGCATGCCCTTTTGGCCTTTCTCAGCCACGAAGGAAACAGTCTGGCCTTCTTTCAAGCTTTTGAAACCGTCGGATTCAATGGCTTTGAAATGTACAAAAAGGTCGTCGCCGCCACCCTGTGGGGTGATGAAGCCGAAGCCTTTTTCATCGTTGAACCATTTTACGGTGCCGGATTGGCGATTAGACATGGTGTATCTCCAGGAACATAATTTTCAGTAGTGCTGTGTTGCTCAGGCCAACTGGGCACACGAGCGCTATCATAGTCGAATTGTGTGAATGCTGGACTTTTTCAATTAGAACTTTGCGTCAGCATCTTCGATATAACGCTCCAAATGGGCCTTTCAGGCCTGTTCAGCCCCGTTGGCGCGTTTGGCAGCGAACCTTCTCATCAGCCCTGAAACCCGCTGAATTCGCGGGCTTCAGGGTCGTAGCCGCTACCTGTTTATTTACGCACCGGTCGGGCGCATCAAGGAAATGTAAATTTTTTATTTTTTGCCGTTCAGGCAGTTTTTGCTGACTGCAGCCTGCAGGCGAGAGGTCATATCGGTACTGGGAGGCGTCGTTTTGTCATTCAGCGACGCGATCTCCTTATCCGAGAAATTCTGATTGATCTGCTGAGCGCCGCACTCGCAATGCGCTTTGACGGCGCTTGCGTCCATCGATGGATTGCTCTGGGCGGCTGCAGTGGTGCATTCGTTCATGTAGCTGGTCTTGGTCTTCGCATCCATCGCGGCATGAGCGCTGAGGGGCAGGGTCAGGGCCAGCGGGGCGAGGAGGGCGGCAACGCGTAGAAGCTTCATGGTGGATTCCTTTATGTCGGTTTTGTCGTTGGGCCGTCGAGGTTTCCGGCCTTGAACATGTACTACCGATAATCTGAGGCCTTCGACGCGCACCAGTTCCGTGGACCTCGCCACGTGCGGCTCGGTCGCCGTAAGGCACAAGCCACCTTCTACCGTTTAGCTGACCCCGCCGTAACCCTGTGATAGCATGCGCGCCTGCAGATTAGCTCGCATCTGGCGGGGCCCCGTTGCCCTGCTGCAAGTTCTGTCGATTTCGTAAGTTCCAGTCACTCTGGTTCGGTCTTCAGGTTGGCCTTCGGGCTCCTGCCACTGTGAGGCAGGCATACCACCGAATCGCGTACTGGCTCTATCCCACCCACGTGACCTTTGGTAGGGGTCACCACTAGGAGAGGAGGCGCCATGCCAACTATTACTCTTCCCGACGGCAGTCAACGTTCTTTCGATCACCCGGTATCCGTTGCCGAGGTCGCAGCTTCCATTGGTGCAGGCCTGGCCAAAGCCACCGTGGCCGGCAAGGTCAACGGTCAACTGGTTGATGCCAGCGACATCATCGATACCGATGCGAGCCTGCAAATCATCACCCCCAAGGATCAGGAAGGCCTGGAGATCATTCGGCACTCCTGCGCGCACCTGGTCGGCCATGCCGTCAAGCAGCTGTATCCGACTGCAAAGATGGTGATCGGCCCGGTCATCGATGATGGCTTCTATTACGACATCGCCTACGAGCGTCCTTTTACGCCGGACGACATGGCGGCGATCGAGCAGCGCATGCAGCAGCTCATCGAGAAGGATTACGACGTCATCAAGAAGGTCACGCCGCGCGCGGAAGTGATCGAGGTGTTCACGTCCCGTGGCGAAGACTACAAGCTGCGTCTGGTCGAAGACATGCCGAACGAGCAGGCCATGGGCCTGTATTACCATGAAGAATACGTCGACATGTGCCGCGGTCCGCACGTGCCGAACACGCGTTTTCTGAAATCATTCAAGCTGACCAAGTTGTCTGGCGCCTACTGGCGCGGCGATGCCAAGAACGAGCAGCTGCAGCGCGTTTACGGCACGGCGTGGGCCGACAAGAAGCAGCTGGCTGCTTACATCCAGCGCATCGAAGAAGCCGAGAAACGCGATCACCGCAAGATCGGCAAGCGTCTGGGCCTGTTCCATACCCAGGAAGAAGCGCCGGGGATGGTCTTCTGGCACCCGAACGGCTGGACGCTCTACCAGGTTCTCGAGCAGTACATGCGTAAGACTCAGCGCGAGAACGGCTACCTGGAGATCAAGACGCCTCAGGTCGTCGACCGCTCCCTGTGGGAGAAGTCCGGCCACTGGGCCAACTACGCCGAGAACATGTTCACCACCGAGTCGGAAAACCGCGACTACGCCATCAAGCCGATGAACTGCCCGTGCCACGTACAGGTGTTCAATCAGGGCCTGAAAAGCTACCGCGAGTTACCACTGCGTCTGGCCGAATTCGGCGCTTGCCACCGTAACGAACCTTCGGGCGCGCTGCACGGCATCATGCGCGTGCGGGCGTTCACCCAGGACGACGCGCACATCTTCTGCACCGAAGAGCAAATGCAGGCTGAATCCGCCGCGTTCATCAAGCTGACCATGGCTGTCTACGCCGATTTCGGTTTCAAAGACATCGAAATGAAGCTGTCGACCCGTCCTGAGAAGCGCGTCGGTTCCGATGAATTGTGGGATCGCGCCGAGTCGGCACTGGCTGCAGCCCTTGACAGCGCTGGTCTGCCGTACGATTTGCAACCGGGCGAGGGCGCGTTCTACGGTCCGAAGATCGAATTTTCTCTCAAGGATTGCTTGGGTCGCGTCTGGCAATGCGGTACTCTGCAGCTCGATTTCAACCTGCCGATCCGTCTGGGCGCCGAATTCGTGTCGGAAGACAACGGTCGCAAGCACCCGGTCATGTTGCACCGCGCAATCCTTGGCTCCTTCGAGCGCTTCATCGGAATCCTGATCGAGCACTACGAAGGCGCCTTCCCGGCGTGGCTTGCTCCAACTCAAGCAGTGATCATGAATATCACTGATAAACAGGCTGATTTTGCCCTTGAGGTGGAAAAAACATTGGCGCAAAGCGGATTCCGTGCCAAGTCCGACTTGAGAAATGAAAAGATCGGCTTTAAAATCCGCGAGCATACGTTGCTCAAAATTCCGTATCTCCTGGTGATTGGGGATCGGGAGGTTGAAACACAAACTGTCGCTGTGCGTACACGTGAAGGCGCAGACCTTGGCTCGATGCCGGTCGCCCAGTTCTCGGAGTTCCTTGCACAAGCGGTTTCCCGGCGTGGTCGCCAAGATTCGGAGTAATTATTATTAAGCGTGAAATGAGACAAGATAAACGAGCTGCACCGAAAGCCCCGATCAACGAGAATATCTCGGCACGTGAGGTTCGTTTAATTGGGGCTGAGGGTGAGCAGCTTGGGATTGTGTCAATTGAAGACGCGCTTCTTAAGGCTGAAGAGGCCAAGCTGGATCTGGTGGAAATTTCCGCCGATGCAGTACCCCCTGTTTGCAAACTGATGGACTACGGCAAATCGATCTTCGAGAAGAAGAAACAGGTTGCTGCCGCCAAGAAGAATCAGAAGCAGATCCAGGTTAAAGAAATCAAGTTTCGTCCAGGGACGGAGGAAGGGGATTACCAGGTAAAACTACGCAACCTGGTACGTTTCCTGAGTGACGGGGACAGGGCCAAGATTTCCTTGAGATTTCGCGGTCGTGAGATGGCCCACCAGGAGCTGGGGATGGAGCTGTTGAAGCGGGTTGAAGCTGACCTGCTCGAATACGGCTCGGTCGAACAGCATCCTAAGATGGAAGGACGCCAGCTGATCATGGTCATCGCCCCGAAAAAGAAGAAATAACCACCAGGGCACGGCAGGCCTTGCGGTTATGTTTATCAACTGAATGCGGAGTATCCGAACATGCCAAAGATGAAGACTAAAAGTGGTGCAGCTAAGCGGTTTTTGAAAACCGCGAATGGCATCAAGCACAAGCACGCTTTCAAGAGCCACATCCTGACCAAAATGTCGACAAAGCGTAAGCGTCAATTGCGTGGAAGCAGCTTGCTGCATCCGTCCGACGTGGCAAAAGTCAAGCGCATGCTGCGCCTTTGCTAATTTTGATCAAGAACAGAGGAATTAACTCATGGCTCGTGTAAAGCGTGGCGTCATTGCCCGTAAGCGTCACAAAAAAATTCTGAAACTTGCTAAAGGCTACTACGGCGCGCGTTCACGCGTATTCCGTGTTGCCAAGCAAGCGGTAATCAAGGCTGGCCAATACGCCTACCGTGACCGTCGTCAGAAAAAACGTCAGTTCCGCGCTCTGTGGATCGCTCGTATCAACGCTGGTGCGCGTATCAACGGTCTGTCCTACAGCCGTTTCATCGCTGGCCTGAAAAAAGCGTCGATCGAGATCGACCGCAAGGTTCTGGCTGATCTGGCAGTGAATGAAAAAGCGGCGTTTGCTGCGATTGTCGAGAAAGCTAAAGCCACTTTGGCCTAAGTCCCCGGCAATCACCGGACCCCGCTCGGGGTTCGGTGTTAAACGTCATAAATAGGGGAAGAGCCTTGTAAGCTCTTCCCCTATTTTGTATCTGGAGTCTGTACATGGAAAACCTGGACGCGCTGGTCTCTCAAGCACTTGAGGCCGTGCAAAGCGCCGAAGATATCAATGCCCTGGAGCAAATCCGGGTTCTGTACCTTGGCAAGAAGGGCGAATTGACTCAGGTGATGAAGACCCTGGGAAATCTGCCGGCTGATGAGCGTCCAAAAGTCGGCGCGCTGATCAACGAAGCCAAGGAGCGTGTCACAGAGGTTCTCAATGCGCGCAAGGCGTCGTTCGAGGAGGCTGATCTCGCGGCCAAGCTCGCGGCCGAATCCATTGACGTGACCCTGCCGGGCCGTGGCCAGACCACTGGCGGTCTGCATCCGGTTACCCGCACTCTGGAACGAATCGAGCAATTCTTCACCCACATCGGCTACGGCATTGCCGAAGGCCCTGAGGTCGAAGACGATTATCACAACTTCGAAGCGCTCAACATCCCAGGCCACCACCCGGCCCGGTCGATGCACGACACCTTCTATTTCAATGCGAACATGCTGCTGCGCACCCATACCTCGCCGGTTCAGGTCCGCACCATGGAATCGCAGAAGCCTCCGATCCGCATCGTCTGCCCGGGCCGTGTGTATCGCAGTGACTCCGATATCACCCATTCCCCGATGTTCCATCAGGTCGAAGGTCTGCTGGTCGACCGCGATATCAACTTCGCCGACCTGAAAGGCACCATCGAGGAATTCCTGCGCGTGTTCTTTGAAAAAGAGCTGGCAGTGCGTTTCCGTCCCTCGTATTTCCCGTTTACCGAGCCTTCGGCCGAAGTCGACATGGAATGCGTGATGTGCAGCGGCAAAGGTTGCCGTGTCTGCAAGCAAACCGGCTGGCTAGAAGTCATGGGCTGCGGCATGGTGCACCCGAACGTGCTGCGCATGTCAGGCATCGATCCGGAAGAATTCCAGGGCTTCGCCTTCGGCATGGGCGTGGAGCGTCTGGCGATGCTGCGCTATGGCGTCAACGACTTGCGCCTGTTCTTCGACAACGACTTGCGGTTCCTCGCGCAATTTCGCTAGGTCGCCCGTAACGAATTCTTTAGGAGAGCAGGATGAAATTCAGTGAACAATGGCTGCGCGGCTGGGTTAGCCCGCAGGTGTCCCGCGACGAGCTGGTTGCTCGTCTGTCGATGGCCGGCCTTGAAGTAGACAGCGTCACGCCGGCAGCGGGCGTTTTCAGCGGTGTTGTGGTGGGCGAAGTGCTGAGCACCGAGCAGCACCCGGACGCTGACAAGCTGCGCGTTTGCCAGGTCAGCAACGGTGCCGAGACTTTTCAGGTTGTGTGTGGCGCGCCAAACGTGCGTCCCGGTCTGAAGATTCCGTTTGCCATGATCGGCGCCGCATTGCCGGGCGATTTCAAGATCAAGAAAGCCAAGCTGCGTGGCGTCGAGTCCAACGGCATGCTGTGCTCTCAGGCCGAGCTGCAGGTGGGCGAGGGCAACGACGGCTTGATGGAGCTGCCGGCCGACGCGCCGGTTGGCCAGGATGTACGCGTCTATCTGGAACTGGACGACGCGAGCATCGAAGTCGACCTGACGCCCAACCGTGGCGACTGCCTGTCGGTCGCGGGTCTGGCCCGTGAAGTGGGTGCGCTCTATGACGCAGTCGTCACGCGTCCACAGATTGCAGTGGTTCCGGCCGTGCACGATGAAGTGCGGCCCGTTGACTTGATCGCGTCTGCGGCATGCCCACGTTATCTGGGTCGCGTCATCCGCAATGTCGACCTGTCGCGCCCTACGCCGCTGTGGATGGTAGAGCGGCTGCGTCGCTCGGACGTCCGCAGCATCGACGCCGCAGTCGACATCACCAACTACGTGATGCTTGAGCTGGGTCAGCCGCTGCATGCGTTTGACCTTGCCGAAATCAATGGCGGTATCCGCGTGCGCATGGCAGAAGAGGGCGAGAAGCTCGTGCTTCTGGATGGACAGGAAGTCAGCCTGCGCGCTGATACCCTGGTCATCGCCGACCACCAGCGTGCTTTGGCCATCGCCGGTGTCATGGGTGGCGAGCACAGCGGCGTGTCCGCGACGACCCGCGACATCTTCATCGAAAGCGCCTTTTTTGATCAGATTGCCGTTGCCGGCAAGGCGCGTTCGTATGGTCTGCACACCGACGCGTCCCATCGCTATGAGCGCGGCGTTGACTGGCAGCTGGCCCGCGAAGCCATGGAGCGTGCCACTGGCCTGCTTCTGGAGATCACGGGCGGTGAAGCCGGCCCGGTCATCGAGACCGTCAGCGATCAGCACCTGCCTTCGGTTGAGCCGATCATTCTGCGTGCCGAGCGTATCGAGCAAATGCTGGGCATGAAGATGGACGCCGCGGAAATCGAGCGCCTGCTGACCGCGCTTGGTCTGACCGTCGCGCCTCACGCCAGCGAGCAATGGCGCGTCGAAGTGCCAAGTCATCGCTTTGATATCACCCTCGAAGTCGATCTGATCGAGGAACTGGCCCGCCTTCACGGTTACAACCGTTTGCCGGTTCGTTACCCGCAGGCGCGTCTCGCCCCGCAACCGCGTGCCGAAGCCCAGAGTGATCTGCCGGCCTTGCGTCGTCTGCTGGTGGCGCGCGGTTATCAGGAAGCAATTACTTACAGCTTCATCGATCAGAAATGGTTCGAGCTGTTCAGCCCGGGTGTTGAGCCGCTGCTGCTGGCCAATCCGATCTCGGCTGATATGTCGGCGATGCGTTCGTCCCTATGGCCGGGTCTGGTGAAGTCGCTGCAGCACAACCTCAATCGCCAGCAGGATCGCGTGCGCTTGTTCGAGAGCGGGCTGCGTTTCGTCGGCCAACTGGAAGGTCTGAAGCAAGAACCGATGCTGGCCGGTGTGATCTGCGGCAGCCGTCTGCCCGAAGGCTGGGCGCAGGGCCGCGATGTCGTCGACTTCTTCGACGTCAAGGCTGACGTCGAGGCAGTACTGGGCTTCGCCGGTGCGCAGGATGATTTCCGTTTCGTACCCGGAAGCCATCCCGCATTGCACCCGGGCCAGACCGCGCGTATCGAGCGCGACGGCCGTGAAGTCGGCTACATCGGCGCGCTGCACCCGGAACTGTCGAAGACCCTGGGCCTTGATCGTCCGGTATTCGTTTTCGAACTGGTTCTGGCTGAAGTTGCGACAGGCCGCCTGCCGAAATTCCATGAGCTTTCACGCTTCCCGGAAGTGCGTCGCGACCTGGCGCTGCTGGCCGATCGTGATGTTTGCGCGACCGCCGTGCTGGACGTAATTCGTGAGAATGCAGGGGAATGGCTCACAGACCTCAGGCTGTTTGATGTTTACCAGGGTAAAGGCATTGATCCGCTTAGAAAAAGCCTTGCAGTCGGCTTGACCTGGCAACATCCATCGCGCACTCTTACCGACGATGAGGTAAACGCTTCGACGCAGCAAATTCTCACCTCGCTAGAGGCAAGGTTAAACGCCACGTTAAGGATGTAGCGTATGGGGGCTCTGACGAAAGCTGAGATGGCCGAACGTCTGTACGAAGAGCTAGGCCTGAATAAACGAGAAGCCAAGGAACTGGTCGAGCTGTTCTTTGAGGAAATCAGGCACGCTCTGGAAGATAACGAGCAGGTCAAATTGTCCGGATTCGGCAATTTTGATCTGCGCGATAAACGCCAGCGGCCGGGCCGGAATCCCAAGACAGGGGAAGAAATCCCGATTACCGCTCGCCGTGTGGTCACCTTTCGCCCAGGGCAGAAACTGAAGGCCCGAGTTGAGGCTTATGCTGGAACCAAGTCATAACGACGAGCTACCGCCTATCCCCGGCAAACGCTACTTCACCATTGGTGAAGTCAGCGAGCTCTGCGCGGTCAAACCGCACGTTCTGCGTTATTGGGAGCAGGAGTTTCCTCAACTCAACCCGGTCAAGCGCCGCGGAAACCGCCGGTATTATCAGCGACAGGACGTGCTGATGATCCGCCAGATCCGCGCGCTGCTTTACGATCAGGGCTTCACCATTGGCGGCGCGCGTCTGCGCATGTCCAGCGATGAGGTCAAGGATGATTCGCTGCAGTACAAGCAGCTGATCAAGCAGATGATCGTCGAGCTGGAAGATGTCCTGGTCGTGCTGCGCAAGTGACATAGCGCGGTTTGCCGAAATACTTCCATCATTCAAAAGCTTAGGGTATATTCCTCGACGCTTTCGCAAGAACCCGCAACACAGAAGTAGCAGTGAGTAACGCCTAGTCGGGGCGTAGCGCAGTCCGGTAGCGCACTAGCATGGGGTGCTAGGGGTCGAGTGTTCGAATCACTCCGTCCCGACCATATTTTGTAAAGGGAATCAGCCACTTACCGGCTCGATTCCCTTTTTCATTTCTGGCTTGCGCAAAACCCGCGCAAAACTGGCGCAAAACTATCCGGCGATTTCGCTTATATCGAGGTCCGGAACGGCCTCCGACCAGATCACCTCGGCGTGCTCCTTCTGGTAGTTTTTGGTCATCCCCTCGCTGGCGTGCCCGGCAATCTTCTGCCCATCTTTTCCGGCTTTCTTGTACAGGTGCAGCGACAGCGCCCTGACTTCGTGGAAGCCTGGCATCTCTTCTTCCTTCCATCCTTTGTAGCAATCCGCCGCCTCCCTGGCGTCCTTAAATGCGCGCGTCAGGTAACGCTCTTCAACCTTGGTCCAGTGCTCTTTGGTTTCGGCCTGCTTTTGCCGCTTACGATCAGGTCTGCGATGTACCAGGAATGGGGACACCACGTTGTCACGGCAGTGGCTGATCACGCGCTGCAGCTCGGGCGTTACCCTAAACCTGATCCAAGCTGCGTCACTGGCTTTCGAAGTCTTCTGCTGCACCACGTAGAGATAGCCGTCCTTCACGTCTTCGAACTTCATCGCGAGGATATCGGTGCGCCGCTGCGCAGTGATAAGCGCCAAATCGATCGCGTTTTGCAGCCAAGCGGGCGCCTTGTCTCGAATCGCCTTAAGTCCGTCGACCGTGTGGCGTTTGCGGGTTTTCTTTTCGATGCGGTTGATTGTGCTCGCCGCCGGGTTATCAGGGCACAGTCCCTTGGCCGCCGCATGATTGAAAATGTCGATCAGCAGCGCCCGGCACTGGTTGGCGGTGCGCGGCGTCAATAGGTCGAGCATTTGGGCGATCATGCGGATCGAGATCTGATCAACGGCCTTTCCTTCGAACTCACGTCGAAATCTGCGGAAATGCACGGCATAAAGCCCGAGCGTTCCCTTCGACAGCTCGCGCGGCGGCAGCATATTCTTCTCGTAGTCATCCAGGAAGGCGGTGAACAACTCGGCTGATTCGCCCAGTACCACGCCGACCAGGTCGGCGCCCTGCATGAATGCCAAGTTCAGTTGCTTGGCCGCATCCACAGCCTTGAGCCGGTCGGTGCCGAACTGAAACCACTTCCCATCAGTCGGGCGGCGGTACCGGTAAGTGCCGCGCCGGTCATCAAGGTAAAGATTCTGCGGCAAGCCTTTGTTCGACTTGTTGCGCGGCCGTGGGACCATCATGCAGCTCCTTTCAATACCATAGCGACGAGATCGTTACCGGCGGCTTTGTTGAACGCCGCCCAATCGATATACCAGAGTTTGCCGATCTGCTCGCCCGGGAGCTTGCCGTCTCGGATGTAGTTGCGGATTGCTTGGGGGCAGGGCGGTGTCCCGTTTTCGCCCCAGCGCCGCCGCTGAAATTCGCTGATCTTGATCAGTTCACGCTTCATGGGATGCCTCTTCCCCGTCCGGGGTCTATGCGGGGTTGAGCGGCGGGTACTTGGCCATAACGTCGTCGGCCACCTTCATCGCGGCCTGGGCGTCGGTCACGTAGGCCGGATCGAAGCCGCCGGCATAATGGATGGTGGCCTGGCAGGCGCGAAGGTTCTCGCGGTTCAGCTTCAGCGCCGCGGTCAGCTCTTCACGCATCTCACCTTCGGCCCGGCCCATGTCCCAGAAGCGTTTCGCCCAATGGCCTTCGGGTGGGTGGTTGGTGTTTTGGTATCCGAACGCCATGGTGCCGGCGATGCTGTCGCACAAGTCGCGCTTGTAGGCATTTTCTCCGTCGATGCTGGCGCCCATTCGACGCAGGTTGTTCAGCGTCGCGTCGAAGTCCTCGCGGGTCATATCGATCACGTTTTTGCTAAGCGCGAGAATTTCCGCTTTGGCAGCAATGAGCTCATTCAGATCGGCCTTCCAGCCATTGCGCAGGTACTTGGCATCCTCCGCGTTTTGCTCGGCCAAGGTTTTCCAGTGATCAACCGGAGACCAAGGGCTGACGATCACGATGCACTTCGCCAGCGGCACCAGCTCGTTTTGCTGAGCAGCCAGCGTTTCGGCTTCCTCTTTGGTGGCAGCTGCGTACAGGTCGTCCGGCCCTTGCGCGTGGACGACGTACAGCACTTCTGTTTCATCAGGCATAGGAATTCCTCGCCCGCCGGAATCCAGCGGACTGTTTCGATTGGTTTGGTTACTGAGTCAGTACGTGGCCGAATGGCACGCGGAAGCCGGAAGCGTTGCGGTGACCGCCGCCGCCGTACGTCTTAGCGATCTCGGAAACGTCGAGGCCTTCATCAGTGCTCCGCAGGCTGAACACACGGCCATCGGGTGTATCCCAGTAGCAGGCGGCGAACGGTTCGCCGTGCGCCATCAGGTGTCCTGCGTCACTGGTCAGCGTGTAGGGCAGGCTGGCGGCTGGCACGTTGTGTCCGCCGATCACCAGTCGGCGCTTGGTCACTGCCACTAACTCGGCGACGTCCTTATGGTGCTTCCGCTCGATGGCGGCGCCATCAGACCAAAGCGTCTGCACGTCAGCAGCCATCAGTTGATCCCAGACGTCGAAGTCGTAGGGGTAGCTGAAGAGGTTGGCCTGGATCTCGCGGGTGCCGTCCAGTTTGAACAGCCACAGATCACGGTCCTCGATATGGCGCAAAAGCTGTGGCGGCTCCTGACCCGGGTAGAAGTGGTTCCAGGCCAGCATCGCGCCGCTGTGGTCCATGTCGAAGCAGGCCGCTACCCGCGGTGCGCCGCGCTCCTTGGCGACATAGATTGCAGTCTCCCACCCCAGGTCTTTGTGGTCACCCATACCGTCGGTGCGATCAGTGCGTACGCCGGCGTCAAATGGATCGAAGCAGGCCAGGTCATCTCTGGCGGTCTTGTGGTGATCCAGAATCAGTACCTGGTTGGCCGCTCGACCCATTTCGGCCAGCACGTTACGGTTGTAGCTGAAGTCCACCATGATCACGTCCTTATCGGTGACGTCCGGCGGCTCTTTGCCGTAGACCCCGGCCACAAACTCGACATCGTCACCCAACGCTTTGCGGACAACCCAGGCCGCCCCGAATCCATCGGCGCAGTTGCCGTGATAGATGCACATCGTTTTGCTCTGATTTTCGGACATTCGATTCTCCCGCCCGCCGTACACCGGCAGGCATGTGGATAGATGGGGAAGGGGCAGTGAACGCAAATTTTGGCGCTGAAAGCAGGAATTATCTGGACGTGTAGGATGAATATATCCACCGGCTGAGGTTTCTATGCGCTCAAATCAAACCTATGCATCACAAGAGATACTTGGCGTTGGCGCCTGCAAACCATGCAACGCACCATGCGCCGTGGTTGTTCTGGTATCGAGAACGCCAGGTGTGCTTTACGACGTCCCTGAAGTCCTCGCAGTTTACGAAGGTGACGATTCGCTGGATGGGCCTGATATCAAACGCCCGAGCAGCACGTCGGTCACCACCTCCCACAGCTTGGCCGGCGACCATTGATACCGGTCGAAGTCTGCGTTGGGCTGTACGCCGAAGCGGCATGTCGAGTGGGCGCCCGCTGGGAACTCACTCCGCTTCTGCATGATTGTTGCGACTCGGCCGTCTCCGCCTGGCTCTGTCCGATGGTATTCGTAGGCCCGTGTGCCGTAGTCGTGACCAGCGCGAACCTCGATGACCGGGCCACGCTCCAGAATGGCCCGTCCGTCCGGCGTCCATGGTCGGCCGCCGTTGGCGCTGCGCTTGCCTTCATGCAGGTAAAGGACGAGGTCCCCGGTGTCATGGCGTTGCATGTCAAAGCACTGGTTGACCTGCGTGCCGACCAGCACTCGCGATACGAAGTCGAAGCGGTGATCGTGAATCGCCGAGTTTTCGAAGCAGGCGCGGCGCGGCAGTTCCGGGTGCCAGACGTGCAGGCGTTGATTTCCCTCCAACTGCACCTGGACAAAGCCCAGGCCGTGCAGCGTAATTTTGTCGGTCATGATGTCGTCGATGATCATGGCTGTATCCTCCGAGCCCACCAACACACAGGACCGTCATCTGTATCGTGGATCGCAAGGCAGAACCATTCTTCGCCGTCTGGCCGGTCGGGTTCCCAGTAACTGCAGTCCGGGTCGCCGGCTTCAAAGTAGCGTTCAGACACTGCTTCGTCGCTGTGGTACTCCAGGCTGATCATCTTCACCTGCAGACCTTGTTTGGCGATCCAAGCCTTGCACTTGTCGCCGTCACCTTCATCGAAGTCCGGCAGATCGGGGTGCTGGAAAAAGCCGTTTTCGTCTCGCACCACTGGCGCGACTTGAATCAGTTTGATGTCTTCAGGCATGACTTCGTCCTCGCCGCATACGCAGCAGGCAATAGGGATTGGGTGTGGGAGGGTTGTAAGGGCATCCGCTCGCTGCTATTACTCAGCGGCGGTGCTTTGGGTTGGATCGTTGTGCGGGATTCGATTTGATGCCTGGCGACTGGTCCAGTTATAACGTCCGAGAGGCACTGGAGCGGTCTAAGATACATGTGCAGTGGGATGCACTTTTGTTTCTAAAGAGTATTAGAAGCATTAATCAAGGAGGACACTGATGATTTGCGCATTGTGTGAGAAAGAAAAAGGAAAACTTATAGATAGCCACTTCATACCCTCGGCTGCGTATCCGCATGTTAGGGGGCAAGGTGAGTATATTGGTTTATCGCCTGTTCGAATTGATTCGTTTAAAGGAACTGCCGCGCACAATGATAAGCAAGTGACCATGGAACTCTTGTGCCGCTCGTGCGAAGACCTTTTCTCAAAACATGGCGAGCGGATTATGGGTTATTTATGGGCGACTTCCGACGGTTTCCCACTCCTCGAGAAGCTGCGACGCAACGGGCCTTGCGTAACCACAGATGCGTATCAAGCTTATGATGCGTCCAAGCTCGAAACAGAGATTACAGCGGGGTTGACGTATTTTGCGGCCAGTGTGTTCTGGCGGGCTCAGGTTTGGAACTGGGGCTATGGGGGCGATCCTTACAGAAAATCTCTGGGCGATAAGTACGAGGCTGTGTTTAGAAAGTTCCTCTTAGGTGAGGGTACTTTGGATGCTGTACGTTTCATCCTTGAGGTGAACACTGACGAAGGTATGACGGCGTTTATGTCTTTTCCGACTTCTACCCGGTATAAAGGAGAGATTAGCCATGTTTTCACCATCCTCGGTATCAGATTTAATATGTACGTCGGCGGGACCATAAATAAAGCGACGCTCGATGGCTTTAAGATTTTGAATACGAATATGTTGATCTTTGCTCTTAGCTTTCGCCAATCGCCAGCCTATTCGAAGCTGGCAGAGCAGGTGAAAAACAGGGTGGTCGCTAAAGGCAAGCTCGCCAAGCATTCAGCTCGTGGTTGATGCTGGGGGAAACTGTTAAGTAGCAGGCGCGGGTTGCCATTGAGCTCAAAGGCTGTTGTTCGTTTTGATTTTTCCATGAGTGCACGATCACTCGCCGCATGCGCAGCAGGGTTACTTCGGGTTGGCAGGCTGTGTCGCGTTCCACTGCTCGAAGGCTTCTTGCGTGGTGGTGGCAGTGATCGTTTCGTCGCAGGTGTGACAGAAGGCCTTACCCCCGCACGTGCCGACGTCGCCGTGGCCTTGCTTGCACGGGTTCATGTGCCAGTGTTCTTCGCCCAACGCCGCGTCAAGCTCAGGATATTCCGGCCTGGCTGGCGGGTAGGCGTCCGCTGTCATTGCCTGGTCGATGGCAGCGCGAAGGCTTTCGTTGTAGTCCTCGCCGATCACACGTTCGTGCGGCTTATCCATCCATCGCCCCACGATCTCAACGCCGCCGGTGTAATCACCGGTATCGGCGAGCGGGGCGCTGTGATGCCGCACGTCCCAAAAGTTGCCTCCGAGAGCGTCCAGGCGCTGCTTGTCCTTCTCCAGATCATCGACTCGCTGATCGGCGATGGTCAGGCGGTGCTGTAGGGCTGACACCTCAGCCTGGAGGCGGGTAGCGTGGGCGCGGTCGACCAGCTCAGTGCCGTCGGCCAATCTTTGCAGGCTGAATGGCGCACACCAGTCCAGGTGATTGGCAGGCTCATAGCCGGTGTAGTTCACTGTTGCAACCACCGGCACGACAGTGGGCAGCGCGGGCTTAGCAATGCTGAAGCCGTTGGCGCGGAGCATCATGCAGAAGTTGGCTACGTCTACAGGGTCTCCCTTCTCCACGTGCTCTCGCAGCATCCGGCTAAGGTCTTCCTGCGAGCACTGTTGCCAGCCACTTCGACCTTGCGCTGCCGATTTAGCCATTTTATGCGCCATCAATTTGAAGAATATTTCCAAGGCGTTTTCATCAGATTTGAAGTTGGGTTCGTCATTAAAGGTGGCCGCCTCCGCCCGACACTGCGCCAAACGCTCCGCAGGACAATCGCTCAAACGCTTTGCTTGATTGCTCATAACCCCTCCTGCGGCGAAACGATGCCGCTTGCTGGAATGACAGCCATGCGCAGATGGCCGGCCAGTTCGATTTCGACGTTGGCGCCCCGCGACGTCTGCCAGCCAGGCAGGAACGCCACGGTGTCGCAGGCGAGCATCTGGCGGATCGCGTCACGCATGCACATGTGCCAGGGCGCGTCGGCCGGTAGCGGGTTCTCGGCGGGATTCTCGACGGTGTAGCCGAGTGCGCGGAGGCGAGCGGCCTCCGCGTTGAATGCCGGGTAGTTGTAATCAGGCAGACCCGTCATGGGCCCGCTGAGGTAGATGCGTTTCATGCGGCCACCTGGTGCTGAACGTTGGTACGCCATGGATCATTGGCGCGGGCGAGGGCGGCCATCGGCGGAGGGCTGACGCTATTGCCGCACATGTGGACCTGCTCGGTCTTCGTGAATGGCTTGCCGTCGGCGCCGTGCGTGATGATGTAGTCCGTCGGGAAGCCCTGCGCCCGGTACAGCTCGGCCGGCTGCAGCATCCGCAGTCGGATGTCGACGATCACATACGGCGTGCCCTTCACCATCACGGTGACCAGGCCGAGGCGATCCTTTGTGGTGATCGTCGGGGCAGGTTGGTCGCAGCCGCTCATGTTCTCGGTGCCGTAGTAACTGATCAGGAACGCGGCAACGCGCAACGCGCCTTCTTCATGCTCGGGCGACAGCTCGAAGCTGACCAACGAACTCTTGCCACTGCCACCGGCCGTGATGGTCGGCGCGGGTTCATCCAGGTGCTGGCCGACGCTGGCGCCAAACTGGCGCTCCATGAAAGCCGTCACCAGGCCGTGATGCGTGCCGCCGGCGCTGACCGTGTGAAGCGGATCGGCGGCTGGCCGGGCGTCACAGTTGCCGCGTAGGTGCAGCAGGCTTGCCGTCACCAGCTGCTGCTGACTGCCGGTGTTCGTCACTGTCGTCATCGGTTCGTCAGCGCCCTTAGCGTGCGTGGCGTTGAAACCGCCGTTCATCTGCGCCATGAATGCAGTCGCAATTCCCATGGCGTGCGCGGCGCCGGCCGGGCGCTGATAATTACCGCCGCTTGTGATGGTCGGCAGCGGTTCGTCCAGCGGTTTGCCTTCATCGTCAAACCTGAACTTCACCAAGTGCGCGGCAGCGAGTGCATGTTTCACGCCGCCGGCGACTACCGTCCCAAGCGGCTGATCTACGCCCGGTACGCGCGGCTCCTGCCCCGGGCGCTCGCCGTAACCAGACTGTATGAGGGTCGGGCTGATCAGGGTCAGCTCACCGCGGTTGGCGCACGTCACTGTCGGCAGCGGCTCAAGTGGATCGTTGATGCGGTCGCTGCCTTCGTGCGTGGCTGGCGCGATAACCGGGCTGACGACCGAGAACGCGCCGCCCCTCGGGTATGACGTGACTGTGCGCAGGGGCTGACCTGCCGACTGAACGGTTTCGCCGGACCAGTTGGCAATCGGCACAATGAAGGGCGTCGGGTTATCGATCACAAATTTCTTCATGCCTTTCGCTACGCGCCGCAGCGTGGCGGGGGCGAGGTCTTTCTTGCGGCCGAAAATGCTTTTCCCCAGATCGGAGAAATCGATGCACTCCGCGGCGGTGCGCCAGGGCTTTTGGCCCTTGGCCGGCTTCTTGGCGTGGGTCGGTTCCGGCCAGATGATCGGCTGCCCATCGCAGCGGGCAAGCATGAAAAGGCGTTCGCGGCTGGTTGGCGCGCCGAAGTCACAGGCCTTAATAACCTTCCATTCGACGACGTAGCCCATGCCTTCAAGCAGGGCCACGAATCGGCGCCATGTGCGCCCGCGCTGCTTCGAATCTGGAATCAGGAACTGTTGGTCTACAGGCACGACCTCTCCAGGTGCGGCGATCGCGCCGCCCAGCTTGATGACGCGCCCGGTCGCCTTGTCGCGCTTTGCAATCAGGCGGCCCCATTGCAGGATCTGCTTCACGTTTTCCAGGCTGATGACTCGAGGCTTTTTCTTGCCTGCCCACTTCAGGCCGATCCACGAGAGGTTACGGATCTCGCGCTTGCGCGGTTGCCCGCCAGCGGCCTGGCTGTGGTGGGTGCAGTCCGGCGACATGTGGAACCAGCCCACCGCCTTGCCGCCACATTCGGTGTCCGGATCGCCGTCGAACACGTCGTTGGTGAAGTGCTTGGCGCCCGGGTGATTGATTGTGTGCATGCTGATCGCTTTGGCGCTGTGGTTCTTCGCCACGCTGACCTTGCGACCGAGCCCCATTTCCAGTCCGGTACCGGCGCCGCCACCGCCGCAGAAGAAGTCCACGACGATCTCATCGTCTTGCGGGTCGAAGCCAAGGCCGTACTGAGTTTTGAAATCGAAGGGGTGTTTCTTCTGATGTGCGGACATAGGGGATCCTCGGCAGTGGCGTGCTTGTTTGAAGTGGGATAGGGTTGTTATTCAAAATGGGGGTAAACATGGAAAAAGTGTTCAAAGCTAAGGTTTGGCTTGTTGGCGCTGCTGCTATAGCAGTTATAGTTATTGCCATAGTTGCAGGAAAATATGTTTCAGTATTTTCAATGCACGTATTAAGTGATCAGGAGAAGTGGGGGCAGTTCGGTGATTATTTCGGTGGCGTATTAAATCCAATCCTTTCCTTCTTCGCGTTTGTGGCACTTCTCGTAACTCTTAGGTTTCAGCTAGGCGCCAACGATGATAGCGAACGTAGACATGACGAGCAGGTTCGTGAGCAAAGGCTTTTTCAGCTTGTGGGGCTCATGAATGAGAATGCGGTTGGTATACGCCTTGCAAATTACAGCGGTCAGCCGGACCAGTACTTACATGGCCATCAAGCTCTGCATCATGCAGCTCTCTCGCTACGAACTTCTTTGTCTAAACAGGTGAGGCGCGCTAATCAGATTCACGAAACCCCAATGGACGTATTCGAGTCAGCAGAGTCTGCGTTTAAAAACTGGCGAAAGGACAATTGGCCGGCCGTCGGATCTTACATAGATACGATTTTTTTGATATTGAGATTTGTCTTCGGTGGCGAATCTAGCGAGTCTTTCAGAAAGTTCTCATTTTCGTTATTGACTGCCCAGCTGTCTGAGAGCGAGCGTCTGATGGTATGGTACTCAGCGTTGTTTACCGCAGAATATTCTGTGTATCTGACCCCCCTTCAGACTGGAAAATTTCTTAACGAACAAGGTCACTCGTTTGACGATTTTTTGAAGCAGTGGAGGGGCGACCTAGTTAAATGTTCCATGGTTTGGTCATATATGCAGCGCCCAAAGTAGTCTAGGCTTACCGCTCCACAGGAAGGGATACGGTCATGAGCGAAGACAGGGAAAGGGTTTTGCGGATGGCGCTGAAGGCGGTGCTGGTTGCGGCGCAGGAGTGCTGCGTTGATATCGACGAGCTCACGGAGCTGGCGATTCAGTCGATGTACGCCGAGCAGCTTTACAACCCAGCGGATGTGGCTGAGGCGACTGTGGCGATCGAGGCAGCGGCTGATGCGCTGCCAGCGATCCACTGATCAAGCGGCTTCAGATTCGGTTTCTGCTTTGGTCCAGGCTGGCAGAAACCCTTTCAATTCCTCGCCTCGCATCGGCATGAGCACGCCCACAAAGAGCTCGATCAGGTCAAGGCGATTGAACCGCACGATTACTGAGCCGTTTTCCTCGCCAGTTTCAAGGTGCATCCCGCCAGCTCCGAAACGCTTCTGCCCAGAAAGCATCACGCCGATCTTGTTGAACACCTCCAGGTATTCACCGTTAAAGCACGGATACGAGCCCTCAAATTTCTGGCGTTTCTTTGGAATAACGCGGCGCCAGTTGGGGAACACGCCGTCGACAAGTTCGGTTTTCTCAGTAAGGTGCGAGAATTTTCCGAACAACTCTGGCTCTTCCGAAACGTCGTCCAGGCTGGTGATGAGCGAGAACTTTTCCGCGATCCAGAGCAGCGCGGGTGGATCGCCGTCCGGTCCTTTGCGGGCTGCGCAGGCAGAAAGCATACGCTTCGAGACGGTGCCGATGAGGACCGACTTGTGATCGGGATGAATCCAACCGTCTGGGTCGTGGATAGCGCCCATGAAATGACCGTTTGTGGCGACGATGACGACGCCCCCGGCTGCATGGGGCTCAATCTGTACGGCGTTGAGGTAGTAGCGAACATCACCCTTGGCGGCGCACTGGTGGATGGCTGCGAAGTACTTCGGATTGACGCGGGCGAGGTATTTCATGGGGTTCTCCATGGCATGCGCCGTCCTGCGATACGGGACGGTGGCGAATACGTTGGTGGTGGGCTATACGTGGTGATCCGCATTCAGCGGAAGAAGATCAAAAAAGTCTTTAGGAGGGCAGATGGGTATTTCTGGTCTTATGCAAGCTGAGGTTTTGCCGGACCGCACGCCTAGTCGGCAGTGTTGGCTGCTCTTTCGAGCTGGATCGCTCGCTCGTCTGAAACAATTTCAGAGCGGGAAACTGTATATGAACAGCGTCTCCTTTTTTTGTGAGATGAAAGGTGAGGAAGCAACGGCTTTAAGGAAAGACGAGCTTGAAAAAAACTATTTAACATTTAAGAGCAAGGTAGATGGTGCTAGGGTTGGGGAGCTGTCGATTGTTATCGACGGCCGGGAAATTCCTTTAGGTTCGGACGCCGTGCTACGCGTGGATCTGCCCAGCCCTTCAAATATCTTTATTTTCTGTTTAGCAGCTTTGGCGGACGGGGTAGATGGCCGTATACCCGGAGAGGAAAATCAGCAAGTTTTGATAAGTCATCGGTTCGCGGAGTTTGGCGATCACGTTCTAATAATCAATGATAACGTCGAATTTTCGAAGCGGTTGTCTGCTTCGATCCTTGCGAATCCGCACCTGAGCACCTCGCCTTTTTTTGAGGGCGGCCATGGTCAGGTGGACTATGTTGACATGGCTGGTTACAGCGGGATTGTCGGATTATTCCGTAAGGATATTCAATATTCCTGGCAGCGCGAATACAGGTTATGTCTTGGCTGTACTTCTGCCGGTTTGAACGCTAACGGAGCTTTAGTGCTGGAGATAGGTGATCTGAGCGATATAACGTCTATCTTCCCAGTTCAACACTTGGCCGGCCAGAGCATCCGCTTAAAGCGAGGTGTTGTTAAGATAAAAGATGGAGTTGCAAGCCATCGCTACGTCGACTAACAACGTTGGGCGCAGCTTTTTCTTCTTTAAAGATAAAGCCTGCGCTTTAGGAACTCATTCGTCGTCTGCGTCGAAGTCGAGCTGGGCCAGGCCGGCCGCTACCAGCTTACGCGTCATTTCTTCGGTCACCACAAAACCTGACGCGTGAGGTTTGAGGATTCGCGCGGCTTCTTCGTCTGGCGCCCTGAGCACGTACAGCACCAGCGTTTGATACAGCTCCTGGGCATTGTCGAAGCCGTGCTGCTTGAGAAAATCAGGCAGCTGCGCGGCGATACCCTGGGCGACTTCAATCGTTACCGTCGCGATTCCCAGCTCGGCCTTCTTTTGCTTCTGCCTCAGCCGGTACGCTGCCGCGTGCTTTGCAGCTGGTGTCTGTTCCATCGGGTGGATCTCCGATCTGTTGCGCTGGCAGTTGAAGCCAGGTCTGCCGCCGGCGTTGATTGGCGCACTTGAATAGGCGCCGCATCATTTGGCCGTAGTGAAGGTGATGCCGTGCTCTCGGGCGGTGAGTGCGACGGTGCGGGTATCGACGCCGATCTTCATGCCGATCTGGCGGGCGTTAAGGCCGGCCTCGGCAAGCGCCCGAATCCTCGGTGCACGCTTGGCGCGCTTGGCCTTGAGCGTTTCCAGGTGATTCGTGGTGCCCAGCAGCGGCGCGTTGGCGCTGACGCCTTCGTCGATGTGCTGAATGCGATGGCCGCTGGCGAGGAAGTGATCGATCTGCGCGGAAAGCTGCGCGATGGCCTGCTTGTGCTGGTCCGGTACGCTCTCGCCGATCATTGCACCAACCTCAGAACAGGCTGTGCCTCAAGGTGCTGCGCGAAGTTCACAGCCTCCTTCCAGTTGTTAAACCCGCCGCGCAGTGCGCCGGTTGCGAGCTCAACGACGCTGTACGAGTTGCGCGCTTTGCTCAGTACCTGAAAGCGGACCCTGCTACCAGGCATTGCCCGGTCCGTGCGCTTGCTGAACTCGCCGCGGGCGGCGCTTGAGCGTTGGAGCAAGGCCCCCAGCTCGACGATACGGTCTTGAAATGCCTGATGCATGGCGATTCCTCATGTGGTTATACGTGTACTCGTCAGCACTCTGGCCGCCTGACGTAAGCCGATTGGGCGCAGGGGAGAGTGCTGGCGGGTAAACGCTGGGTGAAAAAAAGCCCCATCGAACGCGGGGCTTTTCATGTCGCTGGTTCACGAGGCCTCCCTACGTGAGCCTTGCTTACCGGCGCCGCCTAATGCGGTAGGCCGGGTCAATGTCGTTTACATGGCTGCAAATCCTCGGGAAGTTGATGTTGCCGTCGCGATACCGCGCCAACGACTAGATTTCTGTTGCTATGATTGTTGGATCGAAGTCGATGTTAAGAAAGGACTCTCCATGATCTCCACTCTCGAATTGCGCCATATCATTGAGTCAAGCTTCCTGCCTCAGAAGTGTATTTGTACCGTCAACTCCGTCGGCACGATGACTATTCAGCTAATGAACCCATCGACAAATCAGGTCGACCTGACCGTGCCAGGCATTCCAATCTCGAGCTTGATAACTATGAGGGCTGTTGCCGATCTCGTTGCTCAGGTGAGGGAGGAACACAGGCTGGTACTGCTAAGCCAGCGGGACTCAAGTTCACCCCTTAACAGTCAGGGATAGCTCTTTATAGCGCCGAAACTGTCTTCTGCCACAAGCTAGGCTCGCGGCAAGGACTCGTCCGCATTGGGCTACGATCTTCGAGGGCGAGCCCTCAACCTGCCGAATTCATTGCCCCGTGCTGGGCTGGCAGGTAACCGGTATGCACGTTCCGGCAAGATCGCACCCCGATGCGGCCTGGTCAGCGTTCAAACGTTCCAGGGGTTCGGGCAGTTTTCGTCAGGCTGACGCTGGCGCTGGTTGTCTATCTGCCGATTGCTTCCAGTTCGGCCTGACTGTCTTGCAGGCGCTGGATGAGCTCCAGCCTTTCATTTCCGTTCAGATGCCGTGCTGCTTGAAACAGCCCCTCAGCCAGGTCGCCGTCGAACTTCATCGAGCCCGCACCGTGTTCCAGCTCAAGGGTGATGTGCTTGGATGTCTGATCCATCGATCAGATAAAGGCTGTGAGCGTCTTAGAGCCTTCAGCGTGGACGGTTGTCAGCTGCATTGCAGGGCCGTTTTGCGAGCGCTGGCCCTGTCGGATGATTTGAGCTGAGCGGGTGAACCGCTCGTTGGGGTTGTCGTCGCCATCGGGCAGATGAGTCGTGCAGGTCAGCGTCGAACAGTCTTCGCCATTTGGGCCCTCACCTTCGTGCGCGATGTCAAAGCTGGCGATCATTGCGATGCCGTGTTCGCGAGTAATCGCAATGATCTGCTGCATCAGCGGGCTGATCTGCTCGTCGTAAATTTCCTCTTTGTTCACGGTGTCACCTCCGGTTGATTTCCCGTCTGGCCCTGAGCATCCAAGGCCAGCCAGTGAAACCTTGTCGCGCTACACCGCCGATGGCTTCGCGCTGCGGCTTGTTCGGCCTTGAGCTTCCCTGTTCACGTCGCATAGATCGGCTTCTGCGTCGTGGTCATTGGGTTCGATATTCGCTACACGACAGCCAACTGCAGCTCGGCGGCCCGGTGGGGTGGGCAGTCCGTCGTGGGTTACCGGTCCGTTTACCGGCTGGTCTTACTACTTCATTGGCTGGTACCTCCTGTGGTTTTTGTTCCTCTCCATACGTTTTGCCGGATTCATATCTCTGCCCAGGTCACACATTTCGTGCTCGGTGTTTTTCTTGGGTGGCTGCATGGTTTGGCGTACTCGCGATATGGCGAGTACGGCAGCTATCCAGAGGCTGCGTGGACGACGATTTAGCTTGTTCCGACCCAATGGGTACGTCGTGGTGGTCACGTCTGGTTGTTAAAGAGCGGTGCCGGTTATGTGTTGGCATGGGCAAAATATAGGTCTGCACATATTTATTGTCAATGGGTATGCCCATAAGTTTTGGCGAAGACGATAAAAAGCCCGCGAAAGCGGGCTCCGTTCATAGGTCGATGTATCTTCTCCATCCTATTCGAACGCAGCCAGGCTGGAGGCGCTCTACCGTTATGCCATCGGTCTCATCCAGTTCCTGAAGTACTTGCTCCCAAGCTTCAGGCGTTTCGTCCTCGCGCCTGGTGATGTCCACGGCTTGGCGTTTCTGCACTTTCGGGTCAGACACTAGGCGCTGAATCCTGCGGCCTACCTGCTCATATGGAGTCGGCGAAAATGTGATGTTCGCGGTGCTTGGTATCATGTCATCCTCCGTAGAAGTACTGTATGGATAGACAGTATTGGATCCGTGTTGAAACGGCAATACGGAGGAGTACATTTGTTCTCCTTGAGCGGGAGCCCAAGAAAAAGCCCGCTCTGGGCGGGCTGATCTTGATTCCTGAATCGGGGCAAAGCACCTATAAGCGGGCGCTCATCTGCACAGCCACACCGATTATCCGGCAGTTCTCATCACATTCGACCATCTTGTATGCCGGGTTGAGCGGTTTCAAATATCGAACGCCGCCGTCCTCAACCAGCTTTTTGAAAGTGGCTTCGTTGCTGGCGGGAAGCTTCGCAATAACCAGTTTCCCGGGCTTCACGTCAGCCTCGGTATCAACCAGGATCATCATTCCTTCCGGTACGCTGACTCCTGCAGGGGCCGTCATTGAGTCCCCTTTGACCTCAAGCCAGAACGCTGGACCCTTAGAGTCGTAATCAGATGTCTCGTACCGGTCTGAAAAACCATCTGGATAGGGCTGGACCGCCTCCTCCCAAGATCCGGCAGAGACCCAGCTGATAACTGGATACCGAAAAAGCATTTCGGGTTGGACCACATCTTTCACGTTCGACGGCTCGGCAGCCTCAACCACCATGGGGCCCGCTCCGCTTTCGATCCAGATAGCAGAAACGCCACACGCTTTGGCGATGGATGCGTTGTAAGACGACCGCTGCGATCTGCCTCGTTCAAGATCCGAAATAGACGCTTGATCGATGCCCACGAGTTTCGCGAGCTGCGCTTGGGTCAGTCCTGCGTGCCGGCGAGCGGCCTTGATTCGGTCTTTGTATTCCATTTGGCGATTATTACTGGCGCACCCATATCGTTGCAAAGTGGTATCCCTATGTTCTACGATATGGGTATTCACATACGGAGGGGCAGCATGAACACTATTTTCAAGGACCTCGTTGCCCACTTCGGCACGCAAGAGGTCACAGCCGAAAAGCTGAAGGTCGATCAAAGCACCGTTTCTGGCTGGGTTCGCGGTAAGCACGGCATGTCTCCTGTCATTGCCAAGCGGGCTGAAGATCTGACCGAGGGTGCTTTTAAGAAAGAGTCCCTCTGTCCCGCTTTTCCTTGGGCAGAGATGGTGGCCTGAGCCCACGTCCCTGTTGTTCTGTTCGGTAGAAACATTTTGCAACGCGTGCTGGCACGCAGCCACTGAAACAAATTTGAGGGTTTACGAATGGAAGATTTCTTGCGGGCCTGCCACACGACGGTGAAGGAAAGCGGCGCCGAGGAGCTGGCCGGGAAGATGTGTCTTGCCCACGTGAGCCTGCTCCAGCGCTCCAACCCGGACAACGCAGCTCACCACCTGACCATCGAGCACCTCTTCGGGATTCTGCTGCACACCCAGGACATGCGTCCTCTGCTGGCGCTGGCGACCGGTTTCAACTTCGACCTCGTCCCAAAGGAAGAGCCGGTAGCGATTGATGTTCACCAGGCGCTGGGGCACGTCGCGCTTGAGATATCCGAGGTGACCGTCGAGACGCACCGTGCAATGGCTGACGGTCGCGTCGACCAGATCGAGCGCGCACGAATCATGCGCGAGATCGCGCATGCACAGAAAGCTCTGGACGTGCTTTTGGCATCGATCAAGGCAGCCTAAATCGCGGGCACAAAAAAGCCGGGATTGCGGCCCGGCTTCTTCAACAACACTTGTGAGGTCCGATTATGCACACCACGAACACCCGTAGCAATACCCCGCGTGATTCGTCAGTTTTCCACCTGCCGCAAGTAATGACGCGTCAGGTCATGTCGTCTCGCGAGATCGCCGAGCTGACCGGTAAGCAGCACAAGAACGTCAAGCGTGACATCGCCTCGATGCTGGCCGACCTGAAAATAGATGCGCTCAGTTTTGAGCGCACCTATTTGGACGGCCAGAACCGCAACCAGACCGAGTACCTGCTGGACCGCGAGCACACCGACTGCCTGCTGACCGGCTACAGCGCACCACTCCGCATGGCAGTGGTTCGCCGCTGGCGCGAACTGGAGCAGCAGGCAGCCCCACGCATCCCGGCCAATTACGCCGAGGCGCTCCAGCTAGCCGCAGACCAGGCCAAGGAAACCCAGCGCCTGCTAGGCGTGCTTGAGCTTCAAGCACCCAAGCTCGCAGCCATCCGCCGGCTTGCCGCAGCTGAGGGCGCGATCTGCATCACCGACGCGGCAAAACAACTCGGCATCGCCCCGTCCAAGCTCTTCGACTGGCTCCAGGCAAATCGCTGGATTTACCGCCGCGGTGGGTCGACTCGCTGGATCGCGATGCAGCCACGCATCCGTGACGGCTTCCTGAAGCACAAGGTGACCGCGCTCAAACCCGATATCGAAACCGGTGTCGAGCGCGCGGCATATCAACCCCTCGTTACCCCGAAAGGCCTCGCACGCTTGGCCGAAAAGAACATTGGAGCCGCGCTGTGAGTGTTCAAGCTATGTCATGGGCTCTCGCATTGCCGAAGGCTTCCCTTGAAAACCCTGCTGCCCGTCATGTGCTGTTGTGCTTGGCGAACTACGCCGGTAGCGATGGCCGCGGGGCGTTCCCCTCTGCGCTGACCCTGTCAGACGACACCGGTCTTTCCGAGCGCACCGTGCGCCTAAAACTGGATGAACTGGAGAAGGCGGGATTTATCACCGAAGGCAATCAGGCCATTGCTGCTGCCTACATCGAGCGCCGCGACCGCCGCCCAGTCGTGTACGACCTCCAACTTAAACGGGGTGCAAATGCTGCACCCCGTAAAGAACGGGGTGCAGATAACCGCACGGGGTGCAGCTCACAGCAGAACGGGGTGCAGGAAAACGCAGAACGGGGTGCAGCAGCTGCACCCAATACACCACTTAACCATCAAGGAACCGAAGAGCAGCAGCTGCAGCGCGATTTGGCCGCTGAGATTGCCGAGCAAGACCTCGCCGCCGCTGAGTGCCCGTCGCCGAACCAACGCTTCGCCATGTTCGCCGCGTGGGAGCCAAACGCTAAAGCCTTGGCCGACCAGATCGCAATCGCCGGCATCCCGGCAGGCTCGGTGCCGGACGCGGCAGTTCGATCGTTCAAGGGTTTCTACGCTGCCCGCCCGAGCACTTTCGATTCGGCGCATGGCTGGTGTTATCGCCTAGTGCAGTGGGTCAAGCGTGAGCGAGTCAAGGCTGCTGGCCAAGGCCACGCGCCAGATTTCGATGACACCAGCTGGGCTGAAAATATGGGAGATCTGTGATGAAGTCCGTCGCGAGCATCATGCAGCAACTGCCGAACGTGCCATGTGCCGAGGTCGTGTCGCTCACGATCGACGCGGGCACCATCCACGTGATCAACCAGCTGTTCCGTGAGCTGAAGGCGATCTTCCCGGCGTGGAAGCAGGCCTGGCCTGACAAGGAAGACATCGGCGCGGCAAAGGCCACATGGGTCAAAGCTTTCATGGCCGAGAACATCACCCGCATTGAGCAAATCCGCTTCGGCATCGAGCAGTGCCGCAAGCTGGGTTCGGACTTCGCACCGAGCGTTGGCAAGTTCATCAAGCTGTGCCAGCCCACGCCGGAAATGCTCGGCATCCCTCCACTGGAGAAGGCTTTCCGCGAGGCCTGCCGCAACGCTCACCCATCCATGGCTGGGCAGGGAAAGTGGTCTCATCCGGCTGTCTGGCACACCGCGAAGGAGTGCGGCTTCGAACCGCTCAACCGCCTCGAAACCTCCCTCGCCATGAAGCTGTTCGAGCGCAACTACGTGGTCACCTGCCGCCGAATGATCGAGGGTCTGCCATTGCAGAAGATGCCCTTGGCGCTGCCGGCCCGCGCCGAAGCCCGGCGCACTCCCGATATCGGAAACAAGGCCTTGGCCGAACTGCGCGCCCGTCGCGCCGGAGCATCAGCATGAGCGCACTCAACACACAAGTGTCCGGTGACCATTACAAGTCGCTGAATATTCAGCCCATCGAGTTCATCCATGCCAATGGCATTCCCTTCGCCGAGGGGAGCGTAATCAAGTACGTGACGCGCTGGCGCGCCAAGGGCGGCATCGCCGATCTGCAAAAGGCCAAGCACTTCCTCGAGCTGCTGATCGAGCTTGAGAAAAAAGCGCAGGGGCTCGCCGAATGAAGACTTTCCATGCGCTGATCCGCGTCTTTTGCTGCGCCGTGTTGCTGATGGAGTTTGGCTATTCGCACCAGGTGCGCGTGGTCGAGTTCCAGTTTGGGGGTGGCCTGTGAAGCAGACGAAGTTCACCAAGGCCGCGCGCGGCCGCGACTGCCAGATCCGTGTGCCGGGCTTGTGCAATGGAAACCCGGAAACCACGGTGCTGGCTCACCTGCGAATGGCCGGGACGCGCTGCGGCACCGGCCTGAAGCCGCACGACTTGCAGGCGGCCTGGGCGTGCTCGGCCTGCCATGAGGCCGTCGACGCGCGCCGCAAGACCGAGTTCAGCCGTGATCAACTCCGCACGATGCACATGGAAGGCATGGTGCGGACCATCGACATTCTGGTGAGCGAAGGGAAGGTTGCAGCGTGAGCGGGTTCGTGGAGGTGAAGACGGCAGAGCTTCAAGGCATGGCGCTGGACTGGGCTGTCACCGGAACCGGTTGCCTCACGATCGAGCAAAACGGGCTGAGGTTCGATCAGCAGCACCGGCCGACCGTTGGCGGCGACTTCGAGATTCCATATCAGCCATCCACCAACTGGGGTCAGGGTGGTCTGCTGATCTCGCGATTCCTGATGGACTTCAGTTGCGATCATACGGAGACCATTGGAGCCGCCCTATGCGACGAAAACGGCATGTATCTGAACGACCACATGTCGTATGGACCTACCCACCTCATAGCTGCTTGCCGAGCACTGGTCACCTACAAGACCGGCGAGTGGGTCTGCATCCCAAAGGAGCTTCTCTCATGAGCGCCTCCCGCATCTGGATCTGCATAGCAGCCATCACTCTGGTAACCGCAGTTGGTACCGGGCGCAAAGTCGATACGGCCGTGAAGCCGGCCAATTTGCAGGAGTTATTTCGATGACCTGGTCCCAGCTCAAAACCCTACTGAACAACTCGACGGTGCTCAGCACGGGGCGAGACACATTTGCTTTCGGTCCAATGAGGGTTCCGGCGAAAGGCGCAGGCAAATGAGGATGTTCAAGGCTTCGTCCACCCGCGCCAAGCCGGTCGATCGCGAAGGTCTGGAGCAGGCCGCGCTGATCAAGGAGCTCGAACTGAGCCTCCCGGCCGTGGCCGCCTTGATCTACCACGTTCCCAACGGCGGGCACCGTCACAAGCTGGTCGCCATCAAGCTGAAGGGGCAGGGCGTCAAGGCGGGCGTGCCAGATCTGGTGCTGCCGATGGCGCGCGGGGGCTACTTCGGCCTTTACCTCGAGTTCAAGGCGACGGCGCCGAACGATGCAGCGGTGTCGGCCAGCCAACACGCGTGGATCCGCCGGCTGAACGATCAGGGCTATCTGGCGATCGTGTGCCGGGGCCACTTCGACGCGATGGAGCAGATCCGCGCTTACCTTCGACTTACTCAGACCATGGTGGCCGCGTGAGCAATCAATTTCAGCCGGGCGACTTGGCGTTGACAAAGGTCTTCGATGCCGACATCCCAGCCGGCAGTCAGGTAGAGCTGACCGAGCGCATCGAGAAAGGCGCCTTGGTTCGCGGCAAAGGCTATTTCCGGGCTCCCTCGCCAGGGTGGTATGTGATTCAGCAGAGCTCGGGCGTAAGCACGGCCTATGCCGATCACGAGCTGATTCCACTCCGGGGCGAGCGCGATTCGGCAGAGCAGAAGGCCAAGGCGGTGTCGGCATGACCACAGCCGCGGTGAAGATCACCGAAGCCGAGATCAAACGGCAAGCGGCCGGCACAGTTCAGGACGTGCGCGACCTCGAAAACAAGGGTCTGTACCTGCGCTTCAACAAGGCCCGCACCGGTGGTTCGTGGTACCTGGTATCGAAAGGGAAGTGGAACCCCATCGGCACGTTCCCCGAGCTGACGTATAAGCAGGTCGTTGCGGCATTGCCCTCGGCTCGCCTGCGTCTGGCCGCCGGCGAAGGTGCGAGTCTGTCGAAGTGGGACACCGTAGGCGAACTGCTGGATTGGTTCTCCGACCGGATGTCGCGCGATCGCAATCTGTCGGCCAAGCGCAAGAACACTGGCGCATCGATGATCAAGTGCCACCTGAAGCCGCGCCTCGGAGAGTTTCCGCTGATCGGCCTGGACAAGGCCACTCTCGACACCCTGCTGATGTGGCCCCTGCAGGAAACCATTTCCATCGACTACGTCCGTTCGGTGTTTCAGCTGCTGGCCCTGGCATTTCGTCAGGCGGCCAAGCTGGGGATGATCACGTCCAATCCGATGGCGGCGATTCGGTTCAACGACTTCTCCAAGGCCAAGGTAGGCATCAAGCCGTCACGACTGCGCGGCGTTCAGCTTGAGGGCCTGATCGGGCAGTTGACCAGGGTCATGGACACCAACCCGCTGGATTCCATGCTCGCGCTGATGATGCTCTGCCACGGCACGCGGATCGGAGAAACCCGGATGGCGCGCTGGGCGCATATCAGCCTGGCCGAGCGTGAATGGTTCATCCCCGCCGAGAACACGAAAACCGGTGTCGAGCATCACTTACCCCTGACCGAGCAAGTGTGCGCGCTGCTGACACGGTATCGCGACGGCCAGTACGCCCGAGGCTATGACGGGCAGTACCTGTTCCCCGCGCGCAACGGCAAGGCATTGGGTGAGGCGCAGGGCTGCGCAGTGTTCCGCCGGTTGGGGCAGGGCGAGTGGACGAGTCACGACCTGCGCAAGGTGGCGCGCACTGGCTGGGCAGACCTGGGCGTGGACCACCTGATCGGCGAGCTGCTGATCAACCATGCGATGGGCCACAACGTGAAGGTTTACATCCAGTCGGACGTGATGAGCCGCAAACGCGATGCCTTGGAGAGGTGGCACGCGCATCTTGATCAGAAAGGGCTTGGACTGATTCACGGATTGACCGGCTTTAGATATGAAGATTCTGGTAATGCGCTGGAAGCCACGGCGCACATGGCCTGCAACCCTATTCAAGAATCAACCATAGGCGAGGTTTCAAAAGCATGAATAACAGCGATCTGATCGATAGAGCCCTCGCCATCAGTGCATGGATGTCCTATGACGTTGACACCCCCAACGGCAACGCGAAGATGATGATGCGTGAGCTCTGCCACCGCCTTGGGCAGAGAACGGTGCGAATCGAAAGGGTGGACGGTGGCTACGCGATGACAACCCTTTTCGGGTTCAAGCGTCGGCTGACCTGGAAGGAACAGCTTATGTGGCGGCTGTTCGGCTGGCCGCCGCTGGGCACGGAACTCCTGCGAGTTGCCTGAGACATGAAAAAGAGCCACGGCCCCGCTTTCCGCAAACAGTTGAGACCGCTGATCGAGTGTGCGGCCTGCCGCGGTAAAGGCGTTACCCAAGGTATTAGCTATGAGCTGGAATGCCTTGCATGCAACGCGTCGGGCTGGGTCTGTGCCGATACGGGCGCCGCGCTGCCGCTGGAAGACCTGGTCCCGCAATTGAACATGAAGCTGCGCAACATCACCGCCGAGTTGAACCGGGCTCGGCACAGCCAGGGCGGCGCGCACGAACAATACGAACAGAACAACCGCCGCGGCGCCGGTGGATCGAACTACACAGGGGATTGATCGATGGGCATGTACAAAGATGTGATGGGTACCCTGGTGCGCGTGCTGGCCGCTGACAACATCGACAACAGCACGAAGCAGTCCTGGCAGAAGCTGATTGACGCCGATCTGCACCAAGGCGGCAATGGCAGCACCCTTTCGCCGCGTGACAAGTTCGATTACGACTGCTGCCTATACGCGCTGCTGCATCGTCAGCTAGAGCCTTCGCAGTGGGACGTGCTGGTCGCAAAGTACTCAACGCACAAGGCGAACAAGGTCGCCGCGATCGGCCGGCTGGTGAGTCGCATTTCATCGCCCGCACCGCAGCTGTTCATCTATAAGGCGCTGACGGCGTGGGCAATCCCAAAGCTCAAGGGCGTCCAGTCCGACAAACGCTCGACTGACATGATCGTGCTGCCCGCCGAGTTCTACGACATGAACACATGGGACGTGGATGCTTCCCCAGAGCGCACCCGCCGCAACTGGAGAGCAGGAATCCATAAGAGGATCGAGCAACTGGAGGAGGCGGCCGTTATCCATGCGACCCACATCTTCGACGCCGAACAAATTTTCATCGATGCCGCTTGACCATGATTGCCGTTTGGCCGTAAATTAACCCCATCATGTCGATCTTGCGTGTTATGAGAGAGACTTCAGAAGCCCCGCCAATGTGCGGGGCTTTTTGTTGGTCCTGATTTGTTGATAGCATCCGGAATCAATGGAAAATGGACTGACCGGATATGATTGCCCGACTGCTTTTGCTGAGTTTGATCGTCTTACCGATTGCCGCATCGGCTGACAAAAAGAAGGCGGATGACGTCGAGTATCTTTTGCCTGCAGATTTTGACGATGCAAGCGTCTCAGATAAGTCCGATCAAAAGCCCGGACTGCAACTAACGGCGAAAGCATTTCAGGCCGGCATGAAGAAATTTATCGGTGACGATGTTGATTGTAAGACTGCGAAACTGACTGCCCCCAGCAGCATGAAAAAGGGCAAAGTGGTTTATCAGCAGATTGATGTTTCGGGCTCCAAGCTGGACGTGTTTTTGGACATGGGAGCCGAAAGCCGTATCACCAATGTTCGCTTCGAGTCCGCCATTAAGGATCAGGATCACTTGGTAGCCATGTTGTGCGCAACGTACGGCTTGATGCGGACCATTGAGCCAAATCACATAACGCCTGCGGCCGCCAAGAAAGACGCGCTACATCTCTGGCAGGAGGCGCAGACCAAGCCTTTCTCGAAAGCCTTCATGTTCAACACCTTTAAGGCTCAGATGGTGCCTTTTCAGGTGAACGTCTTTTGATGTAACAGCTACCCGATCCCCGCATTAAACATTTACGAGCCCCGGCATTTGCCGGGGCTTTTTCGTTTTCGGCTCTGCCACACCCATCGCTCCAAGCTGGGAGTGCTGCTGTAGCCGTCTCAAATGCTCCGTCTTGCCCGCATCCTCGGGCTTTTTTATTCGAGGTAACGATGGACCCAACCGACCTCGGCCCAGGCACAGCTACCTGGCTGGGCGGTACTGGGACTGTTCTATTGGCAGGCTTCCTGTGGTTGAGGAAGTTCCTGTCCCGTGATGCAGCAGATCGCGCCATGGACAACGCCGATATCGGCACTGTCCGAAGGCTTAACGAGCTGCTCGACTCGGAGCGTGCTGCTCGGAAGGAGTCTGACGCCCGGGCCGACCAGTTCGCGAAAGAACGCAACGAACTTGCAGCCGCTGTAGGCCGTATGGAGGGAAAGATCGAAGCCCTCACAAGCCAGGTCGCACAACTCACAGATAAGGTGGCCAGCCAGAGCTCGGAAATCGCCCGGCTGTCCCAGCTTGGAGGAGCAGCCTGATGGACAGATGCGCAATGGAATTCATAGCCCGCCGCTGGTGGCGTCGGGTGGAGGTATGGGTCATCGCTTTGCTGATGGTAGCCGGATCGTTTTCGCTAGGATTCGGTGCGTCGCAATGGTCGCTCGCGAGTTGGTACAGCAACCAGGTTGCGCAGGTCCGCGCTGGCTACGACGAAGCGCTGAAGCAGCGTGATCTGCGCCTGAACACGCTGGCAGACAAAGCGGGTAAGGCCGCGGAGAAGGTGGAGGCTGCCGCCAGCACCGCAACCGAGGCCGCCGGTGTTGCCAGCAAGGCTGCTGACAAGGTCAACGAGGCCGTCGACAGAGTGTCGCCGTAATGGGTGCGCTCAAGCTGGTACCTGTGTGGGCATGGCTGCTGTTGGTTCTCCTGGCAGTGACTGGTTATCTGTACCTCCGGCTGGACCACACGACCACAGCCCTGGCTACCGTGACAGGCGAGCGGGACGTCGCCACTGCGCGCGCTGCATCGATCAGCAAGACGTTGAGCCTGCAACGCCAACTCACTGAAGACTCGAACAAGGCGACAGACCATGCCACCGAACAAGCTGAACATGTCACGGCTGCTGTTGCTGTTTCTGATGACCGCGCTCGCAGCCTGCAGCAACAAGTCACCGATCTGCTTGCCAGCCGAAAGCGTTGTTCTACCGACCTTGCCAGCACAGGCAAGACAAGAGACGACCTCGCCGCTGTGCTCGCCGACCTGCGTCGAAGCGCTGACGAAGAAGCGGGAAGCCTGGCAGCAGCGCTTGACCGAAGCCGAATAGCTGGTCAACTGTGCGAGGCAATGTACTCCGCAGCAATGAAGGCGAGATGAAGAAGTCCTGGTACGTCACCGTGCCGGGCTATCCACCATTCCCCATGATCATGCCGGAAGACCACGACTATGCAGGCGCGCTGGCAGTTGCGCGTTGCAAGTGGCCGGAGTGCAGCGTTGAGTAGTCCGATGGACAATCAGAGACCGCCTCTCCGGAACCCGCCACCTCCGACCACCGAGTGGTTTGGCCGGCCTGCTGGCTGGCAACCACCACCTACGCCGCCGCCTATGCGCGGCGGATCAATGCCGCACGCGCATGGCGTTCCAGTCCTGATCATCGCTGTTGCCCTTCTTGTGGGGGTTGCGATTGGCTTTAGGATGGCTGGCGGCTTGTGACGGGCTCATGGTGATCCGCACCTTCACCGACGGTTAGCCGTCACACCTTATACGGAGGCGCAGATGCCGCAGAGAACTCTCAAACCGTGCGCCGCCCGGGGTTGCAATGTTCTGACGCGAAACACTAAGTACTGCGACACCCATCTGGATCTCGCCAAAGCATGGGGAACCAGGCAAGGCTCAGGCCGTGGCGGCAGGCCCTGGCGCCGGCTGCGAGATCAGATTCTGGCCCGCGATCATTACCTGTGCCGCTGCGAGGAGTGCGTGCGGCTTGGCCGAGTGCGTGCTGCGACTGAGGTCGACCACGTCGTGGCGCTGGCACATGGCGGCACTGACTACCCAAGCAACCTCAGGGCGATCCATCACGACTGCCACAAGCTGAAGACGGCGCGCGAGGCGCAGGCTGCACGCGCCAACGGGTGAGGCGTGGCGGGATGCTGTGGCACGTGAGTGGCCCTGTGTGGCACGTCAACTACCCGACCGCTCGTCGGTCCTGCACCGTTTTGGGGCGGGGGGAGGGTCGAAAGTCCAGGGGTTTACGAGGCGGACACCGCCTGCCCGTCGTTTTTTTACACCCGCGAAATTAAAAATTCAGGAGTTGCGCGATGGGAGGCACCGCCACGGTCGCCGGCCGTGGTCGCAAACCCAAACCAACGGCCAAGAAAGCATTGGCCGGGAACCCGGGCAAGCGTGCGCTGAACACCGCCGAGCCCCAGTTTTCAAAGATCACCCAGGTAGATCCTCCTGAGTGGTTCAGCCCTCGGGCCGCCACGATGTGGAACATGATTGTTCCAGAGCTGCTGCGCGAGAACGTGGTTGCCATCACCGACTTGCATAACGTGGAAGCCTTCTGCACCGCCTATGACAACTGGCGCATGGCGCAGGAGTCGATCAAGGCGCACGGCATTGTGGTGACCGGCGCCACCGGTGGCCCCATGAAGAACCCAGCCTTGACCGCGGCGAACGAGACGATGCGTCAAATGGTGACCTTCGGTTCGATGCTCGGCCTGGACCCGGCCAGCCGCACGCGCCTGATCGGCGGCAACAAGGAAAAGGAAACCAACGAGTTCGCCAAACTATTGAGTAGCTGATGCCCAAACTTTCCCATCCCAACGTCGACAAGGCGATGGCGTGGGGTCGGTCATTGCTGCGCGGAAAGGTGCCGGCCTGCCGTTTCATTCACCAAGCTGTGCAACGTCACTTTGATGACCTTGCCGCCAGCCGCAAACGAGGCTTCCGCTACAAGTTCGATCCGATCAAGGCTGAGAAAAAGCTCAAGCTGATGCAGCTCCTGCCGCACACAAAGGGCGAGTGGGCTTTCAAGCGTCAGCTGATCAGTCTGGAGCCTTGGCAGTTGTTCGGCCTGGCGGTCACGTTTGGCTGGGTCAAGAAAAAGGGCGGCCACCGTCGCTTCCGCGAGAGCTACTGGGAAGTGCCTCGCAAGAACGGTAAATCCGTTGTCGCCGGTGGCGTTGGTATCAGCATGTTTGTAGCTGACGGCGAGTTCGGCGCCGAGGTGTACGCAGGTGCAACCACAGAGAAGCAGGCGTGGGAGGTGTTCCGGCCTGCGAAACTGATGGTCAGCAAATCGCCGATGTTGATACAGGCGGCCGGGATTGAGGTCAACGCCTCGAACATGAATATCCCGTCCGACTTCAGCCGTTTTGAGCCTCTGATCGGTAACCCTGGCGACGGTGCGTCGCCCAGCTGCGCGATCGTCGACGAGTATCACGAACACCCGACGTCGGCCCAGTACGACACGATGCTCACAGGTATGGGCGCGCGCCGTCAGCCGCTGATGTTCATCATCACCACTGCGGGCGCGGATATCGAAGGGCCGTGCTACGACAAGCGGCGCCAGGTTGTAGAGATGCTGGCCGGAACGGTTCCGGACGAAGAGCTGTTCGGCTGGATCTGGACTCTGGACGAAGGGGACGACTGGACCGATCCAAAAATGCTGGCCAAGGCCAACCCGAACCATGGCGTATCGGTGTTTCAGGAGTATCTGGAAAGCCAGCAGGCACGGGCGATTCGTTCTGCTCGCTTCGCAAATACGTTCAAAACCAAGCATCTAAACCTTTGGGTCAGTGCCAAGGCCGGCTTTTTCAACATGGAAAGCTGGAAGGCCTGCGAAGACACGACGCTGACGCTCGAACAATTCGAGGGCCAGGAATGGATTGCCGGTTTCGACTTGGCCCGCAAGCTGGACATGAATTCAAGGGCTCGCCTTTTCTGGCGGGTCATCGATGGCAAGACCCATTACTACAGCATCAAGCCGAAATTCTGGGTCCCTTACGACACCGCTTACAACACCGATAACAAGCGCATGGCCGAACGGTTCCAGGCTTGGGTCAACTCCGGGCATCTGGAGGTGACCGATGGGGCGGAAATTGATTACCGCGAGATCCTCGAGGACACGAAGGAAGCCAATCATCACGCCCCTTTGAGCGAATCACCCATCGACCCCCACGGTGCTACGGGTCTGAGCCATGACTTGGACGACGAGGGCTTCAGCCCGATCACGATTACCCAGAACTACACCAACATGTCAGACCCCATGAAGGAACTGGAAGCGGCTATCGAAGCCGGCCGCTTCCACCATGACGGCAACCCGGTCATGACCTGGTGTATTGCCAACGTAATTGGCAAGCATCTACCAGGCAACAACGACGTCGTACGCCCGATCAAGCAGGGCGACGACAACAAAATCGATGGCGCGGTTGCGCTGATCATGTCGGTCGGTCGGGCGATGACGAAAGTCGTTGTCGGCGATGGCGGCGTGGACCGATTCATGGATTCAATCCGGGACCCCATATTCGAATGAACACAGCATCGATTATTTATTTGCTGATCGCAGTGCTGGGCTTCGCCTGTGCTGTGGCAGGCGTTTACATCCTGCTCGGCGTCGGCTGGGCACTACTTGCCGCCGCCTCATCGTGCTTCGTTGCTGCGGCCTTCATTAGAAGGGGACTGACCAGTGGCTAAGTCTCTGCGATCTGTTTTAAGCAGTGCGGTGACGGCGCCACGCTCTTCGATCATCGATTGGGTGGGGCGATCGATCTCTGGCGGTGCTTCCGGGATTTGGGCGCAGACAGTCGGCAGTACTTCTGCCAATGGCAAGACAGTGACGATCAACAAGGCCATGCGACTGGCGGCCTGCTGGTCCTGTGTGCGCCTCATTTCCGAAACGATCGCCACGCTGCCCCTCGGCTTGTATCGCCGAATGCCGGACGGCGGTCGAGAGGTTGCCGGCGACAACGACCTGCACTGGATACTCAATACCAATCCCAATAGCCGAATGACGGCGGTCCAATTCTGGGAGGCCGTAGTTGCTTCCATGTTGCTGCGAGGTAATGCCTTCGTCGAGATCATCCGCATCAGCGGCCGAATTGTGGCGCTTGAATTCTTGCTGCCCAACCGGGTGGAGCTTGATGTAGCTGAAAACGGTGAGCTCCTCTACCGGTACCGGGAGAAGAACGGAAAGCTACGCGATATCGCCGGCAGCGACATGATGCACATTCCCGCGTTCTCTCTGGACGGGCAAGTCGGGCTCTCACCCATCGCTTACGGCGCCGATGTCTTTGGCGCCGCGATGTCGGCTGAAGACGTGGCCAGTGCCACCTTCAAGAACGGTATGCACCAGACCGTCGCCTTCGAAGTTGATCAGACGCTGAACAAGCAGCAACGCGACGACTTCCGGGATTACGTTCAGCGTATCAGTGGCGCGATGAACGCCGGCAAGTCACCCGTTCTCGAGAAGGGCGTTAGTGCCAAGGTAATTGGTATCAACCCCATTGATGCTCAACTGCTGGAATCTCGCGAATACAGCGCCGAGGAAATCTGCCGGTTCTACATGGTAGACCCGACGCTGGTTGGCTACAGCGATAAAGCTTCGAACTGGGGCACTGGCCTGGAGCAGAAGCTGCTGCGGTTTCTGACCTTCACGCTGCGCAGTTACATGCGCCGCATCGAGGAGGCGATCAGCCGCAAGTTACTGACGCCTGCTCAGCGCCGGCAGATCTATCCGGAGTTCTCCATTGAAGGCTTGATGCGGGCTGACAGTGCCGCGCGCGCCACGCTGTATTCGCAGATGGTGCAGAACGGCATCTATACCCGCGACGAATGCCGGATGAAGGAGAACCTCCCAAGGATGGGAGGCAATGCCTCAGTGCTCACCGTACAAACCAACCTCTCCCCAATCGACCAACTCGGCCGGGGCGACGACGGGCAAGCCGCAAAAGCTGCTCTGCAGAACTGGCTCGATCAGCCGGCAAATTCGAAGGACTAACTCATGCAACCAAAAACCAGAGCTGGCAGTTTCAACTGCGAGCTGAGTCCGCGTGCGCTCGATAAATGGAATCCGGCCATCAAGGCCGCCGTGGAATCAACCAACGACACCATCACCATCTACGGCGTGATCGGCCAGGACTGGTACGGAGAGGGTGTGACCGTCTCACGTATTGATGCCGCCCTGCGCTCCATCGGCGACAAGCCGGTCGACGTCTATATCAACTCGCCGGGTGGCGACATGTTCGAAGGCCTGGCCATCTACAACCGTCTTCGCGAGCACAGCCAGGCGGTAACCACAAAGGTGCTTGGTCTGGCTGCCTCCGCTGCCTCTGTCATCTACATGGCGGGCGAAAAGCGCGAGGTCGCGAGTAGCGGCTTTCTGATGATCCACAACTGCTGGACCGTTGCCGTCGGCAACCGCCACGACCTGCGCAACACCGCAGACACCATGGAAGAGTTCGACGCGGCAATGGCTGATCTGTACGCGGAAGGCAGCGGCCAGGCCGTCGTGGACATCACCGAAATGCTGGATGACGAGACCTTCATCCGAGGCAAACGAGCGGTGGAGCTCGGTTTCGCAACCGGACTGCTGTCATCCGACGAGATCACCGAACGCGAAGACGAGCAGACCCAGCAAAGCAACGCGCTCAAAGCCATGGATGTGGCTCTCGCAAAAGCGGGGATGGCCCGCAGCGAGCGCCGCGAACTCTTCGCCAATTTCAAGTCCAGCACGCCGCGCGCTGCTGGCGGGGGTACGCAACACGCTACCTCGTCCGACAGGCCTCGCGCTGTCGAGCTCGACCTTGCACCCCTGCCAAAACTCTCTTTCTCAATTCCTGCGTGAGGCTTCACACCATGATGAAATTTCGTCTGTCCCCGGCATTCTTGATGGCGGTGCTGGCCATCGCTGCCTTGATTCCGCTGACCTTCGGCGTAACCCCCCAAGCCATCGGCGGCGCGGTTTTTTTGGTCGGGTTCGCGACCACGCTCGTGAAACGCGGTACCTCCCGCTATACCGGCTGGAATGCCCAGATGGGCAAGATCGGTGAGGCCGACATCGAAACCCAGTACAAGGAAACCCAGGCCAACCTCAAGGACATCGGCGATCAGCTCAAGGCACATGCCGAGATGGCACAGAAGCACGTTGATCGCCACGAGGGCCTGAGCAAGGAAACTTCGGCCAAGGTCGACGAACTGCTGATGAAGCAGGGCGAGCTCCAGGCCCGCGTGCTTGAGGCCGAGCAGAAGCTGGTTAATGCCAACCGCGACACTCAGCGCAACGAGCCACCAAAGTCCGCTGGCGAACTGTTCGTTGCCAGCGATCAAATGGAAGGTGTCAACTCGTCCTTCCGTGGCTCTCGTCGCGTCTCTGTACCGCGCGCCGCAATTACCACCACCTCTGCCGGCGGCCTCGCTGCTACCGAGCGCTTGGACACTGTCGCCCTGCCGGGCGTGCGCCGGGCGACCATTCGCGATCTGGTCGCGCCTGGTCAAACCGAAGCAGGCTCGCTCGAGTACGTTCGCGAGACAGGCTTCACCAACAACGCCGCGATCGTGGCGGAAGGGGCGGCCAAGCCTTATTCCGAAATCACCACCGCGTTGATCACTGCACCGGTCCGCACCATCGCTCACCTGTTCAAGGCGTCTCGTCAGATCCTCGACGATGCAAAGGCGCTGCAAAGCTACATCGACGCTCGTGCTCGCTATGGGCTGCTGTTGACCGAAGAGGCCCAGCTGCTTTACGGCAGCGGCGCCGGCGCGAACCTGCAAGGGCTGGTTCCGTTGGCAAACATCTACGCCGCTCCAGCGGGTTGGAGCGCAACCGGCGAGCAGCGCATCGACCGCCTGCGCTTGGCTCTTCTGCAAGCCGAGCTGGCTGAGTTTCCTTCCGATGGCATCGTGCTGAACCCGACTGACTGGGCCCTGATCGATCTGCTCAAGGACGACACCGGTCGCTATCTCATCGGTCAGCCACAAGACGGCACCGCGGCTCGCTTGTGGAACCGCCCTGTCGTAGCCACTCAGGCGATGAAGGCAAACGACTTCCTGGTTGGTGCCTTCAAGTTGGGCGCGCAGATCTTTGACCGCATGGAAGTGGAGGTCCTGATCTCTACCGAAAACGACAAGGACTTCGAGAACAACATGGTCACGCTACGCGCCGAAGAGCGCCTGGCCTTCGCCATCTACCGAACCGAAGCGTTCGTCACCGGCAAGCTCGCTGCAGCTGCTTAAACCCGACCCCTGAAATGGGGCGGCGGTGCCGTCCCATCGAGGTGAGATATGCCAGACGTATTGATCAAGCCGCTGCGGGCCTACGAGGACCGCGGCACCATCCGCGACGTTGATAACGAGCCTTACGCAGCACCGGTATGGCTTGCGAAGGAGTTGGAACAGCTCAAGCTCTGCCAGATCGTGAGAGAAGGTGGCGCATCGGTGATGGATCTGCCAGCCAAATCTGACCCGACCTTTGCGTTGAAAGTCGCCAAGAAGGGGCAGCGCTGGATTGTCGCTGACGCCCAGGGTGTCCAAGTCGGCGACTTCATCGGCAAGCGAGATGAAGCCGAAACCGAACTCGCAAAACTAGTGGCGGCCGCGCAGTTAGCCTCTGCTGATGCACCGGAAACGCCAATCGCTCCACCCACCGAGCCGTTGGTCGCGGACGAAGATTCACCTCCGCCGATCGAGTCGGACGAGACCGTTCAGGAGTAAGCAATGTCCGCGATCAGTATCGATCTCGCGATCGAGTATCTGCGCGCCGAGGACGATGATCGCGAACTCATCCAAGGCTTGCTGGAAGCGGCAGAGGAATCAGCTTGCAACTTCATGGCGCGCCATCTTTACGCTGATGCTTCCGCTAAGGCGGCAGGGCGTGCAGACGCTATTTATTTGCAAAGCCAGGCCAGATTCACCTATAGCGCAGCTATAGCAGCGGCCGGGCTCATCTATGAAGAAGATGATCGTTTGTCTGCGGTTGAGATTGCTGAATACGACCTTAAGCATGCGATCACTCAGTCAGAAGCTATGAGCCTGGGCATTGTACTCACTCCTGCGATTCAGGCTGCGTGCCTGCTCATCCTGGGGCACCTCTACACCAACCGCGAGGATGTTGTGGCCGGCGCCGGGACGATGACTGCAGTTGCGCTGCCGCAAGGTTCGAGGTCTTTGCTTGCACCTTATCGTGTGCAGATGGGGGTTTGATGGCGATGTCTGAACCTGGTGCCGGCGACTTGAACCGCCGCGTTACCCTGAGGCGGCGCTCAGATTCTCCTGCCGATGGCGGTGGTCTGGCTTCGCAGTTCAGTGGAGAAAAAAAACGCTGGGCACGCATCGAGCCTGTTGGCACTGCCATTTACCATGACAGTGTGCAGACCGATTCCAAGATTACCCACCGCATTACCTTGCGGTATCTAGGCGTTCTGCCCATCGATTTTGAGGTGGTTCACGGCGCCGTTGTTTACCGTGTCAGCCGTGCAACCGATATGAACGGCAGTCACAAATTCACCGTTCTTGAAGTCGAGGAGCTTGGCACGGATCAGCCAGGAGGTAGCCTGTATGGCTAGACCTGCAGCTTATTTGCACTTCGGCGACTTCGACAGCTACGGCAAGCTCGACTTCGACAAGAAAGAGATCCGCAAGGCGATGCGGCGTGCGGGTGTTCTGGTTCGTGCCAGGTCCCGAAAGCTCGTCAGCAAACGCGGGGCATCGGAAACAGGTCAGTACCCTGGCTTACGAAAGGGCAATCTGCGCCGGTCGATCTCCTACCGGGTGAGTCACTCGGGATTCATGGTCAAGATCGAGCCGAAGAAAACAGCGGAGATGAAGGCCTTCTATCCGGCATTCCTCTGGTACGGCGTTCGCCGCGGCGCCAAGCGAGGAAAGTCGCACAAGAAGCAGGCATCAACAGGCGCATGGCGAATCGAGCCGCGGCAGAACTACATGGTCGATGCTTTGGAAAGCAGCGCCAACGATGTACGAGCCATTCTTCGCCAAGCCTTCGCCGCCGCGCTTCGATGATCCCAGAGGCAACCTATGAAAATCACCCCTGTGGTGCTGCAACTGCGGCAGCGCTGCCCTGTGTTCGGTGGGCGGGTCGCAGGCGGTATCGACTTCGACGCGGTGAAATCCAGCCAGCAGGTTGACCGGCCTGGAGCGTTCGTCATCGCCACCGGTGACGACGCGACGGACAACGACCTGCAGAACGGCATCCGGCAAGACATCACAGACGCATTTGATGTGGTGGTCATCCTGGATGCCAAAGACCAGCGCGGGCAATTGGCGGTGGATGTGCTGCACGACATACGTGCGCAGTTGTGGCTCGCGTTGGTGGGCTGGAGGCCCGCCGCTGAATACGACCCGATCACCTACGACGGCGGCGACCTGGTGCAGATCGACCGGGCGTTGGTGATCTATCGCTACTCCTTTGTGACTGCATTCCAGCTGGGTCGCAACGCTGACAGCCAGCCGCCCGAAACTTGGCACGAACTCGAACTCGATGGGCTTGCGCGTCTGGAGGGCTACGACATCAACGTCGATTGCATCGACCCTGCAGACCGCAATCTCAAATACCCCGGCCCTGATGGGCGCATTGAAATACAAATCAAAGAGGACATGCCATGAACCGCATTACCGTGGTGCCGGCCAAGGGCCGCGCGGTGCCGGATCCGGAAACCGGGGAGCTGTTGCCCGCTGAAGGGCGCGAGGTGCCGGATGATATCTACTGGCGCCGCCGCATCAACGATGAGGACGTGAAAATCAAGGAAGAAGACGCGCCCGCCAAAACCCCGTCCGCCAAAGAGGTCTCGACCAAATGAGCGTAGGATTTCAGCAAATCCCGCAGGACATCCGTGTTCCGCTGTTCTATGCGGAAATGGACAACTCAATGGCAAACAGCGCACCGAGCACGCTGCGCCGTTTGATCGTCGGTCAGGTCAACGAAACATCGACCTCAGCACAGATCGGCAAGTTGACGCTGGTGTCCAGCGTGGCGCAGGCAAAAGCCATCGGCGGTCAGGGTTCGATGCTCGCCGCCATGTACAGCGCCTGGCGCGAAAACGATCCGGTCGGCGAAATCTGGTGCTTGCCGCTGAAAGTAGCCACCGGCGCGGCAGCCACCGGCAAGGTGTCGTTTACCGGCACGGCCACTGAACCCGGGTTGGTCAACCTGTACATCGGCGGCGATCGCGTTCAAGCGAGCATCCCTTCCGGTAGCAGTGCCACGGCAGCCGCTGCAGCGTTGGCGACAAAAATCAACGCCGCCGCCGATCTGCCAGTGTCGGCAACGGCGGACACCGGCGACGTCACGCTGACTTCCAAATGGAAAGGTGCCTCTGCGAACGACATCAGTCTGGTGCTCAACCGACTGGGCCAGAGCAATGGAGAGGTGACGCCTGCCGGTCTGACCGTTGCCATCACCGCGCTTGCTGCGGGCGCTGGCTCGCCAGACGCTACCGCTGCATTGGCCGCTCTCGGCGATGCCCCATTCGAGTTCCTGTGCGTGCCTTGGACCGACGCCACCACGCTCGATGCGTGGAAAGTCGCGATGAATGACATGAGCGGGCGCTGGTCGTGGGCCAAGCAGCTTTACGGTCATGTGTTCGGCGCGATGCGCGGCACGCTCGGTGTTCTGGTTGCAGCAGGCCAGGCGCGCAACGACCAGCACGCCACCATCTTCGGTTTTGAACCAGGCGTTCCCCAGCCTTTTTGGCAGGTGGCGGCAGCCGCTGCGGCCCGTCAGGCGGTGTTCATCTCCGCCGATGCCAGCCGGCCGACCCAGACGGGTGCGCTTGTAGGCATCGACCCGGCACCGGAAGGCAGCCGCTTCATGATCAACGAGTACCAGTCGCTGCTGCAATACGGTATCGCCACGCTGTACTTCGAAGGCGGTTACATGCGCATTCAGCGCGCGATCACCACCTACCAGAAGAACGCGTACGGCCAGCCGGACGACTCTTACCTGGACAGCGAGACCATGCACCAGAGCGCATACATCGTGCGTCGTCTGAAGTCGATCATCACCAGCAAGTACGGTCGTCACAAGCTGGCGAACGACGGCACGCAGTTCGGTGACGGGCAGCCTATCGTCACACCGAATGTGATCCGAGGCGAACTGATCAGCGAGTACGGAAAGATGGAAGACGACGGCCACGTCGAGAACTCGGAGATGTTCCAGCAGTATCTGATCGTCGAGCGCGACAGCAACAACCCGAACCGCGTGAACGTGCTGTATCCGCCGGACTACATCAACGGCATGCGCCTCTTCGCGTTGCTCAACCAGTTCCGGCAACAGTACGCCGCCGACGCGGCGTAAGGCTGTCCCATCACCCAAGCCCGCCTCGCGCGGGCTTTTTAGTTTGGAGGCCCAGCCATGGGGCAGAAAGTTGCAGGTACCTGCTACGTCAAGGTCGACGGTATGCAGTTGACCCTGAAAGGCGGGATGGAAGCGCCGCTGTCGGACAAGACCCGGGAAACCGTGGTCCCCGGTTATTTCAAGGAAGAAGACGTTGCGCCGTTCATCAAGGTGACGGCCGTGCACACGCCGGGTTTCCCGCTGAAGAAGCTGGTAGACGGCACCAACATGACCATTACCGGCGAGTTCAAGAACGGCAAGGTCTACACGCTTTCTGGCGCGTATATGGTGGAGCAACCCACCTCGAACGGCGAAGAAGGCACCATCGAATTGCAATTTGACGGCATCAAAGGGGTTTGGTCGTGAACGAAGAAGAAACCGTTGTAGATCAAAACGCACCCATCAAATTGAGCTCTCCCATCCAGGCCCACGGCGAAACGTTGACCGAGTTGACGCTGCGCCGGCCAACCTCGAAAGAGGCGCGGGCGATCAAGGCGTTGCCTTACCGCATGGGCATGGACGAATCGATCGCGATCGATCTGGACGTGGCCGCCAAGTACATCGTCGCTTGCGCTGACATCCCGCCGAGTTCGATCGATCAGCTCGACCTGTCTGACCTCAACACCCTGGCGTGGAAGGTGGCGGGTTTTTTCATGACGCCGGCGTCGACTCCATCGAAGGCCTGATCAGCAGCGTGTATGACCTGGCGTTCTTCTGGAAGGTTGACCCCGAACAGATGATGGCCAGGCCATTGGATGAAATCCTTGAATCGCTGGCGCACGGACAGCGGATCAATCGCACCCAGCAGGTGAATTGATGGCAGATAAATTTCAGCTCAAGGCGCTCATCACGGGCGCCGACAAGCTGTCTCCGATGCTGGCCGGCATTCAGAAGAACATCTCGGGCTTTCGCAAGAATCTTCAGGCAACAGGGCTGGGCAGCATCGGGTTCAAGGAAGCGATTACGGGTGGTGCCCTGGCTGCGCCGTTCGTGGTGGGCACGCATGCTGCCATCCAGTTCGAATCGGCGATGGCTGACGTGCGCAAGGTCGTCAACTTCGACACCCCGAAACAATTTCAGGAGATGGGCGACGACATCACCAAGATGTCAGCACGTCTCCCGATGGCCGCCACCGATATCGCGAAGATCGTTGCGGCGGGTGGCCAGGCCGGCATCGCTCGGGACGAGCTGAAAGGGTTCGCCGAGGATGCGGTCAAGATGGGCATTGCCTTCGATCAGACCGCCGAGGAAAGCGGCGACATGATGGCGAAGTGGCGGACCTCTTTTAAGCTCACGCAGACTGACGTGGTCGGCCTTGCCGACAAGATCAACTACCTGGGCAACACCGGTCCGGCAACCGCCAAGCAGATCTCCGATATCGTCACGCGTGTCGGCCCGCTCGGCGAAGTGGCCGGTGTGGCCTCGGGGCAGATCGCGGCGCTGGGCGCGACAATGGCCGGCGTCGGCGTTGAGCAGGAGGTGTCGGCAACCGGCATCAAGAACTTCATGCTGGCGCTGACCAAGGGCAGCGCCGCAACCAAGCAACAGGCACAGGCGTTCAAGGCGCTGAGGCTAGACTCCAAGCAAGTCGCGGCAGGTATGCAAAAAGATGCGCAGGGCACGATGCTCGGCGTTCTCAAGCGCATATCTGCCGTCGATGCGACCAAGCGGCCAGCATTGCTGACAAACCTCTTCGGCAGCGAGTCGATCAGCGCTATTGCGCCGCTGCTGACCAACATGAAGCTGCTCGAAAGCAACTTCAAGAAGACCGGAACTGCTGAGCAATACGCAGGATCCATGCAGGCGGAGTACGCATCCCGCGCTGCAACGACTGAGAACAACCTCACGCTGATGCGCAACGCCGTGATGCGCAACAGCATCATGCTCGGCAATGCTTTCCTTCCGGCGCTCAACGCGGTCGTGACTGCATTGCAACCGTTGCTGAACGGAGTGGGCGACTTCATCCGTGACAACCCCAATCTCGTCCAGGGCATTGCCGCAGCCGCGGTGGCCTTCACGATTCTGCGGGTGGGGATCATCGCCGCGGTGGTGGCCACAAAGCTGTTGAGCCTGGCGCTGCGGGCCAATCCCATCGGCTTGATTGCAACAGCGATTGCCCTCGCAGTCGGACTTATCGTTGCCAACTGGGACACCATCGGGCCCTACTTCATGCAGCTCTGGTCAGTGATCAAGTCGGCCGCGCAGGTTTTTTGGAACTGGTTGAAGATCGCTTTTAGCTGGTCGCCAGCCGGGATGATCGCTGCGAATTGGGGGGCCGTGAGCGACTACCTTCAAAAGTTCTGGGACTTCATCAAGTCAGCAGCCGAAGGCTTTTGGGCATGGATAAAAGCTGCATTTGCCTGGTCACCCGTCGGCCAGATCATTGAAAATTGGGAGCCACTCAAGACGTTCTTTTCGGCGCTTTGGGAATTCATCAAGGTGGCGGCCGAAGTTGGCTGGACCAAGCTCAAGGACCAGATCGGCTTTGACCCGGTGCAGCTTGTCACCGAGAAGTGGGAGCCGCTGGTGGCGTGGTTCAAAGGGTTCTTTGATCGCATCAAACCTTACATTGAGCCACTGATGGATGCCGGGAAGTGGGTTAACGGCAAGGCAGCAGGCGCTGCTGACTGGGTTAAAGGAAAGGCGTCTGGCGTTGCCGACTACTTTTCCGGCAGCGACCCGACCGCCGCCGGCGCCGGTTTGCTTGGGCGTGGTACCGCAGGTCTTCAAGGCGCGACCCAAAGCCTGTTGGCCGGCGGTAACAAGACCCAGCTTCAAGGCGAGATGGTGATGCGCTTCGAAGGTGCCCCGGCCGGTCTGCGGGTGGAACCAGCCAAAACCAATCAGCCAGGCCTCACCGTCACACCAAGCGTTGGTTATCGATCCCTGTCCGGAGCACAGTAAATGGCCGACACCTGGCGCGACCAGCTGTTGCCGGCGTCCTTCCGTGGCGAGACGTTCCTCATCGAGGACACGTCCGTTCCGGTCGGGCGCAAGGTTCAGCTTCACGAATACCCCAAACGGGACCAGGCTTTTGCTGAGCAGATGGGCAAGGTGGCCCGGGTTCACAAGGTCAGGGCCTTCATCATTGGTGATGACTGCTTTGCCCGCCGGGACAAACTGCTGACGGCGCTCGAAAAGGAAGGCGAGGGGACCCTTGTCCATCCCTGGCTGGGCCAACTGTCAGTTGTGCCTGGCGCTTGCGAGATGTCCCACAGCCGCCGTGAAGGCGGCATGGTCAGCTTCGATCTGACGTTCTATCCCGGCAATGCGGTGCAAAACCCTGCGGTCAAAGCCAACACTGCGAAGATGCTGGGGCAGACCTCCGCAAGCTATTGGAGCGGGGCGCTTGATCGGTACCACTCCGCCATGGCGAAAATCGACACGGCGCGCATCAACCTGATCGGCCTGCAGAACCAGGTCACAGGGGTATTCGGCATTCTGTCCGGGCAGTTCTCACCGCTCTCCGGCGTCATCGGCACGGTGACCTCGATGGCGCAGATGCTGATCAATGCGCCCGGGTCACTGTCGGGTTTATTCACCGGCTACTTCAGCGATCTGGGTCTGTCTTCCCTGGTGCCCAAGGGCTCAGAGAAAAAGAGCAGTGCCAACGCGGCAGCGTTCGACAGTTACACCACGGCGGTGGCCACAGTCTCCAGTCAGGCAGAAGACGCGTCGACCATCAATGAGGTTGCCGGCGGCAGCGGCGGTGATACCACTGCCGCCGCGCAAGCGTTGGCCGACTTGGTGCAGGACGCGCTGCTTGTCCAGGCGGCGGCGACCGTTGCCGAAATGCCGGTGGTGACACCGCCGGAAGCCGACGCACCCGCCGCCTCGGTCGAGCAGCAGTTAGTTGACCCGACAGAACGACCTGAAGTCCCGGTCGCAGACGACGTCATCGCGGCACGCGACGAACTGGATGAAGTGTTCTGGCAGGCGGCGCTGAAGTCTGATGCCACCTATTACCCGCTGGTCAATGCCACCCGGCAGCATGTAGTCCGCCACCTGACAGCCGTCGCCGCATCCGGCGCCCGGCTGGAGACCGTCACACCGCTGGAAACCTCTCCGGCGCTGGTGCTGGCGTTTCGGCGCTTTGGAGACGCCACCCGCGAGGGCGAGGTGGTTCAGCGCAACAAAATCATCCACCCCGGTTTCGTGCCGGCCTCACCGCTGCAGATCGCCCGGGAGTAAATCAGCATGTCCGATCCATCAACGGCTGTGACCCTGACCGTTGATGGTCTGGACTATTCCGGCTGGACCTCGGCGGAGATCACCACAGGACTTGAACGACAGGCCGCCAGCTTCAACATCGGCATCACTTGGAAGTGGCCGGGGCAAAACATCCTGCGCCCGGTCAAGCAGGGCGCGCGTTGCGAAGTGCGGATCGGGGGCGACCTGATCATCACTGGCTGGGTGGATGCCACGCCGATCAACTACGACGACGAGAAAATCACCACGTCCATCACCGGCCGCTCGCTGACGGCCGACCTAGTGGACTGCGGCGCTATCAACAAGCCCGGGCAGTGGAAGGGGCAGAGCGTCCAGAAGATCGTTCAGGCCATCGCCGCCGAGTACGGACTCACCGTCAAGAGCGAGATTTCCACGACAGGAGGGTTGGCTGATCACACGATCGAGCCAGGGGAAACAGCGTTCGAATCCATTGACCGGTTGCTCAGCCTGTTCCGCGTGTTCAGTACCGACAACTCCCGCGGTCAGGTGGTGCTGGCCGAGGTCGGCAGCGGCGGCCGGGCGAGTGAAAGCCTGGAACTGGGGCGAAACATCCTCAAGGGCGACGCGCCGCTGGATTTCACGCGGGTGTTCTCCGATTACCGAGTGATCGGGCAACGATCCGGTACCGACGAAGATTTCGCCAAGACCACCACCGAGGTCAACGCCGCCGTCAGCGATCCCCGAATGACCCGCCGCCGCGTGAAGGTGATCCACGAAAGCGGCCAGCTCAGCGACAAGATGGCGGCAGACCGGGCCAACTGGGAACGCGGCACGGCGCTGGGCAAGGCGCTGGAGACGACCTACGAAGTACAGGGTTGGCGACAGACCAGCGGAGCACTCTGGCGGCACAACACGATCGTGCGTGTCATCGACCCTCTGATTGGTTTTGACCGCGACATGCTGATCGCCGAGGTGACTTATCGCCAAGACGAGAACGGAACCACATGCCGCCTGCGTGTCGGACCGCCCGAAGGCTACCTGCAAGAACCTGACGATCCGCACAAACACCGCAAGGTGAAAAAGCAAGACGGCTTCGAATACCTGCTCCCTGCGGACTGGAAAGACAAATGAATAGATTGATGAACGTGCTGACGCGCGGCGTGGTGGCGCTTGCCAATTCGGCAAGCAAGCTGCAGACGCTGCAGATGCGCCTGACCGCCGGCGAGCTGAAGGATGGCATGGAGCATCTGGAGCCTTACGGCTTCACCAGTTGCCCGCACGCAGGTGCCGAGGCGCTTGCCGGTTTCATGGGCGGCGACCGTTCCCACGGCGTGGTGATCGTGGTGTCGGATCGGCGTTATCGAATTCAGGAACTGGAGCCAGGCGAGGTCGCGATCTACACCGACGAAGGCGACAAAGTCCACTTCAAGCGCGGAAGGGTGATCGCAGTAGAGACCGGAACGCTCAACATCACCGCCGCCGATTCGGTGAACTTCAACACGCCGAAGATCACGCAAACGGGACAGATCATCAGCCAAGGCGACCAGTTGGCCGGTGGCGTCAGCCAGATCAACCACATGCACAGCGGTGTGCAGTTCGGCAACTCCCAGAGCGGGCCGCCCGTACCGGGTGCCGCATGACGATCATCACGATTGACGACCAGAAGACCAGCCTTCGCCGCGCCGTCGAAATCAGCTTGTTCACCTGGTGCCGTGCTGCGCCTTCCGATCAGTTAGATGACGACGAACGATATGGCTATTGGGGCGACAGCTTTCCGCTTGTTACAGGGGACAGGCTCGGGTCGAAGCTCTGGCTGCTACGCCGCAGAAAGCTCACCCCCGAGACGATAAGCGATGCCGTGACATACGCCCGTGCTGCTCTGCAATGGCTGGTGGATGACAACCATGTCACGGACGTCCAGGTGCTGACCGATCGCGCCGGGCCCAGCCGATTAAACCTCGGCACGATCTTGACGTTGCCCAATGGGGAGCGGCTGGAAATATTTCCCAACGAGACTTGGCAGGTGCTCTATGCCGTTTGAAACCCCGAACCTGCCCACGCTGGTCAGCCGCACCGCTGCGGATCTGGCAAGCGAAGCCCTGCGAAAGTCCGATGCCCAGGTGCTGGCGCGCGCGTTGAGCGGCGCTGCTTACGGCCTTTACGGGTACATCGATTGGGTCGCCAAGCAGATCCTGCCGGACACGGCGGACGAATCAACGCTCGAGCGTCAGGCCTTATTGAGGCTTGAAACTCCGCGCATTCCCGCGAAGGCGGCAACCGGGTCCGCCTCTTTCCAAGCGGCCGCCGGCGCTGTGCTCGATGCAAACCAGGTACTTCAGGCGAGCGACGGTCGCCAGTACCGAGTGGCCGCTGCTGTTACGACCACCGCTGGCAACAACGTCGCCACGCTGGCCGCAGTCGATGGCGGAGCACTCGGTAACGCCGGGGCGGGCCTCCTGCTAACGCTGGTGCAGCCTGCTGTGGGAGTGGCAGAGACCTTCACCGTGCTGGCACCCGGGATTACTGGCGGCACCGAAAGAGAATCGATCGAGTCGCTGCGCTTTCGAGTCATTCGCAGTTACAAGGTCATTCCTCATGGAGGCGATGCAGACGATTACGTCACTTGGGCGCTGGAGTGCGCAGGTGTCACCCGCGCTTGGACGGTAAAGAATTACATGGGGCCCGGAACGGTCGGCGTGTTCTTCGTCCGTGATGGGGACGCGGTAATCATTCCGGACGCCAACGAAATCGCAGTCGTTCAGGCCTACCTGCAAAGCAAGGCGCCGGTGACGGCCGAGGTCTTCGCGCTAGCGCCCGTTCTGAAAGCAGTGAACTACGTCATTCACCTTACTCCGGACACAACGGCCGTTCGGCAAGCTGTTGCCGCGGAACTGTCGGACCTGCATGCCAGGGAAGCAGGGCTGGGCAAGACGCTGCTGATCAGCCGCATACGAGAGTCAGTAAGCGGTGCGCAGGGGGAGCAGGATAACGCTGTGGTGGCACCGACTGCCGACGTTACCGCCAATGCCAACCAATTGCTGACGGTAGGGACCATCACATGGCAGTGAGATCCGCCGACGATTACAGGGAGCAGTTGCGGCAGTTGCTGCCCCAGGGCCCTGCCTGGGACTTGGAGCGGGTGCCCGAGCTGGCGCAAGTGCTGAGGGGTCTTTCGGTCGAACTGTCCCGCGCGGATGCACGGATCGTAGCGCTGTACGCCGAAATGGATCCGGCCTACGTAACCGAATTGGTTCCGGATTGGGAACTGGTGATGGGGCTGCCGGACTCCTGCCTCGGCGACTCGCCCGGCTTCGGCGACCGCCAGCTTTCTGTGCGCCAGCGCTTGACCGCGATCGGGGCACAGACCCCCGCCTATTTCATTTCGATAGCGAAAGGGCAGGGTTACCCAAACGCCTCAATCACCCAATACCGCGCCCCGCGTTTCGGTCGTTCGCGCTTCGGCAAAACCCACTTTGGAACCTGGCGCATCCAGTTCATGTGGACGCTCAACACCGGAGGCCGGCAGAGCGTCGGCCGCCGCTTTGGTGTGAGCTATTGGGGTGAACGGTTCGGTGTCAATCCGGGCAGCGCGCTCGAATGCCTCATCCGCCGCTACGCGCCGGCGCACACCGTCGTGCATATCAATTACAACTGAGGGAAGACAGTGGACTATCCAAAGAGTGTGCCCAACGTAGGGCTATCGGGTGGCAAGTTTGTAGACGAAAACATCTCCACTGGCGTCGTCGGCTCGCTGATCCCTTCCGCTTGGGGCAACGCTATTACTGATGAACTCTTAGCAGTCATCAAGGCCGCTGGATTTGAGCCAGCTGAAAACGACAACGGCCAGCTTCTCAAGGCCATCAGGGCTATGGGAAACATTCAGCGCTTTACGTCCAACGGCTCATTCGTCGTGCCGGCTGGCGTCAACGTGATTTGGTTGACTGCATGCGCTGCAGGTGGTGGGGGTGGGGCTGGTGGCACTGGCGGTGCAAACTCCTATTACGGAGCGGGTGGGGGTGGAGGCGGCGCAGGTGAAGCGGCAATTCGTGTGCCCTATCTGGTCACGCCTGGCCAGGTGATTTCGATCTCGATCGGGGCGCCAGGAGCTTCCGGGTTGTCGACCAACGCTGCCGGAAACTCTGGCGGAAATGGCGGCAACACGACAGTTTCAAACCTGAACGTCGGAACTGTCACTTTGATCGGCGGAGGCGGGGGTGGCGGCGGCTCCAGCAGTTCTGGGTCGGGTTTCATCGCGGGGGGCGGTGCTGGTCAGGGTCGGCCAAACGGTGGATTCGGCGGAGACACCGATGGTAATTCCGCTTCGGGTGTAGGCGGTTATGGCGCATCTGGCCCGTTCGGCGGTGGTGGAGGTAACGGGCGGGCATCTACTGCGGCCGGCGTCCCCGGTTCTAATGCATTCGGATTTGGCTCGGGCGGCGGTGGTGGCGGTGGTAACTACAGCAAGCCAACAGCTACCAGCGGTGGGGGTAACGGTGGTCTCGGTGCACCTGGTTTAGTCGTGATTGAGTGGTGATGAAATGCGATACGTAATTATTGATGTTGCGACTGGCTTGGTGACCAACACTTCGCTGTGGGATGGCGAAACTGAATGGAATCCGGACGAAGGTTTTATTGCGGTCAGGTCCGACGATGCGCAGGCCGGCTGGCTTTTCAAGGATGGTAAGTTCGTTGCTCCACCCGTCCCGGAACCTGATCCGCCTACTGCTGCGCAAATCCTGAGCAGCAACACAGCGCGGCGAGATGCCTTGCTGGCTGAGGCGACACTAGCTATCGCGCCACTCCAGGATGCGGTCGATCTTGATATGGCCACAGACGAAGAGATTGCCCTACTCAAAAAGTGGAAGCTGCACCGCGTCAACGTCAACCGTGTGGACCTGAAAGTGCTCAACCCCACTTGGCCTCCTCAACCCGTTTAATCAAAGCTTCGAAGACGCCGCCATGAGCGGTTTTTTTTCGCCTGGAGAAAAGTATGACCGTCACCGAACGAGATCGCGATGTGCTGGCACGCACGCTATGGGGCGAAGCGCGCGGCGAGGGGCTGGCCGGAATGGTGGCCGTGGCCTGGACGATGCGCAACCGCGTGGACGATGGCAAGGACAAGTCATGGTGGGGCGAAGGTTACGCCGGCGTCTGCCAGAAGCCGTACCAGTTCAGCTGCTGGAACCGCAACGACCCGAACTACCAGTTCCTGAGTGGCGCGCGGCAGATCCCGTTCCGCGAGTTGGCGCAGTGCCGGATTGCTGCTGACCAGGTGATCGACGGCAAGGTCCTAGACCCCACCGGCGGCGCGACCCACTACTACGCAACCACGATGCCCAAGGCGCCTGACTGGGCCGCTAAGGCGAAGCGAACGCTGAAGCTCGGCAACCATGTGTTTTTCCGCGATGTGCCCTGATCCCTACCATCAATATTGGAAGGGGAGACCCTGACGGAGAGTGCTGTGCAGACGACGATGAAAGAAGAGACCTTCCCACGCCCGATGCGCGTGACATTGGGCGTAAAAGCGAACGGCGGATCGGTCGCTATTCAGATCAAAATGGCCGACACCTGGCTGACCTCCGACACACTTTGGAATGACGGGGCGTATCCACTCAACATCCCGCGCGCGACGATACGCTTTGTGCCGGCGAACGGCGCTGCATTCGAGGTGTTCGCATGACCCTGCTCGCCGAGGCGCAGCCAACCCGGCGCCGCATTCGTCGCGGTCTGGGATTGCTGGGCGATAGCTTCAGCGCGAACTGCCACACGATTGATCCGAAAGCGTTCGGTACCGAAGCGTATGGATACGCCGGGGCGATCGCTGCGAAGACCGGCCTGTTCCCAAGTTACCTGGACAATCAGGGGAAGGTCGGCGACCACTCCGGGCAGTTCATGGCGCGTTTGCCGTCCTGCCTGGCTTCTGTCACGGCAGATCTGTGGATGCTGCTGTCGCGGACCAATGACGGTACTACCCCAGGGATGACGCTGGCGGACAGCAAAGCCAACGTGATGAAGATCGTTACCGCTTTCCTGAACACGCCCGGCAAGTACCTGATCGTCGGAACCGGAACGCCGCGGTTCGGCACCAAGGCGCTTGTCGGCCAGGCCTTGGCGGATGCGATCGCCTACAAGGACTGGGTTCTGAGCTACGTCCGGCAGTTCGTACCCGTAGTCAATATCTGGGACGGGTTCACCCAAGACATGACCGTCGACGATCTGCACCCTAACCTGATCGGCGCCGACTTCATCCAGTCCCGCTGCGTGCCGATCATCAACGCCAATTTCGAGTTCTTCGGCGTGCCGCTGCCCACCGATGCTGCCGACCTGTACTCGGCGATTCGTCCGTTCGGCTGTCTGAACGCCAACCCGCTGATGGCGGGCTCAACCGGCGTGATCAACGCATCGGTCAACCCAATCGCCGGATCGGTGCTGGCGGACAACTACAAAGCCTCCGGCTCGGGCCTGACTGGCATCACCACTCGCTGGTACAAAGAGCCTGCGGCATTCGGCGAGGCGCAGTGCATCGAGTTGGCCGGGACCATGGCGGCGGCCGGCGGGTACATCTATCTGCAGCCGGCCACGAACGTGACGCTTTCGAATCTCTTGGCAGGGGACATCATCGAGATGGTTTCGGCTCCGGAGATCGTTGGTAACAGCCGGGGCATCCTCGGCTGGGAGGCCGAACTGATCATCACCAAACCAGTGGCGAGCACGTCTACCACGATCTATTACCGCTCGATGGACAAGTATCAGGAGCCGTTCGCTCTGCCAGCGAACTGGAAAGGGGCGCTGGAAACCCAGCGCTACCAGTGCGATGTCACTGAGACGGTCGTTACGGCAAGGATGGGGCTTTACCTGGCGACCGGCATCAACCAAGACTCGAAAGTCAAAGCCGCTCAGTTCGGGATTCGAAAGGTCTGAGCCGCTGTTAGTGGCAGCCCTCCAACTGGAGGACTGGTCGAGAAGGAGCGCTTCGCGCCACAAAAAGGAGCGGCCAGCAGGATGCGTCAACATCCAAGCTGGCCACCAAACCCGCAGACTATCCCTGCAAGTCCAGCCAAGGCTCCCGCTCTGTGCACAAAGCGCGGCGAGCCTAGCACCTGTTTATCCATACAGTAAAGGCTTGCATAAATGACCAACCCAATTGTTCCGTGGATGGGCGGCAAACGCCGCCTCGCAAAACCGTTGCTCGCGCTGTTTCCTGAGCATGATTGCTACGTTGAAGTGTTCGCCGGCGGCGCAGCGCTTTACTTCAAAAGGCCAGAGCCTGCAAAGGTCGAGGTCTTAAATGATCTCAATGGTGAGCTGGTCAGCCTCTACCGGGTTGTGCAGAACCACCTCGAGGAATTCGTTCGCCAGTTCAAGTGGGCGCTCAGCTCACGGCAGATTTTCGAGTGGCAGAAGATGACCCGGCCGGAAACGTTGACTGACATCCAGCGCGCTGCCCGATTCTTCTACCTTCAGCACCACGCCTTCGGCGCGAAAGCGACCGGCCAAACCTTCGGCACCGCCACAACTGGGCGCCCGATCAACCTGCTGCGTATTGAAGAGACGCTCTCGGACGCGTGGCAGCGTCTGGCCGGCACCTACGTGGAAAACTTGCCCTGGCTGAAATGCGCCGAGAAATACGATCGCCCGCATACGTTCCATTACATGGATCCGCCATATTGGCAGACCCAGGGGTACGGGACAGAGTTCGGGCTGGGCGAATACCAGGCGATGGCCGACTTCATGCGGCGGTGCCAAGGGAAGGTGATGGTCAGCATCAATGACCACCCCGACATCCGCGAGGTGTTCGCGGGCTTCCGGATGCAGGAGCTGAGTATCAGGTACAGCACTGCAAACCCCAGAACCGGAAAAGCCGCGGTGACGGGTGAGCTGGTGATCATGAACTGGGAGTAGGCTTCGACGGCTTTATCAGGTGCTCGCCCTGATTCCGGACGTTTCCAACATCCCTGCTCACCTCAAACCAGGTGAATTCCTCAGTCGGCCTGCAGCACTCCTTTGCGATCTCGGCGGCGCGCTCCGGCGTCGTTTCGGGATCCACCCATTCGCGGGCGTGCTCTGGGCTCAGCACCACCGGCCGCCGATCGTGAATGTCGACCATCCCTTGATCGCTGTCCGCGGTGATGATCACGAAGCCGTCCTGCGGATCGGGCTCAAGCCCCTGATGCACTTCCGCCAACGCGGCGAAGAACATCGGGCCTTCCTCTTTCAGCCTGATGAAGTAGGGCTGCTTCTTCTTCGGGTCGCTCGGATCCTTGACCCATTCAAACCAGCCGTTCGCCGGAGCCAGCGCCCGGCAATTCGGCCATAGCTGCTTGAAGTACTTCCCTGTCATCACCGTTTCGACCCTGGCATTGATCGGGGCCGGACGCTTCCCTTCACCTTTCGCCCAGAACGGCGACCATCCCCAACGCACCTTATCCACGCTCAAGCCGTCCTCGGTCGGTCTGATGATCTCAACGCGGGTCGTCGGCGCGACGTTGTAGCGCTCGATCGGCCAAAGGTCGTATCCATTGATGACCAACTGCTCTGGCGCAAGCGTCTTGAGGTAATGGTCCATTGGCTCGTAGATCGAGTAGCGTCCGCACATGAGGTCACCTGTCGCAAATCGGCTTATACAGTGTTGACCACAATCCTCGCGCTTAGTTAACTGTACGCATATACAGTAATTTCAAGCGAAGACTTCCCATGTACGTCCTGATCACTCCGCGCCGCCAGATGGGCGTCGCCGTGCCGAAAGACCAGCTCAGCAAGCTCCCGCCGTTCAAAGGCGACGTGCAGATCGTTGAGTCTCAGTGCTCCGCCCTCGGCCGCATTACCCGGGAAGCCTTCATTTTGAACAGCGTCGGCCACGCGCGGGATGCTTTGCCAAGGCTTCTCGATGCCAGCGTGACGAGCATGGGTACCCAGGGCCTTATTATTTCCGGCATCGAGCAGATCGAAGAGGCGTTCTACTTCCAGTCGTGGTGGTGCCGCTTTGAATGACGACACGGCGCCTGGCCACCTGGACCTATCACTGGATGAGCTCCTGAACATCCGCGCGCCGGGCACTTACCTGGTGAAGGTTGAGGGCGACAGCATGGAGGGGGCGGGCATCTTCTGTGGTGACCTGCTGATTGTGGACAAGGGGATCGACGCCAAGGCTGGACAGGTCATCATCGGCGTGGTGAACCAGCAACCGCTGGTCAAGTACCTGGCGTTCGTGGGCTGTCACGCTGTGCTGCGCTCGGCCAACCGAAAATATCCCGACCGGTTCATCATGGAGGGGGACGACTTCGACATCTGGGGGGTTGTTACCCACAGCATTCGGGATCACTGGAGGAAATGAGCATGGACGTCAAAGCGCGAGAATTGAAGATATGGAACGACCTGCTCGAGCATGAGGCTCGGCGCGAATGTGCGATCGATCATTGGGCAGGCGAGCTGTCCGGCCACGCCAAGGCCCTACACCGGGTCGGCTTCATTGAGGAAGCTGAGCTGCAGGAAATGCTCGAATACGCAGATGCTGCTTACCACCATGTGGTGGAAGAACTGGTGCATAAGAAGACCATAAGGGCAGGCGTGTTGGAAAAAAGGGAGCTTTTGTGCCGGCATAAACGCGGTAGCTGAGGTGCGGAGGTCGGCAGCATAGTGGCGGATAGAAAGCCAAGGATCACAGTAATACGTTGATACATTTATGACGTATTTTTAACAGGCTTCGTTCAAAGATGGCCCACCTCCGCACCTGGAGCCACTTCGTCGATGTTCAACGGTTAGGCCAAAACAATGAACAAACTGCCTCAAATCACGCTGGCTTTCTGGATAATGAAAATCTGCGCTACCACTCTGGGAGAGACGGCAGGAGATCTGCTCTCGATGACCCTCGACGTGGGATATGCCGTCAGTTCCATGATCCTGATCAGTTTTTTTGTGCTGACGCTTCTTGGGCAGATAGCATCCAACCGCTACAAGCCGGTGCTGTACTGGTCAGTAATCTTGAGCACAAGTACCGCCGGAACCACCATGTCGGATTTCATGGATCGCACCCTGGGCATGGGCTACGCGGCTGGATCAGCCACTCTGATCGCTATCCTGGCCATAACGTTTTACTTGTGGTATCGCAGCGAAAAGTCACTCTCGGTGCACAGCATCAGCAGCACCAAGGGCGAATTGTTCTACTGGTTCGCGATTTTATTTTCAAACACCTTGGGCACAGCTCTGGGCGACTTCCTGGCGGACGATTCTGGTCTGGGATTTGCGGGGGGAGCCTTGCTCATCGGCAGTTCCATTGCCGTGATCGCACTGCTGCACTACACAACGAGGATCTCGTCCGTACTCCTGTTTTGGCTCGCGTTCGTGCTGACCCGGCCGTTCGGCGCGACCTTGGGAGATGTTCTCACCAAATCCCATGAAAAAGGCGGACTGGACTTTGGCACGGTTGGGTCATCGGCCGTTTTACTTGCCGTCCTACTGACACTAGTTGTCGTAGCCACACTCTACAACCGCCAACGTGCCGCAGATCTACCTGTCCGAATAAACGACTAGCGCTACGTCGTTACTGACGCTGGTTTTGAGCCGCGCCACATTACCGCCGGGACCTAAAGTAGTCGGTCACGGCGGTCAACGAATCCCCTACCTCAGTGACCGCGGCCTGAATATCGGCCTTCTTAACCCCGAACTTAGTGGACCAGTATTTCAGCTCTGTGCCATCGCCAGTGTTGATCTTGATATCATCAGTACCTCTCACAGCCTTTCTTCTTTCCATGTGTGTCACTCCTCCTTTTTGGGTAGGTTAGCAGATGATGCGTTCTGCCCTGCCTCTCATTCATCTACTGGAGGGAAAGAAGAGGCCTGACTAGGAAGTCGAGAGCGGCATGTGACGTCGCAGACGTGACATCGGCACGTCGAGGATGTGCCGCGAGGACGTCCATATACCCTGGTCGGCTGCGGGTCGCTGATCTAACAAACAAGGGGGCGGTGTAGGGTGGCAGAAGGCCGGAGACGTGCGCAAAACCTCCTCTGAAGGCCGCGTGTTTTCGTTTGCGAAATCACAAAAAGGGCCGTATTTTGCGGCGTCGATTAGGTGTATTTCTCTTTACAGTTCAACGGCTTGCGGTCCCACAGTCACCAGCATGGGGTGCTAGGGGTCGAGTGTTCGAATCACTCCGTCCCGACCATATTTTTCAATGACTTAGCCCAATCTTCTCAGGTTGGGCTTTTTCATGTCTGGAGATTTTCGGGGCTCATCCTGACTTCATTGTTGCAGACACGTCATCTCTGAGCTCACGGAACTGGCAATTCAGTCGATGCTCGGCGAGCAGTTCTTACAGCCCCGCCCATGATTTTCTGGTGCTCAGGTTTCAGGCTCACCAGGCAGCATCTTCGCGGCGGCCTCGACGATTTGCTTCCGAAGGGCCGGTGGCGATAGGGGCTGAATTAAGGTATTAAAGCGGCCTGCTTACTGAATGGATTCGAGCTATGCGCTACTGGATTGGTTTTATGCTGCTCGCGGCCTCTGCCGCTGCATGGGCTGATGAAGCACAGATGAAACAATGGGCAAAAATGGATCGCTGCTCAAACGCAGCGTCCGTCGTTGTTTCGATAATCGAAGAAACCTCCGATACGTTAAAGCAAGCGCTCGCTCTTCAAGGCGCGATAAACGGACTTAAAACCAATTCGAAGTTGGGTGAGGCGACCCCTACACCCACTGAGGTGTCGGGCTCCTACAATATGGCGCTTCGGATATCTGCGGGAATGCCGCGACCATTCGGGAAACGGGATCACGACTGGTTGATCGCACAATCTGCATCAGCGTGCTCATTGTGGATACCGGACGCCAAGCCTGAGTAGTTAGCCTGATGATTGTTTCCGACGGTGGCGGATAGCTTGGTCTGACGGGTTTTGGTGCGCGATAAGGTGCGAGTCGCTTTGGCTGCTAGCGTGCGGGCCGAAGTTTCTATCAATAGGGAGTTTTTGAATGTTGTCGATCAGAATGTCTGCTCTGCCGCTTTGTCTGGCTCTGTTGGGCTATGCCGGCAACTCTTTCGCGAGCCCGGAAGATGAAAAGCAGCAAGGCCTTGTAGTGCTGGTTGCAATGGAGCAGGTCTGCAATAACGCGAATCCTGGCATGAAGAGCGATGTTGAGAACGCCATGGCATCGGATTCCACCATTGATGAGGCAACAAAGGCAGAAGTGAGAAAAATCAAATCTGACCCTGCCTATAAATTCGAGGTTAGCAGCATGGCCGACAACTTGATGCACTCCCCAATGGGGGCGTATGTCGCCAAAGACATGTGCAAGAATTACGGCTCGAAATAGTCAGTTCCACCGCAGCGCACCCGACAATCACCGAGATCGTTGCTCAGTATTCGAGGCTGAGACTCAGTATTTCGTATGGAGGTGCTGTGTGTCATCTCGCTTCATGGCGCTGATGCGACCGAGCGTCCAGAAGGAAATCCCGAAGAAGAGCAGCGAAATCAGTACGCCGCCGCTCATGATGTAAAAACCTGGCCGAAAGCTATGGACGTTGGCTGCGACGGCGCTGTAATCCGGAAACCAGCGCGAATAGATCAGGGTGACGTCTTCGTCTACTCCACAGTTTTCCCTCTCGCCGCATCCAGTGTCCAGGTATTGCCCTTCGTGAGGCCGGTTATCTTGGTCCACGTAACGGTAGTGGACGATTTTTGCGAGTGGGTTTCTCGGGATTTCTTCCAGCTGCGTCACCGTGCCGGTCACTTGGTTCCCATTCCACTGAAGGGCTGCGTAGGTGAAACCTTCGTTTCTAGCCATCGCGGCAAATGCTAATAAAACACAGCATGCGATAGTTAGCAGGACGACCCGGTTGTACAGATGGTCTAGTTCTGCCTCACGTGGATTAAACATCCAATGCTCCATGGCTTACGGGGGAATGTGTACCTATCGGCGAGGTGCACAAGAACTTTATCGTCATGGCCAGCCTGTTGCCCGGACTGCCTTCAATGGTTCAGAAGGCGATGTACCCCATGCAGAGAGTTGGCACTTCATCGAACTGACGCCCCTTTTCCATGCGCGGACGGGCAGGGGGGAATGACACCTCATATGAGAAGTAAGAGAAATGTAGCATTAGGCCATCTATGGCCGATTTAAGTGTGTACAATGCGCGGCGCTCAGTTCCAGCTCTGGCTGAGCATTATTTATATAGGGAATTCAGATGTACGCTCTTCGCAACTTGTCAGCAGCCGTTTTGTTAGTTTTGACTGCTGGCTGCGCTTCCGGTTTGGATCACACGCAGGAATCTGAACTGGCGGGCTATCGTGCCAACCATCTTGATGTTCAAGAAAAAAGCCCAGGCCTGGCCGCAGGACTGGGCCTCCTGCCTGGCGGTGGGTCGTTCTACGGGCGCGCCTACGGCTACGGTGTTGTCAACCTGTTGCTGTGGCCATTGTCCATTATCTGGGATCCTGTCAGTGGCTACGACGCAGCTGAGTCCATCAACTATCAGGCATCAAAGGCTCATGTAGCCAGCTTGAAGCGCCGGGACATGGATCGTCTTGACGCCAGGCTTTCAGCTAACGAGATTGATCTGAAAACCTACACGCTGGAAAAGCGAAAAGTTGACAATCTGTACTAACAATTCCTAAACATGGATGGAGCCCGCTGTAATGAACTGAGCGTCATGCGCAGTACTTACGGTGGCCCAGCCTTATCCTTTCCCACCGGCAGGGAATTGACTCTGCCGAGCTGGGTATAGCCTCCCGTTGAAAGAACGGGGTCTGGTCGAAACGATACTGCGGCAACACCTCGACAAGCTCGTCGATAGAGCGCTGCATGACCCGGTGGCAGGCAGCGAACTGGCGCCTCTCAGTACCGACCTACATCAGGGATGTGTGCCTTCAATAACACCCTGGCTGATTCGCAGGTTGGCCATTGCAGGGTATGGCCCACTTCGAACCCAGTGGATTGCTCGGCCGGCGTGCCCCACATCTTCATCATCTCGACGCGAGTCGTCGGCGTGACATTGTAGCGCTCCACATGAATAACCAACTGCTCTGGCACAAGCCCCTCAGGGCAATGGTCCGCAGGCTCGTCGATCGAGTAGCGTCCACACCCACGGTCACCCGTCGAAAATTCCTGCACAATACATTGACCGGAAGCAGGCTAGAACGTTAACTGTATATACGTACAGTTATTCACGGCAAGGCTTGCATCATGAGTGTCACTATTCTTGGCCCATCTTCGGCCGGCGGCGAAAAGCTGCGTCTTTACTCCTTTCACGTACTGGCCGAGCGGGTGATCTTGGCCGTGGTGAAATACAGCGTCCGCGATCATGACAAAGCCTGAGCCCGTCTTCGCGTTGATTGACTGCAACAGCTTTTATGCCAGTTGCGAGCGTGTCTTTCGGCCTGACCTCGCCAAAACGCCCATCGTGGTGCTGTCCAACAACGACGGCTGCGTGATTGCCCGAAGCTACGACGCTAAGCCGTTCGTGAAGATGGGTGCGCCTTACTTTCAGATCAAGGACCAGTTGCGCCGCGACGGTGTGATCGCGTTCAGCAGCAATTACGCACTGTATGGCGACATGAGCGAGCGGGTCATGAGCATCATCGAATCGATGGTCCCCGCGCTGGAGGTCTACAGCATCGACGAGGCCTTTGCTGACCTGTCTGGCATCCCCGGCGACCTGAGGGCGTTCGGCAGGCAGATTAGGGCGACGATCTACAAGCGCACCGGCATCCCGGTGGGCGTGGGCATAGCCCGCACCAAAACACTGGCAAAGCTCGCCAATCACACGGCAAAACGCTTGCTGGCGAAGACCGGCGGGGTGGTCGATATCTGCGATCCGTTCAACCGTGACTGGACGTTGCGTAACACGGACGTCGGCGAGGTCTGGGGCGTGGGCAAGCGTATGAAGGCCCACCTCGAAACCATGGGGATCAAGACCGCGATGGATCTGGCCAAGGCCGATCCCTGGACGCTGCGGCAGAAATTCAGCGTTGTGATCGAGAAGACTGCGCGCGAGTTGTCGGGAACCCCATGCCTGGAATTGGGGGAGGTCGATCCGCCCAAGCAAGAGATCTGCTGCAGCCGAATGTTTGGAAGCCGTTTGACGACTATTGAGCCCATTAAGGAAGCCGTCGCCACCTACACCCAGCGCGCTGCGGAAAAGCTCCGGGCACAGAACTCGCTGTGCAAGAGGATCCGGGTCAGTATCCGAACGGGGATGTTCAATCCCGAGGAGGCCAAATACGCCAACGGCGCCATGGTCGAATTGCCGTATCCCACCAACGACGTGCGCTTGATGACGAAAGCGGCGACGGAGGCGGTCAACCGGTTATTCCGGGAAGGCTTCAAATACAGCAAGGCCGAAGTCCTTCTAATGGATCTGCGGCAGCCCGGTGAATTTACCGACGACCTGTTTGCCCATTCGCAACCTGTGGAAGCCGAGAAGGTGATGAACGTGCTGGATGAGATCAATGCCAAGTGGGGGCGTGGAACGTTGCGCGCGGCAAGTGTGCCAGCTGACCCTGCGTGGGCCATGCGGCGTGATCTGATGAGCCAGAGCTTCACCACGAAGATCGGCCAGCTGTGGATCGTGAGGTGCAACTAGGATCCACGCAGCCGAAATCATGTCGCAAGCGCAGACTTGCGTTAAATATATGGATATCCGTATATTCGTATGCTTGTAAACCACCGTGTCCACCATGATCACTCCACCCGAATTATTTAAAAGCCTGGCCGATGAGACACGCGCCCGCGCCACCCTCCTGATTGCCAGCCAGGGCGAACTCTGTGTGTGCGAACTGATGTTTGCTCTCCAGGACAGCCAGCCAAAGATCAGCCGTCACCTAGCCCAACTGCGCAGCGGCGGGGTGTTGCTGGATCGCCGCCAGGGGCAGTGGGTTTATTACCGCCTGAATCCGCACCTTCCCGCGTGGGTGACAGAGATGTTGCAGTTAACGCTGAACGCCAACACCGAATGGCTGCACCACAGCGCGCAGCGCCTGCTGAGCATGGAAGGGCGGCCCATTCGGGACGTTTCCTGTTGCTGACGTTTCGCCGTTCACCCTCGGTGCCTGGGCATTACGCCGGCATCGGTTTACCGCTAACGCCGGAGGAAAAAATCCATGCGAGTACTCTTCATGTGCACGGCCAATAGCTGCCGTAGCATTCTGTCGGAAGCCATGTTCAATCACCTTGCGCCGCCAGGGCTTGAGGCAGTGAGTTCCGGAAGCTTTCCCAAAGGACAGGTGTTGCCGCGCAGCCTCACCACGCTTCAGCAAGCCGGTATTGCCACAGACGGCTTGAGCAGCAAGGGCAACGAAGCCTTCGCGGACAACCTGCCAGATATCGTCATTACCGTCTGTGATAAAGCGGCGAACGAGAGCTGCCCGGTGTATTTTGGCCCGGCGCTCAAATCCCACTGGGGGCTGGAAGATCCATCCGACGTGAAGGGTGATGAAGCGACGGTTGACGCGGCTTTCCGCGCAACGCTGGCCCGGATCGAGGCGCGCTGCAGAGCGTTTATCGCGCTCCCTTTCAGCACCCTCAGTCGCGATGAGCTCAAGCGCGAGCTTGATCGAATCGGCGGTCTTTGACAGGAGGAGATATGCAAGAGGAACTCCCTAATCTCGATCTTTCACTTTTCGACGGCATGCAGGCCTCGCCCAGCCTGAGCGATCACAAACCACGCATCCTCCTGCTCTACGGGTCGACCCGGGAACGCTCGTTCAGCCGTCTGTTGACTGAGGAAGCTGCTCGTCTGCTGGCGTATTTCGGTGCAGAGACGCGCCTGTTCAATCCCTCTGGATTGCCGCTGCCGGATGACGCTCCGGTGGATCATCCCAAGGTCCAGGAGCTGCGCGAGTTGGTGCTATGGTCTGAGGGCCAGGTGTGGTGTTCACCAGAACGGCACGGTGCGATGTCCGCTGTGTTCAAGGCGCAGATCGACTGGATTCCACTCGAACTCGGCGCCGTTCGCCCCACGCAAGGTAAAACCCTGGCAGTCATGCAGGTGTGTGGCGGCTCACAGTCCTTCAATGTGGTCAATCAGCTGCGCGTGCTGGGGCGCTGGATGCGGATGTTCACCATCCCCAATCAGTCTTCTGTGCCCAAGGCCTACATGGAGTTCGACGAGGCCGGCCGGATGAAGCCTTCCGCGTATTACGACCGGGTGGTTGACGTGATGGAGGAGCTGGTCAAGTTCACCGTGCTGTTGCGCGGCCGCCAGGCTTATCTGGTGGATCGCTATTCTGAACGCAAGGAAACGGCGGAACAGCTCACCGCGCGCGGCATGGGAGCGGCGCCTTGAGCGATCCATCCTTCGCTTGAAACGATAGATAATTTCGAACCGAATCATCAGTTTTACCGATGACCCTTTTGATTAACTTTTCGACTAATGAGTCGATAACGGAGCATTACGAAAAAATCAAAGGTTTGAGGCGATGAAATCCAACTGGTTGGATAATTTGAAAGTCGGCAAGAAGCTGGGCATAGGCTTCGGTGCCATTCTGCTCGGCGTCCTGGTGGTTACCGGGATTGGCTATAACAGCGCGGACCTGCTGATCAAACGACTGGAAAAAGCAGGCAGAGTCGCTGAGGTGAAGGCCAATATGCTCGACGTTAAAGTGGCGTCGCAAACTTACGCGTCCAACCCCAGTGCGAGCGCTGCGGAGGCATATAGCGCAGCTCTTGTGTCATTAAACGGCACCATCGATAGAGGTCTGCAGATTCTGACCGTCCCCAAAAACGTGGACATGCTCAAGGCAATCGATAACAAGGCAGCAGAACTCAGGAAAACCTTCGATCAACTGGTCAGCAACAACCAGAAAATCGATGGGGCGATGAAGCCGTTGATCAAGGTCTCCGATGAGGTCAGCGCTACCTTCGAGAACCTGCTGCAGAAGACGCTGGAGGATGCTTCACGCTCGCCAGACCAGGCCGGTATCGACCATGTGAAAATTGCAGGCGACCTGCGCAATGGTATGACCAACTTCCGCCTGGTATTCCGTCGTTACTTGAGCATTCCTAACGCAGACAATCGCCAAGCCACGTTCGCGACTGCCGACGCACTGCTCGCCCAGGTGGCCGCAGCCCGCAGCCAACTACCCGTACAGTCAAGTGCAGCCGTCGACACCTCGCTTGTCGCGCTTCGGCAGTACAGAGAGAACATGGCGATCATCTCGCAGATGCTGCAGCAAAATGATCAGATGCGCGACGCGTTACAGCAGCTCACGACCGACACCGTTAAAAGTGCCGAGGACTTGATGGCCTCACAGGTCGTTGCGGCAAATAATGAAAAGAGCAACGCGATCATCCAATTGTTCAGCGTAGCGTTAGTTGTGCTGTTACTGGGCGTCCTCGCGGCGGCATTGATCACTCGTCAGATCACTCGTCCACTTAACGACAGTGTTATTGCGGCCCGGCGCATCGCCGATGGCGACCTGACCCACGACATTGGCACAGACCGGCGAGACGAGTTGGGCCTGCTGCAAAACACCATGCAGCATATGACGTCTTCCCTGCGCGAACTGATTGGCGGCATTGGTCAGGGCGTTACCCAGATCGCAACCGCCGCCGAAGAGTTGTCGGCCGCGACCGAGCAGACCAGCGCCGGCGTCACCCAGCAGAAACTGGAAGTTGACCAGGTTGCAACGGCCATGAATGAAATGGCGTCGACCGTGCAGGAGGTCGCGCAAAACACCGAAGACGCTTCGCGCGCGGCCAGGCAAGCCACCGAGCGCGCGGCCCATGGCAGTGCGGTCGTGCAGCATGCAACCAAGGAAATCAGTCAGTTGTCTGGAGAAGTCGGGCAGTTGGGCGTGGCGATGCAGCGTTTGACCCACGACAGCGATAAGATCGGCAGCGTCATCGACGTGATCAAGGCTGTTGCGGAGCAAACCAACCTGCTCGCCCTCAACGCAGCCATCGAAGCTGCTCGCGCCGGCGAACAGGGTCGCGGTTTTGCGGTGGTGGCCGACGAGGTCCGTTCACTGGCTCAGCGGACACAAAGCTCGACCACTGAAATCGAAGCGCTGATCCAGGCCCTCCAGCACGGCACCGTGGAAGCGTCGAGCTTGATGGACGCCAGCATGCGCCGGACAGAGGGCACCGTAGAGCTTGCGCGTCAGGCCGAGCAAGCACTCATCGAGATTACCCATTCCATCGGCACCATAGAGCAGATGAGCCAGCAAATTTCGGCCGCAGCTGAGGAGCAAAGCGCGGTGACCGACGAAATCAATCGCAGCGTCATCAGTGTGCGTGACGTCGCCGACCAGTCCGCCACTGCGACGGAGCAGAGCGCGGCCTCGACATTGGAACTGGCACGCCTGGGCAACACCCTGCAGAACATGGTGGCTCGCTTCAAGGTGTGACACCAACGGGGTTGGGCTGTACAAAAGAAACCGCTTCGGCGGTTTTTTTGTTCGCAGGATTCAGTGCGTCGCACGGTGTTCACGCGCCATTCATCTTCCTCCGGCCACTAATCCGTGCTGATGCACCTCTGTCCTGTAAGCGCAGATTTCCTGCGTCTCGTATTGGAGATCATCATGGGTATCGAAGACAACGGGCCGGATAACGCGTACCAGGGGCCTGCCGAGCCGGGCAGCAAAGAAGAGGTTTATCCCGACACCCACGCTGATACCGAGTCCACCCATCAGGGTGAAGACGCGGCAACCGAAGCCCGAAACAAGGGGCTGGATGAGATGGAGATTCCTGACAATCCCCCTGTCGATGAAGACGAAGAGTCCTCCCCGGGCAACAGCTGAAAGGCCCACTGACATCAGGCCCCACCTTCGTGTGGGGCTTTTCTTACAACACCACCGTTGTGTTAAACAAAACAGCCATTCGTCGGAACGCGCGCACTATCAAGGGGTTGGGCACTCCATTCATTAATCAAAAAATAAGGTGCCCCGGATGAGACCTCAGATCTACGACATTCCCAACGCACTCGACCTGATCAGCGAGTTGGATCAGGCGACCGAGCAGATGATGTCGATCCCCGTCGAGCATATCGGCGGCGTGCAGTGGGAAGTGGCCTTCGTCCGGCAGCAGAGCGCGTTCAGAAAATGGCGGGACTATTTGTATTGCAAAGCCGATGAACGCCCAGCCGTTCGGCTCTTGAACATCGCCTGATCTGCATTCATCGTTCTCCGCACCAAAATGCGCATGGGCACGCATGCCGGCAGCATGCGCTAACGGCGCCCCGAAATCCGTTCCACCGCTGCCAGCACCTTGGGCCGCTGCGCCTGCCATTCACTGTTGGTGATGCCCAGCAACACTGCGCCGATACGTTTGCCATCGCGCACGATGTGTTCCCGCCGCACCCCCTCAATCACGAAGCCGAATTTCTGGTGCATTTTGATCACTGCCGGATTGATCTCCAGCACTTCGCAGTTGAGTTTCTCCAGACCTGCGGCGCCGAACGCGTGGTCGAGCATCCAGAACTCCACCTGACTGCCGAGGCCTTTGCCCTGCAGCGTGGTGTCGAGGTAGAAGGCCCAGTCCGCCGTGCCATGGGTGGTGTTGATCGCGCTCAGCGAAACAACGCCCACAGGCGATGCGTCGATCACGATGACGAAGACCTGCTGCCGGACGCTGGAGCGGAGCGCCTCTAGCCAGCTCAAATGCTCGGCTTCGCTGATTTCATGGTCGGTGTACATGAACTTGCGCACGTCTGGCTGGTTGCGCAGTTGCCGGACGCGGGCTTGCTGGTCGGCGGGCAGCTCGAGTATCGGCACGACTTTCATGGATTCCCTCTTGAACACGGCATACGGCTATTGAGTCCCCATTCAGTCTGCGCGGCGAGCGATGGTTGATCGCTTGCAGCGCGGCATAAAGGGGTTTTTTCAAAGTCACTGGAACGAATCGATTAGCGCTTCAGTCAACCTTTCTCACACCCCAGGAGGCAGAATTATTATGGCAAGCGATATCACAGAAAAACTGCGTGACGATCTTTATCAGAAAACCCGTTCCGAGCTGAACACTTTTCTCGATGAGACCAATGCCTTGCTGGCGGCAGGGGATGCCTTGAACGAAGATCGCACCACCCAGGCCCGTGAGCGGCTGAAAGATTTTCTCGCCCGTGGGACCAGCCCGGTGACTGAGATCGAAATGGCTGCGCAGCCTGCGCTGACCCGCGCGGTGGGCAATGCGAAATCCTACGTCACCACCCATCCGTGGGCGGCCGTGGGTGTTGCAGCGGGCGTGGGCCTGGTGGCCAGCCTGCTGCTCAAACGCAACAGGGATTGAGGCGGCCATCGTGGTTCGCCGTCGATTTCCGGTGGATCCGTTAAGTCCGGTCAGCGGCCGGCTTGCGTTCACCGGTCATTGCACGCCCGTCATTTACCCTCGTTATCGGCTGGTACTGTTCATGGCGGGTACCGTAGCGGACGATGGATTCGGCACCGCGCTGGCGCCGGCCAATGTCTTGCGCAAGCATAAATGGGGGATACGCATGAATGTCGACGAAGACACTGTTCGTCAGTTGGCCCAGTTGATCTGGGAAACCGAAGGCAAGCCTGAAGGGCAGGAGTCCCGTCACTGGGAAATGGCCACACGCCTGGCGGAGTCCGCTGCCATGGCGCCGGTCCGCACTTCAAGCAAGCACAAGGTCGATACGTTGTTTCCGTCGCCCGATGAGGCAGACCCCGACGTCTGAAAGGTCCAGGCTCGCCCGGACACGGTGTCAGGGCGACGCACGGATCAACGTCGCACGTAAACAGCTCGCGGCTTCAGGCTGACCCTGAAGCCTGCCGGGCAAAGCGGCGATCAGCCTGCCGCGCATCCATCAGCGCCCAATACCACATACCCAGACCGCCCAGCGTTAACGCTGCTGCCGCATAGCCAGTGGCCGGCAAACCGTAGCCCGCTGCGATCACCACCCCACCCACGAGCGGGCCGATGGCGTTGGCGACATTGAACGCACTCTGCACCAGTGCGCCCGCGAGAGACTGCGCATGGGGCGCAACGTCCATCAGGCGGGTTTGCAGGATGGCCGCCAGGCCCACGCCGCAACCAATGAAGAACACCAGCGGAATGAGCAGCCAGAGGTTGCCGGTGGCCGAGGGATAGAGCGCCAGCACCAGTGCGGTGAAGCCCAGCGAGACACCGGCGGCGAGCATCGTGGCGCGGTCGGCGGCCCAGCCGCAGATCAGGTTGCCCACCGTGGTACCCAGGCCAAACACGGCCATGACCACCGGAATCATGAAATCGGACGCGTGGGTGACCTCGATCAGCGTGGCGGCCAGATAGGTGTACACGCAAAAGATCCCGCCAAAGCCGATGCCGGCGATACCCAGGGTCAGCCAGACCTGCCGCGAGCGCAGGGCGTTGAGTTCGCGCAAGGGGCTGGCGTCGGCCTCGGCAGGTGTAGCGGGTGCCAGGAAACGGATCAGCAGCGCAGTGATGACGGCGAGCCCGGCAACGATGGCCATGCCCCAGCGCCAGCCGATGGTCTGGCCGATCCAGGTGGCGAACGGCACGCCGACGATGGTGGCGATGGTCAGGCCCATGAACACGCGGGATACCGCTTGGGCACGGCGGTTCTTCGGCACCAGCGAAGCAGCCAGCAGCATGGCCACGCCAAAATACGCGCCATGGGGAAACCCGCTGAGGAAGCGGAAGAACACCAGCCATGGCAGCGAAGGTGCGACGGCGCTCAGCGCGTTGGCGATTCCGATGAAGGCGGCCAGTGCCACCAACAAGGCCCGGCGCGGCAGACGCACGCCTAAGACCATGATCACCGGCGAGCCGATGACCACGCCCAGGGCATAGGCGCTGATGGCATGCCCGGCCAGGGGCTGGGTGACATGGAAGTCGCTGGCAATGAACGGCAGCAAGGTCATCGACGCGAATTCGGTGGTACCGATGGCAAACGCGCCCATGGCGAGGGCGAACAGCAGCCAGGCCATGTTGAAGTCATGCGGAGTGTTGGAGGTATTCATGGCAGATCAGGAAGGGTTTCCGGGAAGAAGCATGCTGTGATACTTGAAACCGATTTCAGTTCAACCCGGGAATGACTCATGGCGCGGGAGTGAGTCAACCCTGAAGTGACGCCGGCTGACGCGTGGGGCGCATCAGTCGGCGGTTCAGCTTGATCAGTCCTTGGGTTTGGCATCGGGCAGCGCGGCGCCCTTGGGCCACAGCATCCAGATCTGACCTTGTTGCTTCATATTCCCGGCCAGTTCGCCCGCCGCGTCACCGGTACCCCAGAACATGTCGGCGCGAACTTCGCCGGCAATGGCGCCGCCGGTGTCCTGCGCCGCCACCGGGCGTACCAGCGGCGTGCCGTCGGGGCGCGTCGACGACAGCCACAACAGGCTGCCGAGTGGGATCACCTTGCGGTCAATCGCCACGCTGTAACCGGCGGTCAGCGGCACATTCAGCGAACCGCGCGGGCCTTCGGTGCTGTCCGGGCGCTGGGTGAAAAACACGTAGCTGGGGTTACTGCCGAGCAGTTCATTCACGCGGTCGGGGTGCGCAATCGCCCAATCACGGATGCGCCCCATGGACACTTCGTCCTTGGTCAATTGCCCTTGCTCCACCAGCCAGCGGCCAATCGGCTTGTACGGGTAGCCGTTCTGGTCGGCGTAGGCGATGCGCAACTGACGACCGTTCTCCAACTGAACCCGCCCCGATCCCTGGATCTGCAGGAACTGCAGATCAATGGGGTTTTCAAGCCAGGCCAGTACGGGGGCATTGGCGCCTTTGTTGCCGATGGTGGCAGCGTCGTCGTAGGGACGCAGCACCCGGCCATCAAGGCGCCCGCGCAGGCGCTTGCCCTTGAGCTCGGGATAGATGCTGTCGAGGTTGACGATGATCAGGTCATCGGGCACGCCATACACCGCCACCGGATGCTCATCGTTGCGCTGCTCGCTGCCTTTATAGATGGGCTCGTAATAACCGGTGATCAGCCCGTTGGCGCCGTGCTCGGACGAACGCAGGCTGTAGACCTGCAGCTGATTCTTGAGAAAGTCGCGCACCGCCGCAGGGTTTTGCGGGACCTGGGCGGCGAGGGCGCACGTACCGCCCCAGACCGGGTCCTTGGCCAGGCGCTTGCACGCCGAGAACCAGCTGTTGTAGCCCGCCATCAGGTCGGTGTCGTTCACCGCCGGGAGTTTGTCCCACTCGACGCCGACGTAGGTCGTTGCTTCGGAGGGCTTGGTCTTCGGCGCGCCGCCGTCGCAGGCAGCGAGCAGGGCGATCAGTGGAGCGAGGCAAAATACGAAACGGCGCCAGTGCAGGCTTGTAGTGATCACGCGGGGTGTTTCCTGAAAATCATGCGAAGGCGGCTAGCTTGGTGAAAGCCGAGGGCTGCGTCAAATGGATGAGGGAATCATTTGCGTGAAAGCCGACATGACGGCCGCCTTACAGTCGACGCGCCGTAAAGCGCCGCGGATTTGCCGCCCAAAGGGCACTTTTTCGCCGTGAGCCGTTCTGACCTTCCCCGGGACGCGGCGATTGACGCGGCGTCCAGTTCGTTCAAGCTTGGGATTGATGCTCGCCGTGTTCTCTGTTTTATCCGTTGGCCGACGCCTGAGCCCGCTGTTTGCCCTGTGCATGCTCGGGCTCGGCGCTGCGGGTTGTACGCGCCAGGACGGCCGGGATGTCGCCACGCAGTTCAGCGAGACGCGTCCCCAGGAGTTCTTCCAGACCAGCGTGGACCGCATGGCGACGCTGTCCATGGCCGACAACCTCGACAGCCTTTACCTGCTGATGAACAAACTCTACCTGCGCAATCCCGGCGAGTGGCGCAAGTCCGGCTTCGTCGACGCTGCGGCTGCCGAACGCAACGTGCGACAGGCCATCGAGCAACAGAAGCCGTTGCCGCAGTTGGGCACGCGACGTGACCTGGCGGCGCTGAGCTACGCCCTGAGCCCGGAATTCCTTGGCGATCGCGTCGGCGCGTTCATTTATGCCATTGGCAGCATGCTGGTCACGGCCCACGGTGGGCGCCTCGAATTCTTCATGACCGACCAGATCAACCCGACGTTCGTCAACAATGCTGCGCGCAATATCGAGAAGGCTACCTGGCTGTTAAGCCAGCGGCAAAACGCCAATGGCGAGCTGCTGTTGTTCTCCAACGAGATTTCAGAGGAGGGCAGCAACCTCAGTTTCGCCACCGAATTCGGCAAGATCGTGGCGCGCCTGGATCTGCTCACCCAGATGCTCGACGAGCGATATAGACGCATCGGTTTGAATTACGCCCAGAGCCTGCTGTTCCTGAACTTCCTCCCGGTGCAGTGACGCCCCTGCTGCGCCGGGAAAAAACAATTTTCCGGCCCCTCATCCTTGTCGGCTTTCGGTCGATAGCTAATTTAGCGTTGCGCAAAACAACTACAAAATTCATGGCATGGGGTCGACGATGTTTAAAACAGTGCAGGCGCGCTATACGGTCATATTTGTGGCCTTGATGGTGGTGATCGCAGTGATCACCGAGCAGGGCATCGTCCACTTGGTGACGCCCAAGGTCCGCGCGACCCAGGAGCAGGTGGTGCTGGGCCAGGTTGATCAGATCGGCACGCGTATCCTGTCGGACCTGGCGCGTGTAGAGGCGCAGTCCCGGGCGATCACCCAGGCAGTGCCGCTGCTGGACAGCGATGGCATCGACAAAGTGCTGCCAGGCCTGGTCGATCAATACGGCGATCAGAAAGTCTTCGGCGGCGGCGTGTGGCCGATGCCGGACAAGCGCACCCCGGGGCGCAACAAACACAGTTCGTTTTTCCACCGTGACGGCAGTGGTCAGTTGGTGGTGAGCACGTTCTGGAACTCCGACCCTGCGCCCAATTACTGGGAACAGCCATGGCACCGCGCCGGGCAGAACGCACCCAAGGGCAAATGCGCCTGGGCGGCCGCCTATCAGGATGAAGCCAGCCCGCAGCCGCGCACCAACTGCGCCATGGGCATCTACAAGGATGGCGCGCTGTACGGCGTTTCGACCATCGACGTCACCCTTGGCTTCTTCAACGGCCTGATCCAGGAAAAGGAAAAAGACATTCAGGGTCAGGTGATGATCGTCGAGCGCGACGGCAAGATCCTCACTAACCAGAGCCGCATTCCCGGCGAAATCATCCTCAAGAACATCGCAGGCTTCAGTGGCGAGTCGATGTTCGCCAAGGCCATTCAGGACGGTCTGGGCAAGGTCTCTGGCGACGCTGTGTATTCCCGTGAATACATCGACCCGCAACTGGGTGACCTGACCTTCTTCCTGCGTCCGGTGGTGGGCACGCCGTGGATGATCGCCACCTCGCTGCCGACCGCCATGCTCACCGCCAGCAGCACCGAGGTGCTGAAAACCTTGGGCTGGCTGCAGATTCCACTGGTCATGCTGTTGCTGGTGGTGCTGGGTTTTGCCTTCCATCGCCTGCTGGCACGCTTGACGGTTTTGCGCACCAACATCGACGCGCTGTCCTCGGGCGAAGCCGACCTGACCCGCCGCATTCCGATCAAAGGCCAGGACGAACTGGACGCTGTCGGCCACTCGGTCAACAAGTTCATTGCCTTCCAGCAAGCCATGATTGTCGAAGTGCGCAGCGGTACCGAGCAGATCTCGGCCGGGCTGGTGCAGTTGCAGGATCAGTCGCGCAACATCAACCAGATCCTCAACCGCCACGCCTCGGAAACCGATCAGGCGGTGACCGCGATCAACGAGATGAGCGCCACCGCCGACAGCGTCGCCGAGAGCGCTACGCAGACGGCGAGCTTTACCCAATCGGCAAACGATGCCGCCCAGCGCTCCCGCGAAGTCGTCGACGAAGCGTCGGTCAGCGTGCGGGCCTTGGTGGCGGAAGTTGAAGACGCGACCAAATACGTGCAGGAAATGCAGGTCGACGCCAAGCGCATCACCGATGTGCTCGGGGTCATCGGCGGCATTGCTCAGCAAACCAACCTGTTGGCGCTCAACGCGGCCATCGAAGCGGCGCGGGCCGGCGAGCAGGGCCGGGGCTTTGCCGTGGTGGCCGACGAGGTGCGGGCGCTGGCCGGTCGCACCCAGCAGAGCACGTCGGAGATCAACGAGATGCTTGCGCGACTGGAGCAGGGCGTGAGCACCGCGGTGGGCGCGATGGAAAAAACCAAGGTCAGTTGCCAGTCGACGGCCGACCGTACCTCGCGGGTCAACGAGGGCCTGGACGGGATGGCCGGTTCAGTGCTGCGCATTCATGACCTGAGCGCGCACATTGCAACGGCGGCAGAAGAGCAGAGTGCGGTGACCGAAGAGATCAATCAGAACATGATCGCCATTCGGCACATGGTCGGCGAACTGGTGGGTTGTGGTCAGCAGACCGACACCAGCGTGGACGCGCTGATGGCTTCCAACGAGCGACTGGTGGCAATGATCGATCGCTTCAAGGTCCGCTAACCGGCAATCCATTCACACGCGCAAAGCAAAGCCGGAGCCCATGAAGCTCCGGCTTTTGCTTGGTGGGCTCAGTAGCTTTCGCCGCGAATGTATTCCTGCATTTTTTCGATCAGCCTGGCCTGTTCCGCAATAGCTGCCTTGACCAGGTCGCCGATGGACAGCAGACCGATCAGTTGGCCTTCGTCCACCACCGGTAAATGGCGCAATCGGCGGTCGGTCATGATGTTCATGCAGTGCTCGACCGTGTGCTGCGAACCCACGGTCTGTACGTCGTGGGTCATGATGTCGCTGATCGGGGTGCCGGCCGAGGCGCGGCCTTTGAGCTCCATCTTGCGGGCGTAATCCCGCTCGCTGACGATGCCGACTACCTTGCCATCGCGCACCACCGGCACGGCACCAATGTTTTTCTCGGCCATCAACTTGATCGCCTCGATGACCATCTGCCCGGGCCCGACGGTGTGGACGTCAGCGTGATGCGGGTCTTTCAACTTCAGTAGTTCGGCTACGGTCGTCATGCTGGCCTCTCCGGCGCGTTTCTTGTGAGCACGGCCAATCCGGCCGTGCATAGAGAATCGTCGAGAGATGGCATTCCGGCAAGTTTGAAAGCGCCATGCAGAGCCCCAAAAGCGTCATGCCGGCGGGCAGTTGCCGATTCTCTGAAAAGATCAGGCCGATCCGTCAGAGTGCTTGCGTCGGGGGCGAGAGATCACCGATTCGATGTTCTTGCGTCCTATCAGTAACGGGCTTTTGGCTTTGCGCGAGGCCGGCATGTCGGCCAGCCATTTGTACATCACCAGACAATCCACAAGCCCGAGCCGGGCATGGCGATAAGCGCGAGGCAGACGGCCGACGATCTCAAAACCGAGTTTCTGCCAGAGCGCGACGGCGACGTCGTTGGTGGCCACCACCGAGTTGAACTGCATGGCCGAAAATCCGCTGTCCAGCGCCAGCTGTTGGGAGTGCTCGCACATTAGGCGCGCGACGCCGCGACCGCGCGCGGCCGGGGTAACCATGTAGCCGCAGTTGCTGACATGACTGCCAGGGCCGGCCGCGTTGGCCTTGAGGTAATAGCTGCCGAGCAGCACGCCGTCTTCTTCGGCGATCAGCGTGTGCAGCGGGTATTCCAGCCACAGGTGCCGGGCTTGCTCGAAGGTCAGGTCGGGGGCATAGGCGTAGGTTTCCTGCGCCCGGACCACTGCCTGAAAGGTGGGCCAGAAGATCTCGAAGTCGTCGGCGGTCATGGGGCGGATGTGGATCATGGGGCGATTCCGGAATGCGAGGGAGATGCAGGTCTTACGAACAATGTGGTTCATGTGGGAGTGACCGGGGTGGCGCTCCACCTTGCTCACGAAGGCCGTTTCACTACCGCGAGATATACGTTGGCCGATCGGGCCTCTTCGCGAGCAAGCTCATTCCCACAGGGAGGTGCGGTATGGCGCCTGAAGTATGACAACAGGCGGATACAGTGTTATGAAACCACCCGATAACACGGCACGTAGGCCGCGCCGCCCGGCAGCTTCATCCGGTGCTGCTCGACGAAGGCCTGCAACAGCTTGTCCAGCGGCTGCATCACTTCAGCGTCACCGTGGATTTCATACGGGCCGTGCTCCTCGATCAGGCGAATGCCCTTGTCCTTGACGTTGCCGGCCACGATCCCGGAAAACGCCCGACGCAGGTTGGCCGCCAGTTCGTGGGGCGGCAGGTCGCGGCGCAGTTGCAGGCTGGCCATGTTGGCGTGGGTCGGATCGAAGGGGCGCTGGAAGCTCTCTTCGATCTTCAGCAGCCAGTTGAAGTGGAACGCGTCGGCGCGGTCGCGGCGGAACTGGCGCACCGAAGCAAGGCCAAGGGTCATCTGCCGCGCCACTTCCGACGGGTTGTCGATGATGATCTGGTAATGCTTGTGGGCTTCTTCGCCCAGGGTCGCGCTGACAAACGCGTGCAGTTGCTCCAGGTACGGAGCGGTGCTTTTCGGGCCGGTCAGGATGACCGGGAACGGCAGGTCCTGGTTGTCCGGGTGCATGAGGATGCCCAGCAGGTAGAGGAATTCCTCTGCCGTACCCGCGCCACCCGGGAAAATGATGATGCCGTGGCCGACCCGCACGAAGGCTTCCAGGCGCTTTTCGATGTCCGGCAGGATCACCAGCTCGTTGACGATCGGGTTCGGCGCTTCGGCCGCAATGATGCCCGGCTCGGTCAGGCCGAGATAACGACCGCCGGTGATGCGCTGCTTGGCGTGGGCAATGGTTGCGCCCTTCATCGGGCCTTTCATCACGCCAGGGCCACAGCCCGTGCAGATGTCCAGTTTGCGCAGGCCCAGCTCATGGCCGACTTTCTTGGTGTATTTGTATTCTTCGGTGTTGATGGAGTGGCCGCCCCAGCACACCACCATCTTCGGTTCGACGCCGGGGCGCAGGGTGCGGGCGTTGCGCAGCAAGTGGAAAACGTAATCGGTGATGCCCTGGGAGCTGCTCAGGTCGATGCGCTGGCTGTCGAGCTCGCTCTCGGTGTAGACGATGTCGCGCAAGGCGCTGAAGAGCATTTCCCGGGTGCTGGCGATCATCTCGCCGTCGACGAAGGCGTCGGCCGGAGCATTCAGCAGTTCAAGGCGCACGCCGCGGTCTTGCTGGTGGATGCGCACTTCGAAGTCCTGGTAGGCCTCGAGGATGGTCTTGGCGTTATCGACATGGGCGCCGGTATTGAGGATGGCCAGGGCGCACTGGCGGAACAGGGTGTAAATGCTGCCGGAGCCCGCGGCACTGAGCTGCTGGACTTCACGTTGCGACAGGGTTTCCAGGCTGCCCTTCGGGCTGACCGAAGCGTTGATGACGTGTCTTGGAGCCATTCTTGATTCCTTGAAAGCGGTGCCGGCCGCCGCGAGGGGGCAGGGCACGAATACAGTGAACGTTCGAGACGCTCACCCATGGGGCCATTTTTTACATCGGTTGGTCAGGAAAGCAAACGTTGTGAGCGTGAATCTGGAAATTTCCCGTGACCCCGGTATGCTGCTCCTCGACGCCCAGACCCATCGGCCTTCCCGACGCTATGATCTTCAACTTCATCATTTTTCTCCTGACCCTTGTCGCCATGGAAGGGGTCGGCTTCCTCGCCCACAAGTACGTCATGCACGGCTGGGGCTGGTGCCTGCACAAGTCCCACCACGAAGAACAGCTCGGCGCCTTCGAAACCAACGACCTCTATCTGCTGGCCCTGGCCCTGGTGGCGATCGCGCTGATCGTTGCCGGCAACAGCGGCCACGACCCGCTGCAATGGGTGGGCGCAGGCGTTGCGGCGTTCGGCTTGATTTACGTGCTGGTTCACGACGGCATGGTCCATCGCCACTGGCCCGCGCGACCGCGTCCGCGCAGTCGCTACCTCAAACGCCTTTATCACGCGCACTTGATGCACCACGCGGTCAAAGGCCGGCGCAACAGTGTGTCCTTCGGCTTCCTTTATGCGCCCTCGGCGGCCACCCTGAAAAAGCAGCTGCGCGATCGTCGTTCGGCCCCACGTGACGAGCGTTGCCGGGATCTCAGTGGCGCTGCCATGGGCACGGATCTGCAGAACGGCTGAACGGATGCCACGCCGAACCTGTCATTAATTTCATGTGCGTCGCGCTGTTCAGCGCTGCGTTGCTGTCGTAGAACTGACGGTCAGTCGGCTCACGCTGTTAACCCAACCGAATTTCTTCTCCGGAGAACCCCATGACTCAGGCATCGACACAGGCAACGGGCAAGACCATCACGTTCAAGCGCCCGGACGGCAAAGAACTGAGTGGCTATCTGGCCAGCCCGGCCAAGACCGAAGGCGCACCGGCGGTGGTGGTGATTCAGGAATGGTGGGGCCTGAACGATCAGATCCGTGGCGTGGCCGATCGGCTGGCGGCGTGCGGTTATCTGGCGCTGGTGCCCGATCTGTACCGTGGCGAAATGACGGTCGAGGAAGAAGAAGCCCATCACCTGATGGACAAACTCGACTTCGCCGACGCCGCCACCCAAGACATTCGCGGCGCGGTGCAGTACCTCAAGGGCCACAGCCAGAAAGTCGGTGTCACCGGCTTTTGCATGGGCGGCGCGCTGACCCTGCTGGCACTGAACTTCATCCCCGAGCTGTCCGCTGGCGTGGTGTTCTACGGCATGCCGCCGCTGGAATTCCTCGACCCTGCGGCGATTAAGGTGCCGGTGCTGGCGCATTGGGGCACCCAGGATGAGTTCTTCCCGGCGGAAGGCGTCGATCAGCTCGAAGCCAAACTCAGCGAAGGCGGTGTCGACCTGGAATTCCACCGCTACCTGGCGCACCACGCCTTCGCCAACGAAGAAGCCGTCGGGCCTGGCCGGATCCCGGGCACGCAATACGATCCGGTCTGGGCACAGCTGGCCATGGACCGTACGCTGACGTTCTTCGGCCGCACATTGTGGGGCTAAGCGAATCCTTGGCCGCGCGCGTCAGCCGGCGCTGAAACCGCCATCCACGGTCAGCGTCACGCCGTTGATCATGCCGGCGTCGTCGCTGAGCAGGAACGCGATGGTCGCGGCGATTTCCCCGGGCTGTACGAAGCGGCCCAAGGGAATGCGCGACAGCATCGCACCGGCCTTCAAGGGGTCGCTCCAGGCCTTGTCCGCCATCGGCGTCAGCGTCACCACCGGATTCACACTGTTGACACGAATGCCGTGAGGGCCAAGCTCGACGGCCATCACCCGGGTCATGGCATCCAGCGCGGCTTTCGACGCGCAGTAGGCCAGATGATCCCGGGTGCCGACCGCCGCAGCCAGGCTTGAGACGTTGACGATGGCGCCCGGCACACCGCGAGCGATCAGGTCGCGGGCGACGATTTGCGCCACGACCATGGGCGCCCGGGTGTTCACCGCCATCAAGTGATCGAAGGTCTCGACCGAGGTGTCGAGAAACGATTCCAGCTCGACCACTCCCGCGCAGTTGACCAACAAGTCGATGGGCAACACTGAGGCCACGGCCGCGCGGGTCGCGTCGACGTCGGCCAGGTCCGCGACCGACGTGAGCGCGCAATACGCCAGATCATCCGGGTTGCGCCCCATGGCGATCACTTGCGCACCGCAGCGCTCCAGCCATTGCACCGTTTCCCGGCCAATGCCCTTGCCCGCGCCGGTGACCAGAATCCGCTTGCCGCTAAAGTCATGATGGGCCATCGCGATCGCTCCATAGGGGAAGGTAGGACTGGCTTTAGCCGGGAAGGCGGCAGTCGTCATAATGAGTTGTCATCGAGCAGTTGCCGGGCCGCGCTTTCGTCGATGACCAGTTCATGGACGACATTGCGCAACAGCACCGCGCGAATGATGTCGGCCTTGTACGGACCGCCGGAGACCAGCACCACCTTTTTGATCCGGCGCAGGTCTTCCAGGTCCAGCGACACGGCGCGGCGGTTCAGCGGGTGATTGACTTCGTTGCCGTCGCGGTCCAGCCAGCGGCCCAGCAAGTCACCCACGGCACCGGCGGCACGCAGCGAGCGCGCGTCCTCATCGTTGACCAGGCCCAGTTCCAGCATGAGTGAGCGCTCGCTCAAATCACCGACGGTGAGCAACGCCAGGTCGGCCTGCCGCGCCTTGCCGAGCACGGCTTGCACCGAGGCTTCTTCGAGGTACATATCGCGGTATTGCTCTGAAGGCGCGAACACCGGCGCGGCGAGGTAGTACCAGGAGCCGCCGAACAGCCCGGCAAAACTCGAGGCGATTTCCACCGTGTTGTTGGCCGAGCCGTAATGCAGGCCGCCGAGCAGCGACAGCACGGTCAGGTTCGGCAGCGCCCGCGCCGAGAGTTCGCGCACCGCCTGGCGCAGCGTACGGCCCCAGCCCACGGCGACGATGCTGCCGTCGACGAGGTATTCCTCGATGCTCGGCGCAATGCCAACGCCGAGCACGCGAAAGATGCTTGCCGGGTCATCCGGCGAGGGCACCACGGTGACGCGACGCAGGCCGAAACGCGCCTGCAGGCGGTCTTCCAGTTCGATGCAGGCGGCCAGCGGCGAAGTAATGCGAATCTGCACCACACCGGTTTCGCGGCAGGTGGCCAGCGCCTTGTTGACCCGCACGCGGGTGATGCCCAGCCGGTCGGCGATCTGCTGCTGGGTCATGTTGTTGACGTAATAGGACCAGGCGATGCGGATGTTGAACTGGTCCTCGGTGTTCACCGGTTCGGCGTGGGCGGTGGTGTCCGGATAAAGGTTTTGCACGGCGGTGTCCTTACTGTGGCCGGTAAAGCGGGGCGTCTATTTCACGGCGCCCATGGTCAGCCCTTGTACCAGATGCTTGGATACCATCAACGCGAAAATAATCACCGGGAACACGATCAGTGTGCCGGTGGCCATGATCTCGCCCCAGGGCAAGTCGTAGCCGCTCATGAAACTGGTGGCGGTTACCGGCGCGGTGCGGGCGGTGTTGCGCGTGAGCACCAGCGCATAGAGCAGCTCGTTCCAGGAGAAGATGAACGAGAAGATCGCCGACACCGCCACCCCCGGCATCGCCAGGGGCAGGGCGATGCGCCAGAAGATGGTGAAGCGTGACGCGCCCGACAGCCGCGCGGCTTCGTCCAGATCCTTCGGCACGCCGCGAAACTGGTCAGTGCAGATCCACACGACGATGGGCAGGTTGAAGGTCAGGTAGATCAGGATCAGCACCAGATGGGTGTCGATCAGGCCCATGTTGCGCGCCATCAGAAAGATCGGCAGCGCCACGACGATAGGACTGAGCATGCGGTTGGTGATGAACCAGAACCACAGATCCTCCTTGCCCTTGAATTCAAACCGCGCCAGCGCATAAGCCGCCGGCGTGCCGAGGCCAACGGCGAGCACCGTGGTGCAGACCGCGACGATCAGCGAGTTGCCCAGGCTGTGCAGGACATCGCGCTCGAACAGCACTTTTACGTAGTTATCCAGGTGCGGCGTGAACGCCCAGATTGGTGGCGAGGCCAGGGCTTCTGCCTGGGTCTTGAGGCTGGTGGCGACCATCCAGTAGAACGGAAACACCGCGAACAGGAAGACCGCCAGCAGGCCGACCAGATGCCAGCCATTGACTCTCGCCCGTGGCCGCAGGTGGGCAGGGGTGGCCGAGGTTTTCGCGCCCGTAACGGTCGCCATGTCAGATCTCCCGATAAACGAATTTGATGTACAGCCGGGCCAGCACGATGGTCAGAATCAGCATGAGGATCGCCTGCGCCGACGCGACGCCCTGATCGAACACCCGAAAGCCGATGCGCTGGATGTACACGCTGACCAGTTCGGTTGCCGCCCCAGGCCCGCCGCGGGTCATGGTGAACACGGTGTCGAACATCTTGAGGATGTCAGCGGTGCGCAGAATCAGAATCACCGTCGCGCTGGGCAATAGAAACGGCAGCTGCACGTAACGCACGATCTGCCAGCGGCTGCGGGTTTCCAGGCGCGCGGCCTCTTCAATCTCATTGGGGACCATGGTCAGCCCCGCCAGCAGCACCAGCGCGCAGAAGGGCGTCCATTGCCAGATGTCCATCAGCGCCACGGCAATGAACGCGTTGGTGGTGTCGCCCAGCCATTCGACCGGCCCGGCATTGACCAATGAGAGCAGGGCGTTGGCCACCCCGAAATCGCGGTTGAAGATCAGCCGGCCAATCAGCCCGGCCACGGCGGGCGCGGTGGCCAGAGGGATGACCAGGCTCATGCGTGCCAGCAGTTTGAAACCGGAAAGGCCAGGCTTGTGCAGCATCAGCGCGATGATCAGCCCCAGCGCCAGCTGGATCGGCACCACGGTGATGAGAAACAGCCCGGTTCGCCCCAGCGCGGCCCAGAACGACGCGTCGTTGAGCACATTGAGGTAGTTGTCGAAGCCGATGAAAGGCGTCGCGTCTTTTGGCCGGGCCAGGTTGTACTGGCGGAACGAGTTCACCAGCGCGAACACCGTCGGAAAGATGCCGATCAGCGCCAGGGCAACGGTGGCCGGCGCGAGAAAGGCAAAGGCCGCGCGGGTGTTATTCCACAGGGTCGGGAAGGGTGGTTTTTTCTTGTGGGTCATGGGGGTGAGTCTCGAGTCGATCAGGGACAGACGGCCGAGCCCCTGTAGGAGCGGGGGGGGGGGGGGGGGGGGGGGGGGGGGGGGGGGGGGGGGTGGGGGGGGAGGCGGAGAAGCGGGGGGGGGGGGGCGGCCAGGGGGGGGGGTGGGGGTAAGCGGTGGGTGGTGGGG